>DATIMM010000236.1:0-6959 GCA_035475295.1 Bryobacteraceae bacterium
GGCTTGCATCAGCGCACTGGAATCAACGTGCGCTGATGCAGCAACAGAAAATGAGGCCCAAAGCAAAGCTACTCCCTTTTAGGCCGCCACGGGTGAAATCCTCCAAACCCTGTGCCGAAGAAAACACAGAGGAAATAGAAAGAAGTGGGCACACTTAAAAACCAGTTGTTGTACCCAGACCAGAATGATTCGACCTCGAAGCCCGTTGTGGGCTCAGACATCATCGAATCCCAGTTCTTCGCCAGCATAGCCGATCGCATTGCCGCTCAGGCTTTCAAGGTGCTAGCGGCTAAACTTGCATCCGTCAACGAGCCACTAGCCTACTCGATTGAACAAGCAGCCGGCAAATTAGGCCTGTCCAGAAGTACATTGAAGACCATGATCAAGGACCGGGAGATTGCCGTCGTGCGGCGCGGCACACGGGTTCTAGTACCGAAAAAGAGCCTGGATGAATGGATCGAACGCAACGTTGCGTAAGATGGCGTTGGAATGGGATACGGATCGGGAACGCTCTACCAACGCGGCAAGCGGCGAATTTGGTATTACCAAGCCTATGTAGACGGCAAACAGATTGGACCGATTTCGAGCAAGTCGACAGATCGCAAAGTTGCGCAACGGGAACTCGACAAGCTGCTGGGAAAGCGCGCGCGGGGTGAAATCGTTCACTCCCGGCGCGACAAGCAGATCGTTTCGGACCTGCTGGATGATTATCTGGCGTATGCGGATGAGCGGCTGGAATCCGCCAAAATCATTCGCTGGGTCATCGAAGCAAATGTGCGCCCGATGCTCGGCAGAGTTGCCATTTCCCGGTGCGACGTCAATCGCCTGCGCAAGTACCGTCAGGAACGCGCTGCGGCCGGTGCTGATGACGTAACGATAAACCGTGAACTCTCCTATTTGCGTGCTGCGTTTCGCCGCGCGCTTAAAGATGGTGCCGTCGGTTCGGTTCCCTATTTCCCCATCGTCAAGGAAGACAACGCACGGAAAGGATTTCAGGACGAAGCGGATTTCCTCCGACTGTTGAACGAACTGCCGAACCCGTTGAAACCGTTTGCGTGCTGCGGCTATTACGTGGGCATGCGGCGCGGAGAAATGCTCCGGCTGGACATTTCGGATGTCGATTTGGCGGGCGGATTCGTGGAGATCCGGAAGGCGAAAAACAAAGAAGCGCGCCTGGTGCCGATCATTGACGGGCCTATGCGGGAATGGCTCGAGTGGGCGGTACAAAACCGCAGGGCGGGGCAGGGGAAACTGCTGGTGTGGGAAGACGGAAGACCATTCACAGAGCGCAATTTCTATGACGCGTGGCACGCCGCCTGTAAACGGGCCGGTCTCGCTGGGTTTATTCCTCATGATTCCCGCCGCTCCGCCAGCCGCAACATGCGCAACGAGGGCATTCCGCGTCCGCTGCGCAAAAAGATCATCGGCCATAAGACCGATTCCATGGACGAGCGTTATGGAATTGTCGATATCGAAGACGCGAAGGCGGTGCGGGAAATCATGAGCAAGAAATACGGCAACACCACAGCAAAAACCACAACATCAAAAATAAACCCGGATGCTCGATCCAGGTAGTTTATTGAAAAGATTGGTGCGGATGAAGAGACTTGAACTCTTACGCCCTTACGAGCGCTGGAACCTAAATCCAGTGCGTCTGCCAATTCCGCCACATCCGCTTGCGGGCAAAGAATCTATATCAGCGTACCATCGAAACCGCTGCGCCTAGCCCGTCGCAGCCGCCGAGGTCCACTCGTGGAGCTCCGTGGCGATTCCTTCGTTCATTCCGCCCTCGGCAAACTCCTTCGCCACCCGAATCGCATTCTTGATGGCCTTGGCGTTTGAACGGCCGTGGCAGACGATACACATTCCGTTCAAGCCGAGCATCGGCAATCCTCCGTATTCGGAGTAGTCGACCCGCTTCTTGAAATCCTGGAAAGCTCCGCGCGCCAGAAACGCTCCCAGCTTCCGCGAAAGATTGGCTTGCAGCGAGCCGCGCAGCATCTTTCCGATGACTTCCACCAGCCCTTCGCTGACCTTCAGCGCCACGTTGCCCACAAACCCGTCGCAGACAATCACGTCGACGTTGCCCATGTACACGTCGCGGCCTTCCACGTTGCCGATGAAATTCAGATGCTTCTGGCTCTTCAGCAGCGGAGTGGCGTCGTGCGTCAGCGCGTTGCCCTTGTGCTCCTCTTCGCCGATCGAAAGCAGCCCTACTTTGGGATTCTCATTGTGGAAAATCACGCGCGAATACGCGCTTCCCATCACGGCAAACTGCGCCAGCATCTCCGCGCTGCAGTCGACATTCGCGCCCACGTCCAGCATCACCGCCGGACGTCCGTTCAGGGTAGGGAAGGCGGATGCCAGCGCCGGACGGTCCACTCCCGGCAACATGCCCTGCACCATCTTGGCCGTTGCCATCACGGCCCCGGTGTTCCCCGCCGAAACCACGCCCTGGGCGATGCCCTCGCGCACCAGCCGCGAAGCCACTCGTATGGAACTGTCCTTCTTCGTTCGCAGCGCGCGCCCCGCGCTGTCCTCCATCGTGATCTGCTCGCTCGCGTGCTTCACCTCAATCGGCAAACGCTTCCATCCGCCGTGGCGATGCAGCTCCTTATGAATGATTTCTTCCCGGCCAACCAGGATCACCTTTACGCCGAACTCGGTAGCCGCTTGTAAAGCGCCCTCCACCTCCGGCTTCGGGGCATGATCTCCGCCCATCGCGTCAAGCGCTATCGTTACCATCTTGTCGCGTCTTCTTTAAGCGGAATAACTGGCCGAATAACCGAACGCCCAGCGTACCGGAGAGGTGCCCGCTTGCGGCAGGCGGCTGCTCAGCCCCTCGGCTGCAGCAGGTTCCATTTGCGAAACCTGCCTCGAACGCCCCTGGAGGCTGTTGAGGCAGGTGCGCGATAAATAAAGACTGTCAGGGAGTGTCGTTACCATCGTGTCGCGTCTACTTAGCCGTTTTCAATCAGAGTATAAAGCCGTTCGCCTGTGAAAGGGAACTGCCTAGCTCTCAACGACTTCGATAACTTCGCGGCCTTTGTACTTGCCGCAGTTCGGACAGGCACGATGCGCTCGTATCTTCTGTTGGCAGTTCGGGCATTCCGTCATTTGCGGTATGCGTAATGCATCATGGGCCCGGCGCGTGGAGGTCCGGCGCTTCGAGTGGCGTCGTTTGGGGTTTGGCATGAAATTCTTCTACTTTCTCTTTATTTCTTCAACACCGGGCTGTCGGCCGTCTGCCTCCACCCTCAGTTGCTTGGGCTGAACTCAGCCCGAAAACTCTTCAACTTGCTCCAGCGGTCGTCCACCGTCTTAGCTTGGCAATCGCAACTATGCTGGTTGCGATTGCCGCCGCAAGTCGGGCAAATGCCCTTGCACGCTTCCTGACACACCAGTTGCATCGGCAAAGCAAGCAGTACGACTTCGCGTAAGACATCGTTCAACTGCAGGCCGCTACCTTCGTAATAGCCCACCTCGACGCCCGCCTCGTCTACTTCCTTCTCTCCGCCTGCCTGCGCCTCGTCGGCTGGCACGTAAACCAGATCGAAGTCCTTCACGGCATCCACGGACGCCGGTTCCAGGCAGCGGTCACAGGCCGCTTCCATCTTTACCGACAGCTTTCCATGAATTCGAATCTCCCCGAGCGACGCACTCAGCAACTCCGCCCTCCCCTCCGCGTGAAGCGGAGAAGTCTGCGTCACCTTTTCGTCGTAGGAAATTTCTCCCGGCGGAACATCCACTGAAAAGCGAACCGGTTTAGACTCAACTTCCTGAAGGCTTATAAACACAAGAAAACCCTCCGGCGGCTCGAAGCACACGAGGTCGCACACTCCGGCTCATTGGCAAAACTACAGTATATCAGGGGAAAGCCGGATCCTGCCTGGAATTTGCCACCCGTTCCCCTGGCGTACCTGGGCGATTCTGCTACCCTTGCCCACTTCGCTGCCCGGGGAAGAGAAATGCGTCTCCGCGTCTATACTGGGACTTCCAGAGCCCAGAAAAGCCACCGGCCATTCCGCTTCCAGGACCGGCTCTGACACTGCGTTGAACACTCTTCCTTCCATGAATACAGGCCAGCACAACGAAAGGGCGCCCGCCCCATGCCGTGTCTCCGTCATTATCCCCTGTTACAACGAGGCGAAGCGGCTCGATATCTCCGCCTTCCGCCGCTTTCTTGAGGGTCCCGATCCCGTCCGCATCATCTTCGTTGACGACGGAAGCAAGGACAAAACGTTCGAAGTCCTCCAGCAAACCTGTGCTGGTTTCGAAAACCGGGCTCAAATCGTGCGCTGCCCTGTCAACGGCGGGAAAGCCGAGGCGGTCCGTCGTGGACTCCTCCATGCGATCCAGCACTTCGACCAGGAGATCGTCGGCTACTGGGATGCCGATCTTGCCACCCCGCTCGACGCCATTCCCCGTTTCCTCCGTGTCCTCGATACACACCCGGAAACGGCCATGATCTTCGGTTCGCGTGTGAAGCTTTTAGGCCGCTACGTCAAGCGCCAGCCCTATCGCCATTATCTGGGCCGCGTCTTCGCCACCGCCGTCTCGCAAGTCCTCCGCCTTCCCATCTACGACACCCAGTGCGGAGCCAAACTCTTCCGCGTCGACTCCGGCATCGGCGAAATCCTCCAGGAACCTTTCCTCTCCAAATGGATCTTCGACGTCGAGATCATCGCCCGCTACATCCAGCGCCGTGGAGGCGATCCCGCCCTGGTCGAGTCCGCCATCTACGAATACCCCTTGGAGCACTGGGAAGACGTCGCCGGCTCTAAAGTCCGATCGAAGGACTTCTTTATCGCATTCGCCGACGTGTTTAAAATCCGCTCGAAGTATCTGAAGTAACGTGCTCGTACTCGTCACCAGCAGTACCGGGCTAAGTACAGCCCGCCATAACGGTTTCCGCTCGGGTTCTGGTAAGGGCAGCGTCATCGGACGCGTCGATTTCGTTGGCCGCGATCACCTAGTCGAGGCAGACGCGATCGCCGGCCGAATCCACGCCTTCAAGTTCCGGGACACAGGCCGACATAACGGGAGTAGTTGTGGGCGGTTGCGCACCATCCGACGCCCTCTCTGTTAGGCTGGCAAGACCTATGAACAAAGTCGTTTTGATTACGGGATCCAGCACCGGATTCGGACGAGCCACAGCGGAGGCTCTGGGGCGCCGTGGTTATACCGTTTTTGCCACGATGCGGGATAGTTCGGGGCGCAACGCCGGGCATCGCGAAGCTTTAGAAGGGTTGGCTGCTCAAGAGAAACTTCCACTCCACGTCGTCGACATGGATGTATCGAACGACACTTCGGTCTCGACTGCGACGGAGCAGATCCTAGAGCGCACGGGTCGGATCGATGTCGTCATTAACAATGCGGGTGTGGCGGCACTCGGAATTACTGAGGCCTACACAATCCAGAAGATGCAGCAGCTCTTTGAGGTGAACTTTTTTGGCGTGGCGCGAGTGAATCGCGCGGTTCTTCCCACCATGCGTCGGCAACGCAGTGGTCTCTTGATTCATGTCAGTTCTGCCGCGGGACGTGCGGTCGCCGCCTACTTCGGTCTCTACAGTGCCAGTAAGTTTGCCCTGGAGGCGTTGGCTGATAGCTATCGATTCGAGTTGGCTCCCTTCGGAGTGGATTCGGTGATCGTGGAGCCGGGCATTCACCGCACGCCCATTCTGGAAGCATTTCAATCCCCCGATGACCAAAGCCGAGCGGCCGAGTATCAGCCGGATAGCGATTTCACCGCGCGTGTGAAGGGTACATTCGATGCGGCGAAGGCTTCGCCCGAGACCCCTGGTGCCGCCGAAGTAGCGGAAGCGTTCCTCCGGTTGATCGAGATGCCCGCCGGAACGCGCCCATTCCGGACCGTGCCCACGCCAGCGATGGCGCCTCTCTTAGAGGCATACAATACGGCAGCAGCCCAGATACGGCAAATTGTCGCCCAGGTATTTAGCATCCCCGAACTGACCGTGCTCAAAACCTCGGACAGCTCGAAATTCGATTCGTAATTCTGGTTTCCACGCTGACCGGATCGCCGGGCTGAAGCCGGCATATCGGGACGAATCCGCCGGGGCACTACTCGACACGTGTCGTCCAAACGCACTCTATCAACCTGAGGTGTGGCAACCATCTTGCACTTGACACCTGAGGTTAGTAGCGCGACCTCCGCTGCTCCGAATTCAGGGTCCGCTTTGATGCGCCGCATCAGTGCGAAACCGGCCAATGTGCGTCCAGAATAATCAGTTTGACTGGATCTCCGCTGTCCGCCGCATGCTGCAGACCCTCAGCAATCGCAGGTCCTGAATTGGCCAATGCCGTCCTTAGTCCCTAGTGGGAAAACGTCTCGTCAAGAATGCTCCGGTCGGTGTCCTCATCGCCCACCACGACGAATAGACAGCTCTTCGAGGAAGCCGCCGTCCCCCGGCAATTTTGGTTCCGGCCCAGCCGACGCCGTACCGAGGCGCGCCGTGAAGTGAAACGTAGAGCCCATCCCTTCTTCGCTCTCCAGCCAGATCCGTCCGCCCATCATTTCGACTAATTGAGAGGAGATCGTTAGTCCCAGTCCGGTACCCCCGAACATCCGGGTCGATGAACTGTCGGCTTGGGAAAAAGCACTGAACACATGCCGCTGCTTGTTCAAAGGAATCCCGATGCCCGTATCCTGGACGCTGAAGTGCAATTCCACGTCCTCGGTGGTTTGCGACCTCCGCTCTACTCGAATCACGACCCCTCCGCGCTCGGTAAATTTAATAGCGTTTCCGGTCAGGTTTATGAGAATCTGGCGAAGTCGGCCAGGATCTCCAAGCAGTCTGGATGGAACAGCCGGATCCAGATCACAGGCCAAATCCAGATTCTTCGCGCGCGCACGGATGCCCAGAACTTTCAACATCTCCTCCAACGTTTGACGCAGATCAAATTCGATGACTTCGAATTCGAGCTTCCCGGCTTCAATC
>DATIMM010000237.1:0-36213 GCA_035475295.1 Bryobacteraceae bacterium
CTTATATACGTTTGCGCTGTCCGTCGTTTGGGGAGCCTGCGGGAGTGGCATTCCCCCAGGTCCCTGCGCGTTGATCCGCACCTGTCCATTCGCCGCCGGGGGCAGGTAGAAGCGCATGCTGCCTTCGGCCGCATTTAGATACGTCGTCTTCGAAGGATTATCAATAATCAGCGTTTCGTTTACGGCGATTTGGCTGGTGGAGGGCTCTACCACCATCAGGTGCTGTGCCTCACGTGTCTGCCCAGCGGACCTAGTAGTCTCGTAGATCTCTAAATCGACGCCCGAGGTGGGAACATTCGGCGTTAGCAGCTTGTTGTAGTTCACGTCCTTGTAGTGGGCCTGCAGAAGCTGCGGCCCGCCGCCGGGCTGGTCGTGGTCGAAGCGGAAGTGGCCGGCTGCATCGCTCTGGGTGCTTCCGAGTTGCTGCATTCCTCCCGCACCGGGCTTGAGTAACGTCACGCTCACTCCGGCCTGGGGCTTGCCCGTGGTGCCGTTCACAACAGTGCCGTCGATGGCGGCCAAC
Organism: Bryobacteraceae bacterium; assembly: GCA_035475295.1. Lineage (GTDB taxonomy): Bacteria > Acidobacteriota > Terriglobia > Bryobacterales > Bryobacteraceae > Bog-105. The sequence continues at coordinate 524 of DATIMM010000237.1, forward strand.
AGGGGCGCGCTGAGAGCAAAGCTGAGCGCCAATGTTCGAACGAAGTTCGTCATGCCATTGCCTTTCCGCACTCCCCGCAATACTTCAGGGCTTGAGCAAATTGCGCGCCGCAATGGGGACAAGTTGACCCGCTTTCCCGTGCTGGTACTTTCGCGAGGGCGGGCGCCTCGGTAACTCTCCTTGCTTTCACCGTCTTCAGTCCGAGGCGTGCCATCACCTCTTCGGTCTCGGCCAAAACGCCGGCGAGTTCTTTTTGAAGCGCCTGCTTCGTCTGCTGATAATCCTCGTCCGACAACTTGCCGAGACGATATTCAAACTGCAGATCACGAAGGTTGTCATAGATCGCCTGCTTACGATCTTCAAGGTGCTGAATCGGCGAGACCGGCAGCGGTTCTGGAATGTCGTTCTGGCGAATGAAAAGGGTGAATATAAGAGCGCCTACAAACAGAAGCGCCGCAACAACAAGCGTCATTTCTCCTTGCCTGGATGCTCCTTAGGGACGTCCGGGCCATCCGACAATTCGTCGTCAATTTGGTCCTGGAATCGGCGGAGTACCGCTTCGTCGGCGGCCGAGACTGGCTCCGGCGCTTTGCGGTTGCGCTTCACATAGGCGGAGTAAATGAAGAAGCCGATCAGGGCCGCGATGCCAGGCATGATCCAGGTGAATAAGCCCCAGCCTTCATTCGGTGGTGTCGAGAGAGCCACTACGCCCTGCTCACGCACAACTGTATTGATGATGTCGCTGTCACTCCTGCCCTGGGCTTGCATGCTGGCAATCCGGCGTCGCATGGGGTCGGAGTACTCGCAGTGCAGCATGGGGCAGTTGCCCACAGTATTCCGGCACCCACCACAGCGACAAGAGAGTTTCTCTCCGACACGGAGCACATGGGCGCTCATGTAGGAAGTCGGATCTTGCGCTACCAGCGTGGCGATAGCGAACAGGAACGCGGTGAGCAGTTTGACGTTCACGGAGCGCTTACGAATGGACAGGAGCATGCGTTTGGGCAACACTCACCACCTCCGTCCGTGCATACTGCAGGCGCACCTTGCTCGGGATCAAGCAAACGACGGTTCCAAACAGCAGCACCCAATATCCAATCCAGACCCATGACACGAGCGGGTTCAGATAAAACTGGAAAATTGCTTTGCTTTGGTCGGGGAGTACTCCCGAGAAGACAACGTACAGGTCTTCGTTGAGGCGCCGACGGATGCCGACCTCTGTGCTTTGTTGCTGGCTTGCCGGATAGAAGCGTATCTCCGGTTCAAGCTGGGTAATTACCCTCCCATTCTTCGAAACATCCAGCACGGCGTGACTGACTTCGTAGTTTGGTGTTTGTCCATTGTTCACGCTTACCAGCTTCAACATATATCGGCCGAACGGCACACTTTGTCCTAAGCCGAGATTGCGGGTCTCGTGCAGGTTGAAGGCGCTGCCGGTGAATCCGATGAACATGAAAACAATGCCGATATGCACCAGATACCCGCCGTAGCGCCGCGTATTGCGCCAGGTCAGTTCAAATGCTGCTCTAGGCAAATGCAATCCCTCTTTGGCCTGTATCGCACGGGAACCTTTCCAGAATTCGCCGATAATCGTTCCTAAAACGAAAGCACACAATCCGAACGAAAGCAGCGGAGCCGGGTCGTGGATGCCTGCTACGGCCAGCCCGGCAATCACCAGAACTCCGATGATGGTGGGAACAAGGAACGCCCGCTTCAAGCTGGCAAACGAGCTTTTCCGCCAGGCGATGAGCGGCCCCACGCCTGTTAAGAACAACAGGAAAAGCCCAATTGGAACATTCACCCGATTGTAGTAGGGCGCGTCGATCGTTTCCTTCTCGCCGCTGAGGGCCTCCATAATGACAGGAAACAACGTGCCCCAGAGTACGGCGAAACAACTGGCCAGCAGGATCAGATTGTTAAACAGGAAGCTCGACTCGCGCGAGATAACGCTCTCCAGCTTTACTTCGCTCTTCAGATACGGCAGATTGCGGACGATCGCAATGGCCGTGAGCACGGTGGCCCCTACGATGAAGCTCATGAAGTAAGGCTTGACCGGAGATTGCGCAAAGGCGTGGACCGAGGAGACCAGCCCCGTACGGGTTAGCGTCGTCCCCAGGATACTGAGCAGGAAGGTGGCCGAGACGAGAACCATGTTCCACACCTTCATCATGCCCTTCTTTTCTTGCATCATGACTGAGTGGAGAAACGCCGTCGCGGTAATCCATGGCATTAACGATGCATTCTCGACTGGATCCCAGCCCCAGTAGCCGCCCCAGCCAAGAACCGTGTAAGCCCAACCCATGCCGAGCAGAATGCCAGTGCTCTGGAATAACCAGGTTAGAATGGCCCATCGCCTCGTGGTATGAATCCACGCCTCGCCCGGTTGCTTCGTCAGCAACGATCCCATGGCAAACGCAAACGGAATGGTGAAGCCCACATACCCGAGGTATAGAAAGGGCGGATGGATGGCCATTGTCCACCATTGCAGCAGTGGGTTCAGACCTTGCCCATCGCCCACGTCGATGACGCCTTTGCCCACCATCAGAACGTGAAATGGACTGGCGACAAAGGTGATCATGCTGACGAAAAATGCCTCGACCGTCATTACAACGGCCACGACGATGGGCATCATCTCGCGGAACTTGCGCCGGTTCGTAAAAACGGCGACCGCCGAATAGGTGGCCAGCAGCCAACTCCACAACAGCAATGAGCCTTCCTGGCCGCCCCACCAGGCCGTGAACTTGTAGATGGTAGGCATGGCCTTATTGCTGTGAGCCGCTACATAAGCCAGCCGGTAATCGCCGGCGATTAAAGCGTAGACCAATAAACCCGAAGCTACTGTTAGAAGAGCCCAGACCGCATACACGGCCCGTTCCGCGCTGACGATAAGAAACGGGCGCCGACCATACTTTCCGGCCAAGGACGAGGCGACCGCAAAAAGGGCCAGGCAAAATGCAAGAAGAATCGATAACGCGCCGATGTTTTCCATCGTTGGTAGGAATGCTCCTTAAATAAAACTAGGACCTGGAAGATAAAGCAGAATGGAAAGAATTAGGCTCCCCCGCACTGACTTTCGTTCCAGCCCCCGGGCCGTGAGAGAGACCACGCTGAGAAGGCTTGGCTTCGTACTTCGACGCGCACTTGGCTTGAATCTTCTGAGCCTCGAAAACACCATTGGGACCAAGCCGACCATCAGCCAGCGCCTGTGCGTTGTCCTTGAACGTGTCGGGAAGCGGGTCGCTGCCGGAGTAAACGACGTTCAGGGTTTTCGCGCCCTGATGCAGGACAAAGTTGACCTGCGCTCCCGCTTTGACGATGGAGCCCGGCTCCACATCTCCGCCCACACGTACACGCTTCCCCTCAGCCGATTTGCCCAACTGTTGCAACTCCGAAATAGTCTTGTAGTACGTCTTCGTGTCGCTAACACCACCCACGGCGAGCCAAACCAGGGACCCGACAATCAGGGTCATTAAGATCCCAAACTTCGCGTACGTCTTCATATAATGTGGGAAACTTCCCTAAGTATATCCCTGTTCAAACCATCCCGCTCATCCTAACGTTGCAGTACGGCAATAAAATGTCTCGTCGTGGCGGAACCATGGCTTGTGCTCCGTGCAAAGTTGGACCCCACAGCTTGGCCCTTGGACCATCGGGCTCAGACTTGGGAGAGCTTCTGGAGTAGACGTGCAGTTAACTGGCCGTTCCGCGCCGACACGCAGCCAGCGGATACAAAGGCCTTGGGCGATACAAACGATTGCACCAGCTTCGCGATTCTCGCGTTCCAACTCCACACTAGGTCTGTTCCGCCGCTGGCGCTACGGTGAGAGGAGGCCGGCAGTTCTCTCACTGAGACGTATATGGGTCCCGATCTCGTGATGGGTCTTGCGCGCACCTTCACTCTTCGCCACATTCCGGCCTTCGCTCGTCCTGCTTCATTCCAGGAACAATCTCAGGAAGTTGGCCGTCCCTGGGCTCCCCTCGCCAACTCCGTTTTCCGCGCCCTTTGGATCGCTTCGCTCGCCTCCAACTTCGGGACCTGGATGCAAAACATTGGCGCGGGCTGGCTCATGACAGAGCTTAACTCCTCACCGCTGTATGTGGCCTTGGTTCAGACCGCCACCAGCCTGCCTGTCTTTCTGATCGGTATTCCTGCCGGAGTGGCCGCCGATTTGTTCGACCGCCGCAGGCTGCTCATCTTCACGCAGGCCTTCATGGCGATCGCCGCTGGTCTCCTCGGCTGGCTGACATTTATCGGCAAGGCCTCACCCATCGTTCTGCTACTGACGACGTTTGCTCTTGGCGTCGGCTCGACCCTGAACAATCCGGCTTGGCAGGCGATGCTTCCCGAGATCGTGCCGCGCCGCGACCTGCCGCAAGCAATTTCGCTGAATTCGGTGGGTTTTAACCTGGCCCGTGCGGTTGGGCCGGCCATCGGCGGCTTCCTTATCGCCGCTCTCAATCCTGGTTTCGTCTTTGTCCTGAACGCGGTCTCTTTCGTCGGCGTGATCATGGTTCTTTTCCAGTGGAAGCGAGCGCCCAAGACGCAAAGCTCGACCCTGAACGAGAGCATTGTTTCGGCCACTTGGGCCGGCTTGCGCTACGTCCGTTACTCCCCTGGTATTCGCGCGGTTTTGGTGCGCTCCGGCACATTTATCATCGGGGGGAGTGCGATCTGGGCAATACTACCCACCTTCACGCAATCCGATCTCCACAGTACCGCCACTGGATATGGGATTCTACTGGGCTGCTTGGGCATTGGGGCAATGATTGGCGCTTTACTACTCGCAAAATTCCGTCTTCGCTTCTCGCCCGATCAGCTCCTAATCTTCGCCGCAGCGATATGGGGACTGGTGACGGCCCTGCTTGGATGGCTGGATTACTTCCCTTTGGCCGCCATTGCCATGCTCGCCGGTGGCGTGGCCTGGGTCACGGAGACGTCCAGTTTCAACGTCGTTGCGCAGACCGTCCTGCCTGCCTGGGTTCGCGCCCGCGCTCTTGCGGCATACCTGCTGGTTTTTCAGGGTGGTATGGCAATTTCCAGTATGGTGTGGGGCACGGTAGCCGAGCGTTATGGCACGCGGGCCAGCCTTTTGGCCGCTGGGATTACCTCCCTTGCAAGTCTACTCGTCGCAAAGCGCTTTCCGATCCGCCTGGGCGAAGAGCGTGAAGTTACCCAGTCCACGCACTGGCCGGAGCCTGTGTTCACGACTCCGCCCGATCCCGAACGGGGTCCCGTCCTTGTTCAAATCGAATACGACATCGATCCGGCACGCCATGAAGAGTTTTCCGCGGCCATGCACGCGCTGGGCCGTATCCGGCTGCGTGATGGGGCGATTCGCTGGGGCATTTTTCAGGACGCTGCGGCGCTCAACCGCCACGTCGAAAGTTTTCTGGTCGAGAATTGGGCCGAACACCTTCGTCAACACGAACGCATCACCGTGGCCGACCGTGAAATAGAAGATCACGCCAAGCACTTTCACCGGGGTTCGACAGCGCCTGCTACTACCCATCTACTTGCGTCGGAACACGGATGATTACCCGAAGGATATAATCCATCCTTCATGAGACTGGTACGTTACGCATTTCCCCTCACGGGCGCTGCAGTGCTTCTTTCGTCTGCCGCCGTTGCGGCGCAACACACTGCAAGTACTCCACCCCAGTTTGATTCCAGCTACATCGATCAAGACGGCACCGCGCATGTCACGCGAGTGGTTCCTGTTCCCGAGACGGTGAGCCCCGAAGCGCAGAAATCCCTGGCCAGGCAGGTGTCCGACGCCCAAAAGCCGGAGTCGCTCGCAGAACGCCGCTCGAAGACGGACGCATGGCAGGCACGGGCCGGGCGGGAGTCGCGCTCTCTTTATCCCGTGAACATCGCGGACGATACCATCGCCGGAGTTCCTGCGAAAATCATCACCCCGCTCTCAATTCCCGCGCAGAAGCGCAACCGGGTTCTGATCAACGTCCACGGCGGAGGGTTCAACTCCGATTCCGGTTCGCTTACCGAAACCATCCCGATTGCCAACCTGACGCAAACGAAAGTGGTAGCCGTTCTGTACAGGCTTGCGCCCGAGCACCCCTTCCCCGCAGCTGTCGACGACACAGTGGCGGTTTACCGGCAGCTACTTAAGACATGCAAGCCGCAAAACATCGGACTATATGGCACATCCGCTGGTGCGATCCTAACGGGCGAGGTGGCGGTCAAGCTAAGAAAGCTAGGTCTGCCACTTCCGGCCGCTCTCGGTATCTTCTCGGGCCATGGCGATTTCAGCCGTGTGGGCGACTCGCAGGCAATGTATGCCTTGAACGGACTATCGGGCCCACTTACACCGCCTGGAAGAACTCCGGCTCCCAGTGCTTATGCCGAGTCGACAAACCTGAGAGATCCAGTCTTGTCGCCACTCTTCGCAAACCTGAAAGGCTTCCCACCCACGCTCTTTATCACCAGTACTCGTGATCTGCTGCTGAGCGGCACCACTGTTCTTCACCGGGCATTCCTGCGCTCGGGCGTCGATGCGCAACTCGTGGTATTCGAGGCTCTTCCCCATGCCTTCTGGAACAACCCGAACCTGCCTGAATCAAAGGAAGCGGACGCAATTATGGCGTCGTTTTTCGACAGGCACCTTGGCAAGCAAGAGCATTAAGGGTAAGAATATGCCCAGTTAGAGAGAGTAGCCAGAGAACTCCTAACCTCTCTTATCCCTCAAAATTAGATACTTTCATGGTCGGCCGCCGACTTAGTGATTAGAAAAGTGTAATCACACTGAACTCATTCAGCGAAAGGCCGTCGTTATATCGCTTCTTCTGCTATGGGACACAACGGATACCGGGTACAACTGCTCGCTCCCGCTAAGGCGGGCCGTATCGCGTCCGGTACTGCCATTTCGGAAGACGCCGAACTTTATAGACATTACCTTTCGTCCCTTCAGCGCCTCCGCGCGCAGTCTTACTTGCAAGATGGCGCCATTGAACCCTGTCAGATTGACGACCAGGGCAGGTTTTGGATGGAAGGAGATGAATTAAGTTGGCATTTCCTGCTGATTGACGGGCAGGACGAGACCATAGCGTGTCTTCGACTGCTTCTGCACAGCAACGCGGTCCGGTTTGAGCAGCTTCGCCTTACCCATGCCTCGATCGCCAACGATCCGCATTGGAGCATGAAATTGCGCGCCGCAGTAGAATCAGATCTCGCCGAAGCCCGCAGGGCGGGTATGGGTTATGCCGAACTTGGAGGCTGGGCTATTTCGGCTGAGCACCGCTGCACCAAGGCAGCACTGGAGACCTTGGTGGCTTCATATGCATGGGGGCAGATGGTGGGCGGCTGCTTGTCTTGCTGCACCGCGACCGTAAGGCACCGGTCCGCAATGATCCTGCGCCGCCTAGGTGGTGAGAGTCTGTCTTTCGATGGTGAGACGATTCCCCCTTATACCGATCCGCAATACGGCTGCTTGATGGAGGTTCTTCGCTTCGACTCGCGTGTGGTCGACGGCCGCTTCGCCCATCTCGTGAAGCAAATGCGTGACAAGCTGGAGTCCTCCACTGTGATCCGCGCGGGACGATCTGCCAGCGAGGAAGTTTCAGAAGAATTTTCTTTTGGACAAAGTCTTCTCGCGCTAGATGCCGCGACTCGCCGGCCAGCACCGAGCTTAGACCCCGCGAAGCTGCTTAGCCCGTCTGACAGTCTACGCGTGACTTAGATCCTCTGCTCTGGATCCTCCCTTGGTCACGGGCGAGGAGTACCGATGGACTATACTCCGGTACCTGCTCTATTTTGCAGGTAGAAACGTCATCGGTTGATCCGTGGTCCATAATACAGCGGACCGCCCACGAGTAGCGTCTGCGCATCGATATGAAATGGACAGTTTGGCGGCTGATGGTTCTCTCAGTTGTTGTCGTTTTGGCCGGAGTGCTGCAAGCCAATGCCGTGCCTGGCCAGCATGATGGCGACCGCGGGCACGAACATCACGACTCTGGTGATCGTGGGGTCGGGCATGGCTATGTTCCTCCACGCGGACCCCAGCCCGGCAACCACCGAGCACAGGAGGCCCAACAAAGCCGAACGCAACAGCCACAACAGAATCGGGCGGAACAGAATCAGGCTCGACAGATGCACGGCCAAGAGAGCGCTGGCCGATCCCGCCAGGACGACGGGCGCCACGGTCAGGTGCCCCAAGGTGACCAGCATAACTTCCGTGATCAACCGAATCACCCGAATGCGCCCCACGTTGATGCAGCCACGGGCCGGTGGACCGGTCACGAAGCCCATGATTCCCGCCTGCGGCTCGAGCATCCTTGGCAGCACGGTCACTTCAGCGGGGCCGTTGGTCCGGGCCACGAGTACCGTCTCCGTGGAGGCGGCCCGAACCGCTTCTGGTTTAACAACTATTACTGGAGCGTGGCTCCGATCGACATTCCGTATGTGTCGGATTGGCTTTGGAACTCAGACCCAATCGTAATATACGAAGACCCTGACGATCCAGGGTGGTACCTCGCCTACAACGCCAGAACCGGCACCTACGTGCACGTTCTGTATCTCGGGTAGCTCGGTACGGTGAAATGAACTGGCCCATGAGTCCGGGCGGCAAGCGGTATTACCACTCCACCCGGCAGCGCGATAGTTCCACCGTGCGCAACTCGTTGGCGACACAGCCGGCAGTTGCCCAGAGCAGGACAGACTGAACGAATCTCGGCAGGCGCGATTCTTGCTTTCCTGGTTCCGCCACTTAGCCCTAGCAAGTAAACTAAGGATTGGCAACCGAACCAAAGACGCTGCCGCAAGTCGGGCCCCAGTTTTTAACGCCGCGCTCTATCTCTCAGAGGTCCGCACAGCCGGCGCTTGCCCAAGCGCAGCGGTGGTTTACACAGGAACGCCCCTGGATCGATAAACAACAGCTTGAGCTTTGCCGTATTCCTGCCCCGACCTTTTTCGAACAGGCGCGGGCTGAGTGGTTTCGCCAACAGTTGGAGTCCTTCGGTTGGAACGCCCGGCTGGACCGGGTCGGTAATGTTTTGGCGTGGTTTGGTAGTCCTCGCCCAGAACCCTCGATCGTCCTCTCGGCTCATCTGGATACGGTCCTAGCGCCCGCACGCCCCGAAGATATCTTTTTTGCGCCGGATGGAACGCTTACCGGACCCGGGACATCCGACAACGGGGCCGGGTTGTCCGCCCTGATCGCGTTCGCGCGGCTTCTGTCCGAATTGCCCGACCTTCATCCCCTGGCCGCGTCTTTGTTACTCGTTGCGAATGTTGGCGAGGAAGGCGAAGGAAATCTCAACGGCATGCGCTATCTCTGCCGCCAGTCCATCCATCCAGAAAACACGGCCGCAATTGTGGTGCTCGACGGCCCTTCGGTGGAGCATATTACGGCCCAGGCACTCTCCAGCCGCCGTTTTGAGGTTACGTTTTCCGGACCAGGCGGCCATAGCTGGAATGATTACGGTACCCCCAACCCTGTCCATGCGCTTGCGGGCGTGGTGAATGGGTTTACACAAACGGCGCGGGACCGGTGTCTTGCTCTCCGCAAGAGCCGTTGCTCTTACAACTTCGGCATCATTGAAGGCGGCGCTAGCATCAATTCCATTCCAGACAGTGCACTCGCCAAACTCGATTTGCGCTCGGAAGAGCCATCGATCCTCGAAGAACTGTCCGTTCTCCTGACCTCTGCGGTAGAGGCGGCACTGGAACGTGAGAATCGCAACGCACGCAATGTGCGTCTGGCTGCCAAGATCAAAGAACTGGGTGCTCGGCCCGGCGGCAAGCTTCCTCCCAACTCCCCGCTCCTGCTTACCATCCAGGCGATCGACTCTTATCTGAACATTCGCTCCCGTGTCGATTGCGCTTCAACGGACGCCAATATTCCGTTGTCGCTGGGGCTCCCGGCAATCTCGATCGGGGCTGGCGGTCAGGGAGGGGGCGCCCATTCCGCCAATGAGTGGTATCAACCGGAAGGCCGGGAACTTGGCCTTCGTCGCATCCTGCTTCTGATCGCTGCGTTGGCAGAAAACATTAGCTTGGCCGCAAATACCAGGTCTGCCGCATCGCCTTCCTCGTGACGCAGCGGCACGGGAAGTCGCGCCCTGCCCGGTGGAGGGCCGATACCGCCCTGTTCGTCGTAGCGCTGATCTGGGGCACGACCTTTGTTGTCGTCAAAAATGCGATCGCGGAGATCTCGCCTGCTTATTTCCTCGCTCTGCGCTTTTGGCTGGCAGCGGCCTGCATGTCATTTATCTTTGCTCCGGCGTTTTTCAAAGCTGGGCGGCGAAGTGTGTGGCGAGGCTTGCGCGGAGGCGCTGCGGCTGGCGTATTTCTTTGGCTAGGCTATATTTTTCAGACTCTCGGACTGCAATACACCACGGCCGGCAACTCGGGCTTCCTCACTGGTCTCTATATCGTTCTGGTTCCGCTCGTCAGCGCTTTGCTGTACCGCCGGTGGCCACAATTCCTGGAACTGGGCGGGATAGCAATCGCGGGCGCTGGTATGCTGCTGCTGACCCTGCCTTCCATTGGGCGTCATTTCCAGTTCAATCGCGGCGATCTGCTGACTATCCTGTGCGCTTTTGCGTTTGCTTTTCACCTGCTGACCCTGGGCTATTTCTCGCAGCGCGAACGCTTCGAAGCGGTTGCCGTGGGCCAGATCCTCTGTGCCGCCATTCTTTCCTCGGCCATGCTTTTGTTTGAGCGGCCGACCGCCATTTGGACACCCACTGTTATTTTCGGGATCATCCTCACCGGCATCTTTGCCACGGCCCTGGCTTTTGCCCTGCAAACCTGGGCGCAACAATACACGACGGCTACGCGAACGGCCCTGATCTTTGCGCTGGAGCCTGTTTTCGCATTCGTGACCGCGGTGCTTACCGGAGGCGAAACACTGAAATGGTCGTCGGTCATAGGCGGAACTCTGATCGTGGTGGGAATTCTTCTCGTCGAATTGAAATCTATGCGGCAGGTATAAAGATCCGAGCGCGCAGCGGCCGGCCTCCGCCAGCCCTATTGAAGGAACGCACGTAACAGAAGGGTTACCTTCGTATGAGCCGGAACATTTATACGACGACTAAGAACGGCAAAGTCTGATCGCTTCAGCCGTGCAAGCAGGTGCAAGTAGATTTCGCGAAGTGCCCACAGGGAACGGCGGCTCTTCGGATGAATCATGTTCATCAAGGGCTCGGAGTCATCGTAGTACGCCTCCGCCCGGGCGGATTCGAAGCCCATCAGCCTGCGAAAAGCATCGTCCTCCTTCCCGGAGCGAAACTGCTCCACCGTGACGCCGAAGCGGTCCAGATCCTCAAGAGGCAAGTAAGTGCGGCCCGCCTCCGCATCCTCCCGAACATCACGAAGAATATTGGTCAATTGAAAGGCGATTCCACACTTTTCCGCCAGAAGTAGCGCCTTGACCGAATTAAATCCAAAGATATGAATGATCGTGAGTCCCACGACCGAGGCGACGTGATAACAGTAGCGGTACAAATCGTCAAAGGTCTTCATCTGCTGCGGCTCTACGTCAGATAAAATGCCGTCGATCATCTCGTCAAAGAACCGGTGCGGAATGGAATAGCGGCGCACCGTGTCATGAAAAGCGGGCCAAAGCGGATTTCCTGATACATCCCCGTTGAGGGCGCGATTGAGGTCCATGCGCCATTGGGCGATAGTTTGCCGCAACTTTGCCGTGTCCGTTGTGGAGGGATCATCGCTTAGATCGTCGCAGTAACGCATGAAGGCATAAACAGCGCACATTGCGTTGCGTTGTGGTTTTTCCAGAAGCAGAAATGAGTAATAGAAGTTCTTGGCTCGCTTCCGCGCTATCTTCCGGCAATAACGATACGACTGCTCTACAATCGTGGTAGTCAAAAGGGGAGCAGTCTCGGCAGGCATTTCAGAAGGATACCAATGCGTTCCGCTTTCGATATATGCGGGCGACGCTCGAGGACGTTGTAGCCGCCGGCCCGAATCTTAGAAAGGATTCGCAGTCCACCGCGGCTAAATAACTCCAGATCCAGCGCGAGACGGCGGTCTACTTTGCGTATCAGAGGCAAGCCCTTCCGGAAACTAGTTTCAGCGACGGCAACGGCTTCGCGCATCACTTGCTCGAAATTGCGATTGAACTTCAGCGCGAACAACTCATCAGCGCTGTAGCCGTGCCGGTGAAGCAGATCGAGCGGCAGGTAAACACGATCCTTTTGCAGGTCCACTGTCACGTCCTGCCAGAAGTTTGCCAGTTGAAGACCGGTGCAAGTATGGTCTGAGAGTTGCTGGCGTTCCGGATCGCGGTACCCGCAGAGGTACAGCACCAGATGGCCTACCGGATTAGCCGAGTTCGTGCAATAAGCAAAAACGTCGTCGAAAGTTTGATACCGGGTAACAACTTGATCTTGCTCGAAAGCACGGATGAGCCGGTCAAACGGATCGATGGGAATATCCCGACGATAGACCGTGCTTCTCAGAGCCACGAAAACGGGGTGGGATGCTTCGCCTCTGTACATGGCCTGCAGTTCCTCACGCCACCACGAGAGCAGGCGCAGGCTCTCGGCCGGATCCCCGATTTCGTCACCCAGGTCGTCGGCCCACCTGCAAAAAGCATAGACATTGTAGAAGTCCTGATGAAGTTGCTTCGGCAGCAAGAAACTGACGACGTGGAAGTTCTCGTAATGATTTGTTGCAAGCCAGCGCGTATACTCCAGCGATTCCTGTTCCGAGTAGGCGGTGGATTCGGGTACTTGCTTGATAAAATCCTTCGGTTGTAATTGAGCGACCGGCATGAATGAGTTATGGTTCAGGGAACGATCGCCGTTTTGATCTGGCGGCTTCGATGGTTGGCAAATTCATCCAGTACGCGTGGCAACGCGCTAAGCGGCTGTCGATCGGTAACCAGATGGCTTGCATTCACCTTACCCTCTGAAATGATCCCCAAGGACCGGCGAATATGCTCTGGTGTGTGATGAAAGCTGGCCTTGCACGTTATTTCAGAGTAGTGCAAGAGCGTCGTGTCGAGGTCGACTCTAGTCCCGCTAGGGCAGCCGCCGAAGAAGTTAATGATCCCGCCTTTGCGCACGAGTTGAGTGGCCAGTTGCCAGGCGTGCGGCTGGCCGATGGCTTCTATGACGACGTCCGCGCCTCGACCGTCCGTCGCTGTCCGCAGTTCAGCAATTAAAGCTTCGGCGTCGCCCATAAGGATGCCTTCGTCAGCCCCCAGCATCATGGCCCGGTCAACCTGTTCCAACCGCCGCGCCATCACAACCACGCGTGCGCCGTAGGCATACTTGGCGAGGCGAACGAACATCAGGCCAATCGGTCCCAATCCCATTACCGCGACCGTATCGCCCGGTTGAACCGAGGCCTCATCCAACCCGCGTAAGGCACAGGCGAGCGGCTCGGCCAGAGCCGCATCCCGATAGTCCAGCTCCTCGGGAATGAGATAGCTATTCTTGCGTACTATCCTTTGCGGAATACGAATGTATTCCGCATACGCGCCATTGTTGAAAATCAGATCTTCGCAAAGGTTCGGTTGATGGCGGCGACAGAAGAAGCACTGGTCACAGGGAGCTGAGTTCGCCGCTACAATTCTCTGGCCAACCTGGAAATTCTGGACGCCTTCGCCTACCGCCGCGATGTCGCCCGCGAACTCATGGCCGAAGAGCGCTGGTGGAACCAGCATTTTGGCGTGGTAACCGCGACGGAATACTTTGATGTCAGTGCCGCACGTGAGGGCAGCCCGGACACGCACGAGGAGTTCACCAGGACCAATGGAAGGAACCGGCACTGTCTCCAGGCGCACATCCTGCTTCCCATACAGGATGGCGGCACGCATGGTCTCAGGTACTGGTTGCGTTGGTCTTGGCGAGGGCTGAAGAATTGCGGAAGCCATTACATGCCCTCCTGCGGGTGAACCACCACCTTCAACGAATGCTCGCTGGGATGCAACGCGATCCCAATGCCACGTTCGATTTCCGGTAGAGGAACGCGATCGGAGATAAGCTGTTCCAATGGCAATTCCTTGCTGAAAACCAGTCGCGCGGACTCTCCTTGCAGGTCGACGTCAGCGCTATAGGAACCTAAGAGAACCCGTTCTCCGACGCAAATGTCGGACCCGGCAATATCAATGCGCTCCGTGGCCGAGGTTTGCGCAAATAGCAGGATTCTGGCGCCAGGACGCGAGATCCGTAGAGCCTGCTCCACCAAGCCCTTTGCACTTGTGGCCAGGATGACCGCATCCGCACCCCGTCCTTCGCTTGCAGTTCTCACGGCATCTCGAAATCCGTCTTCACGGGGATCAAAAGCGGTCGCACCAAACTGCTCCGACAAGGTTCGGCGGAACGGAATAGTATCGGTCGCCAGTATCGTACCCGCGCGACGTTTTACCAGCATCGTGAAGATCAAGCCAATGGGACCCTGTCCAAGAATGGCCACCGTATCGGATGCCCTTAGGCACAGGAGTTCCACTCCCTTCAGGCACGTATTGACCGGTTCCACCCAGCAAGCCTGATCGAAGGACGTGCCTTCCGGAATACGCTCCACCCCGCGTTTCACGATCCAATCCATCACGCGGACATATTGGGAAAAGCCGCCTCCGGCAGGTTCGTAACCTGCCGTTACTCCTACCTTCTTGTAAATCGGACACTGCGCATATAAGCGGCGGTCGCAGTAAAAGCAATCACCGCAGGGAATGTGATGAAAAACGACAACGCGATCGCCCGGCGCAAATTTTGTCACTCCCTCACCCACGCCCGCCACCACCCCGGCGGTTTCGTGCCCATATATGCGGGGCGGCGCGAGGAGGTTGTACTCCACTTTCTTCAGATCGGTATGGCAGATTCCACAGCTTTGAACGCGAACCAATAACTCACCGGGCCCGATTGCAGGGGTGGTGATGGATTCCACCGAAATTCGGCTATCCCCTCGATAGACTGCCGCCAGCATCTGCCTGGGTATTGAATCACTTATAGAGTGTTCATCCGGCTTCTGAGCTAATTGTGCAACTGACAAGAAAGTCCCCCAAAGTCCTCGCGGCATCGTCGCTTCTTTGCTTCAGGCCCCATAGTTTCGGAAGCAGGATTGGATGCCACAGGACGTAAGTACCAATTTTCCCACGAGCGATACGTCCCTCGTTAGTTCGCATTCGATTCAGGTCAAACGGAAAGGACTCGTCAGCCCGATCAGAAACTACTTTGATGCAGGCAAACGGCACTCCGACTTTTTGCGCGTAAGCGGCTACTCCGGCAGCCTCCATTTCAACAGCAATCGTTCCAAGTGACCGCAATTCATGCTTCTCATGAGCGTTATTGGCAATCCGATCTTGCGAAAAGATCGGGCCCGAGACGTAAGATTGAGAGGCTGACCCTGTCGTGCAAGCGAATCTCTCGCTCTTCATGGATTGCACGATTTCCGTGCCCATTACAATCTCGTTTGCTCCCAGATTTGGATCGAGAGCACCACAGAACCCGACGCTGATCACCGTATGGATCACAGAAGAGGTCAGGCCGGTTCCCGCGAACGCACGAAAGGCTATGGCGGTTGCGTGCGCGGCGAGCTTAGGACCGGCTCCATCCGCGACGAGGACTAGCCGGCGACCATGTAGAACCCCTTCCATCGCATACTGCACCGGCCAGTTCAGCTTCCGGGCATTCGTCAAAGCCCTCGCAAAGGGTTTGAGCTCGAAGTCCTCGGCGGCGACATACAGAAGGGCCATTTCTCCCTGTTAGTGTAGCGCTCTGAATTTAGTTGCAGGTGTCATCATCTGACGTTTGTAACCAGATCGGCCATACTGGTACCGAGGAGCTACGCGGAGAGGTATGCAAACCAGGCAATTGGGACGGAACGGGCCCGTTGTATCCGCAGTCGGACTCGGCTGCATGGGAATGTCTGATTTTTACGGGCCGGCGGACGATCGCGAAAGCATCGCCACAATTCAGGCCGCGCTTGACGAAGGAATCACACTACTGGATACTGGCGACTTCTATGGTATGGGCCACAACGAACTGCTGATACGCCAAGCAGTACAGGGCCGCCGTCGGGATCACGCATTCTTTTCAGTCAAGTTCGGCGCCATGCGCGCTCCCGACGGATCCTTTCGTGGAATCGACACAAGGCCGGAAGCCGTGAAGAACTTCCTGGCCTATTCCCTTCGCCGATTGGGAACAGAGTATGTTGATGTGTATCGTCCGGCACGCGTTGATCCCCGGGTGCCTATCGAAGAAACGGTAGGTGCAATCGCCGATCTGGTGAAAGCAGGCTATGTACGGTACATCGGACTATCCGAAGCCTCGGCCGCCACGCTTCGTAAGGCGCACGCGGTCCACCCGATCGCCGATCTGCAGATAGAGTATTCCATCGCAAGCCGAGGCATTGAAAAGTCCATTCTTCCAACCGCGCGCGAACTGGGAGTTGCCATCACCGCATACGGAGTGCTTTCGAGGGGGCTCCTGGGAGGGTCGCGGCCCGCTGCGCAAAACGACTTTCGAGCTCACCTCCCCCGATTCAGCGGTGAGAATCTGGAAAACAATCAAATGCGCGTGCAAGCGCTGGATGCGTTTGCGGCTGAGAAGAATGCAACTTCCGCGCAGGTAGCTATTGCTTGGGTGCTGTCGCGCGGTTCCGATATTATTCCCCTGGTGGGGGCACGCAGACGGGAACGCCTCTTCGAGTCGGTCCATGCACTGGACCTGCAGTTAACACCGGAAGATCTCCGGAGGGTGGAAGCGGCAATTCCGGCGGGATCAATTGAGGGAAGCCGATACGCCGAAGATCAGATGGCATGGCTCGACAGCGAAAAAGGTTCTGCGTGAGAGACCAAGCTTGCACCTTCCCATAAACCGCAGGGAGCAGATCCTCAATGCCGCCGAGGAACTGCTCCGGAGGTACGGCTTTGAGAAAACCAACATCGTGGACGTCGCGAAGGCACTTGGTTTATCGCACACGGCTGTTTACAAGTACTTCCCCACCAAGTTAGCGGTACAGGAGGCCGTCGCGGCTCGCTGGCTGACCCGGATCACGCAGCCGCTGGCCGACATAGCCGCATCTCCGTCCGGTGCCGAGCAGACCTTGCGTCGATGGCTAACAGTTTTGGTGGACCTGAAACGTCGGAAGGCACGGGAGGACTGTGAACTATTTCAGGTCTATCATGCGCTGGCTGAATCGGCAGAGAGCGCAGTAGCGCATCATGTGGAGCAGCTGACACGCCAACTAGCGCAAATCATCGAGCACGGTGTTGAAAGCGGTGAATTTCGGGTGCGGGATTCACGTCAGGCAGCACAGGCCGTTTTCAACGCCACCGTGTGCTTCCATCATCCCCACTTTGTGAGTAAGTGTGACTCGCAGCAACCGACGGAGGCCGATTGCCGCAGGGTTCTGGATCTGCTTATCGGCGGTTTGATGGCAGGAAGCGTATGAACCGGCTGCTAGCAGTAGCCGTTCGATCGGAACCAACAGACTGCCCGCTCCAAGGCGGTATCCACTGAACCGGGCGTATAGCCGAGTTCACGGGCGGCCTTCGCATGGTCCACGAACATCTTCTTGCGTGCCATTTTGACTCCCTCTAAGGGTGCCCGCGGCGATTGGCCGGTAAGCTGCGCCCACGCGGTGGAGACCATTCCAGCTGCATAGGCAACCGGGTAGGGCACTTTCGCTTTGGGAGCCGGCTTACCGGCGATAACGGCGAGGCGGCCAAGAATCTGTTCCAGGGTCAAATTTTCACGCCCCAGGATGTAGCGTTCGCCCGGGCGGCCGCGTTCGGCCGCGAGCATGTGGCCGAGGGCGACATCCCGAACGTCAACAAGATTCAGCCCGGTATCGATGAACGCAGGGAGTCTTTCTTTTAAAAAATCCAGAATGATTTGTCCCGTGGGCGTTGGCTTGCAGTCATGGTCGCCGATCGGCGCTGTGGGGTTCACAATTACAATGGGCGCGCCTCTGTGGGCTCTCTCCAGCGCCACCTGTTCGGCCAGCCACTTGGAGCGCTTATAGTGACCGGTCATATCCGCGATCGATACCGGAGTGGCTTCATCGCCAATGCCGTTGTTGGGTATTCCAATACAGCCGACAGTACTGGTGTAGACAATGCGTTCCACCCCAGCCTGTTCGGCCGCTTGCAACAGATTCTGGGTACCATTTACGTTCGATTGATAAAGCTCATTCGGATTCCTGGCCCACAACCGATAATCAGCAGCAGCATGAAAAACGAGCTGGCAACCTTGGACGGCACGCGTAACTGCAGCGACATCCCGAAGATCGCCCTCTATCCGCTCCGCGTCGAGGTCCCGGATTTGACTTGCGGGACGACAGAGAGCTCTCACCTTATGGCCGCGTGCGACCAGCAAGGAAGCAATATGCCAGCCAAGGAACCCGCTAGCGCCAGTGACAAGGGTGGAAAGCAAGGGCTTTTCGGCCTATTGTAATTCTTCGCGAAGGGAAGCTGCCGACTTCTTAAATGCTGACAGTGCGAATAGGGGGAACGTATTCCGGTAATCTGTGTAGGAGAGGTAGAAGACACTGGGGAATCCGGTTCCCGTGCAATACTCTTCCTCCCAATCGCCGTTGGCGAGCTGAGCTTGAATCAGATAGTCAATGCCGTTATACAGGCTCTCGCTGCGAAGATCGCCTCCTGCCAGCAAAGCAAGAATGGCCCAAGCGGTTTGGGAAGGAGTGCTCGGATTGGAAACAAAGCGCTTCTCGTCGTAGCTGGCGCAGCTTTCACCCCAGCCGCCGTCACGATTCTGATAGGCCCGGATAAACTCCAGTGCCTGCTGAATGCTTGGTTCGTTTTCGCTCATTCCAGCGGCGCGTAAGCCCCGCAGAGCGAGAAACGTACCGTAGATATAGTTGACGCCCCAACGCCCGTACCAACTGCCATCCGCTTCCTGTACCCGCAGGAGATATTGGACGCCCCGGCGGATCGCAGGATTATTCGGCTTCAGGCCGGACTCGATCAAAGCTTCGATCACGCGACCCGTGATATCGGGACAAGACGGGTCGAGCATGGCTTTGTGGTCCGCGAAAGGAACGTGGCTAAGGATTTCCCAATTGTTATCGACGTCGAACGCTGCCCAGCCACCGTCTTTACCCTGCATCGCAAGTAACCAATCGACGGCGCGCTTTTCACAGGCCTGCTGCTTCACTGAGTCGCTGGCCTGCATTTTGCTCATGGCCAGCAGAACCATCGCCGTATCGTCCACATCCGGATAAAATTCGTTGCGGAATTCAAAGGCCCAGCCGGACGGCTCTGCCTTCGGCCGCTTTACAGCCCAATCACCCTTACGCCGAATTTCCTTGGAGAGGAGCCAGTCGGCTGTGCGGGTAAGCTTGGCTGCCGGAGCAGTTTCCGCCTCGCCGAGCGCATAGGCCGCAATTGCGGTATCCCAAACGGGCGAGAAACATGGCTGCATGTAAAATCCGCGGGCGCCGTTATCGACCATCAGATTGTTGAATTGCTTTTCAGCTTCAATGCGCAGCGGATGGTCGGCCTTGTAGCCCACCACATCCAATGCCATCACGGCATACTGCATCGAAGGATAAATGGCGCCCAAACCATCGGAGTGGTCAAATCGCTCAATCATCCATTGCATGCACTTCTTAACGGCATGGCGGCGAATAAACTTCGGGCCAAAACGCTCCCAAACCTTCAGACCCCGGTCAAGGGTCAGGAAGCAGTTACGCCAACTAAATAATTTCGGATCGCGCTCCGGCATAATGGGCGCGCCGGGTAAAAACAGCTCCGCCAAATTGAAGCCGGCGGGAACAGGACGACGCGGATCAGATGAATGAACAATTGAGAGCGGAATCACAATCGCCCGCGTCCAGGACGACATCTGATAGATGAAGTTGAACGGCAGGAGAATGACTTCCGGCGGAATCGAAGGGCAGGCGTTCCGCGGATAAAGATCGAACAGGCTAAGATTTGTACGAACGTAGCTATTGGCGGCCTGCATGCCGCCCAGCTCCAGGATACGTTCTTTCAATCGCAGCATGCGCGGGTCGGACGCCGGAACACCCGCCACCTTAAGCGCGAAGTAGGCCTTGATGGAAGCGCTCCCTTCCGAGGGGCCCTTCAGATAAATATTGAATCCGCCGTCTTGCAATTGCCGGGCAAAGAGTGAAGCAACTGCTCGCTCAATCTGCGGCCGCGTAGGAGGACTCCAGACCCCGTTCACGGGCGGGTGGAGCCAAAGCTGCATCAAAATGTAGTCAGATTCGAGCGTTGTGTCCGCTCTAAGATCGGCCCACCAATATCCTTCGGCCGACTGCCGTCCAAGGAGCGACCTGGACGCCTTGCGAATTGCGTCCTCAACAGCAACAATTAGGGAGCCTGTAGCTTCTAGACTAGACTTCATCGTTTCGGACTATCACAACTTATATCAGGCGAATGATCACGCACGAATGGTGTGGAGTCGAGGCGTGAAAGATTCCAGGTCGGAGGGCAGCGTGAACCGAACGTCTTCCTCCTTAATTTCAGCCTCCTCCAGATTGGTATAGCCTTTCACTTTCAGGTGATCGATCAGTTCCTGGACCAGGTGCTCTGGAGCCGATGCGCCGGCGGTCACCGCTACCGTAGCGACCCTATGTAGCATCTCAGGTTTCACCTCACTCGCATCATCCAGAAGATAGGCGGGGATTCCGGCCTTTTCGCATACTTCTACGAGGCGCCGGGAATTGGAACTGTTCTGCGATCCAACCACAAGCAGTGCATCACAAAGCGGTGCTACCGCCTTCACCGCGAGCTGGCGATTTTCCGTCGCGTAACAGATATCCTGCGTCTTCGGACCGATGATCTTAGGAAAACGCTCGAAAAGACGCGTAACGATGTCTTTGGTCTCATCAAGCGACAATGTGGTCTGCGTCAAATAGACCATGCGTTCCGGGTCTTTGACGGCAAGGCGGTTCACATCCTCGACATCGGAAACGAGTATTGTGTTTTCGGGAGCCTCCCCCAGCGTCCCAATCACTTCATCATGATCCCGATGTCCGATGAGGATGATGGTGTAGCCCTGTTTCGCGAATTTGATAGCCTCAATGTGAACTTTCGTGACCAGAGGACAGGTGGCGTCGATCACCTGAAGATGCCGCTCCTTCGCCTCGGCCCGAACAGCGGGAGAAACGCCATGGGCGCTGAAGATCACGCGGGCACCCTCCGGCACTTCATTCAACTCTTCAACAAAGATTGCTCCGGCTCCACGAAGCTCATCCACAACATGGCGGTTATGGACGATTTCTTTGCGAACGTAAATGGGTGCGCCATACAGGTCAAGCGCGATCTTGACGACGTCAATAGCACGCACTACCCCGGCGCAGAAGCCGCGCGGCTTAAGAAGGATAATCTTCTTTTCGCCATCCCCACGCGTGGAAAACCCGGTAGGAACGATGGTTTCTTCGGCAAGACCAGTCACAGGCATAGGGAACCTTGAGTATAGCAAGGCCCTTATAGGCCTATGCCTGCGTAACTGGCCCTACAGGCATATTCCTTTACGATTCCAGCACGACAATTTCTCCAATGACGAGGTCCCCTAGCGTCGGTTCCAGCTTCTCTCGGTCGCCGACTACCATCCAGATCATTTGCCGGGGGTCTAACAACTCCTTCGCCGACGCGTTGACATCGTCCAACGTTAGGGCTGTTACATGGCTGACATAGGTGTCATAGTAGTCCAGCGGCAACCCGAGTTGCAACAGATCGCCCAGAGTTCCGCCGATCGCATTCATAGTTTCGTGAGAGCCCGGCAGGCCCAGGATTTGCTGCTGTTTTGCCTTTTCCAACTCTGCGTGCCGAACGGGCTTCAGGCCGGTCATCCCCGAAAACTCCAGCAGCATCTCGCTGATTGCGTCAGCCGTCTTGTCGCCTTGCACCGAGGCATATGCGAGAAAGGGACGCTGCCCGCGCGCACCATAAAGGACGGATGAAGCGCCATAAGACCAGTGCTTCTCCTCGCGAAGATTCATATTGAGCCGCGCCCCGAAAGTGCCACCAAAGATGCTGTTCATCGTCTCGATCGGGATCTCGGTTTGTGCATCCGGCGGCGGAGCGAGCGTGCCCGCAATCACCACGGAGTGCTCCGCGCCCGGTTTGTCAATCAGGTAAACGACAGGCTTCGATGGGCGAGCTATCATGCCGATGTTCTTCGTAGGCACTTCCCCGCCCCGCCAATCGGCAAACAAGCGCTCCAGCTTCGGTTTGATTTCGGCAAGAGTGGTATCGCCCACTACGATCAAAGTGGCGTTCTTCGGCTTGAACCACGCCGCGTGAAAGCTGGCAACATCGTCACGCGTAAGATTCCGTACACTCTCCTCGGTTCCGGAGCCGGTAAGCGGAAGTCCATAAGCATGTCCCACGCCGAAAAGAATCGGTGGCAGGGCCCGTAAGGCCATCTGGAGTGGTGTCACCTTTTCATTAGCGATCGCGGCAAGTTGCAGTCGTTGCTGACGCGCAAAATCGTCTTGCGGGAAAACGGGGTGAAGGATTACATCCGCATAAAGATCAAGCGCCTGGTCGAGGTTGCTCTTGAGAGCCGAAAGGAAAACCGTCGAAATATCCAGATTGGAGCCAGCCGTAAGCTGGGCCCCCAGCATCTGTACTTCATCGCTGATCTCAAGAGCGCTACGCCGTTTCGTGCCGCTGGTCAGCAGCGCAGCCGCAAGTCGAGCCGTTCCGGGCGCCGCCAAATGGTCCGCTGCGTAGCCCGCGTCGATGTCCATCCAAAAATTGACAACCGGAACTTCGTGGCGCTCCGCAAGCAGGACCCGAAGCCCACTGCTGAGGCGGTCCTCCTGAACGGGAGGAAGCTTCAGATCATGAGCCGGGCCAGGCTCGGGAAGCTTCCGTTCCATTTTGGCGGCCGTACTCTGCTTGGAAATAGAGAACGGAACGACCTGCAACGAATAAACGCCGCACGAAAGCCACTCGCGTGAGGTCTCGCGCAAGAGGCCGGGTGTCGCTTCATCCAGATGTTGCAACCGTCTCTTGTAGCTGTTCGGAGAACCTCCGAACGTCTGACTGATCGCAAGAACATCCGATTTCCCGCCGAAACCTCCAATCCGCTCAACACCACGTACGAAGCTGGCGTAGCTTTGCGTCTTCACGCGCTCGAGTTCCTTCTGGGTGGGACCATTTTCGAGAAAACGAGCCAGTTCTTCCTCGACTGCCTTCTCTACCTTAAGCGGGTCCTCGCCCTGGCGAGTGGTGGCGACGATCACAAATTGACTTCCGATCTCGCGCTCGTCCAGATACGCCGCTACCTGCGTGGCAATCTGCTCGTCATAGACGAGGCGCTTGTAAAGACGCGAGTTTTTGCCGGACGATAATAGGCCACTCACGAGCCTGAGATGATCGGCGGCAGCATTGCCGTACCCTGGTACATTCCAGACCTTATATAAACGCGCTTGTGGGACGCGATCCTGCGCCACTTCGCGATGTTCGCCGGTCATTTTGGCGATCCAGGAACGCTGGTGCGAGACAGGAGGACCGGGGGGAATGTCGTCAAAGTGGCGCCGCACCCGCTCGTATCCTTCTGCCGCCGAGATATCGCCCGCGATCACCACCACCGCATTCGAAGGGGTGTAATAAGTTTTGAACCAACTCCGGACATCATCGAGCGTCGCCGTATCCAGGTCTTCCATAGACCCGATGACCGTGTGAGCATAGGGATGACCTTGCGGATACGTGGCCTTTACGATCAGTTCTTCTGCCACGGCGTACGGCTGGTTCTCGCCCTGCCGCTTTTCGTTCTGCACAACACCGCGCTGCAGGTCCAGAATTTCCTGACTGATGGTGTTGTAGAAATGGCCCATGCGGTCGGACTCGGCAAACAGCGCATAGTCTACGGCAGAAGTGGGAACATTCTCGAAGTAGTTCGTCCGGTCTTCATTCGTAGTGCCGTTTAGATCCGTAGCCCCAACCCGCTCCATGGCTTCGATGTAGCTGCCTGGCAGGTTTTCGCTGCCTCCGAACATCAGGTGCTCGAACAGATGAGCAAAGCCGGTCTTGCCGTTTTTTTCATTCTTGGACCCAACGTGGTACCAGACATTGACGGCAACGATCGGCGTCTTGCGATCCTCGTGAACCACTACAGTCAAGCCGTTATCGAGAACAAACTTCTCGTAAGGGATATTGAGGTCGGAAAAATACATTCTCGCGTGAACCCTCACGGTAGCAAACGGATGGCTCGGAACTTGATCGCTTGAATTACAGTGAAGGTATGTTGGAGTGGCTGACCGTAGAGGGACGGCTTACAGATGGATTGCCGATGCGCCTATATATTGCAGGGCAGGAGGAACAGATCTGCGCAGCGTGTCTCCACGACGACGCACATCCGCGCACGCCGGATGAATTCGAATGGCGTCTGCACCATGGCAAGACACCCGTGGAACGAAGCTCAGAATCTCCAAAGTCCGAGCTTCTGCATTTGGCAAAGCTGCAGGTATCGGAGTATTTCTCAGGACGCCGCCTGCAGTTTGATGTTCCACTTCGTTGGCAGGGAACCGCGTTTCAAATTCGCGTCTGGCAAGAGCTGGCTCGAATTCCGTTCGGGACGACGCGGAGCTACCAGGAAATCGCGGAACAGATTGGAAATCCCAAAGCTGCTCGCCCGGTAGGCAGTGCGAATGGAAAGAACCGCCTCCCGCTTTTCGTCCCCTGCCATCGGGTTGTTGCCGCCGGAGGTAAGCTGGGCGGATTTACAGGCGGCCTTGGACTGAAAAAGAGGCTGTTGGCGCACGAGGCAGCCGTGTCAGGAAACAGCCTGCCCCTGTAGCAGGCTATGCCGCATCTTCCTCCTTGTTCAGCGCATGGTCGAGAACGGCAAAGAACCGGTCTTCCTCCTCCAATTTCAATTCGATTTCCAGCCAGAGGAGCGGCAAAGGCGCAATATTCGGCTCCAAGTGATCCGGGCAGTTCATGCGGTCCTTTTCTGTGGTGACCAGAACCTCCGCTCCATTCGCAAACGCATGATGTGCAACTCGCTGCAACTCCACCGGCTTATACGAATGGTGATCGCCGAACGACCAGCGAAAGACAATCTCCAGACCAAGCTTCTCCAAAGTGTTCCAAAAGTTTTGGGGATTCCCGAGACCGCAGAACGCGCCAACGCGCCTGGCCCCTAATGCTGGGATCGGCTTGCCCGACCCATAGTCGTGCCACCGGCGGGCCACTAAATGAGTGCGGAATATAGGCGCACCCGGATTGTACGCGCGAAGCCTCCGGCCAATCGCTTCGTATCGCAAATCGCTTTCTGCCCGGGTTACGACGAACGCATCAGCGCGCCGGAGCGCCGAAAGCGGTTCCCGAAGCCGACCCAGCGGAACCAGGTGTTCCTGTCCAAATGGATCTAGCCCGTCAATGACGACGATGTCGAAATCCCGAGCAAGCCTGGCGTGTTGAAAGCCGTCGTCAAGCACAAAAACGTCTGTGGATGGATACTCGTTGAGAACAACCTTAGCTGTTTCATATCGATTCCCGCCGATTCCAACGACTGCCGCGCCAGAGCGCAGAAAGGTCTGAGCTTCGTCTCCTGTGAATGCAGGCGAAACATGTGAGCCCGGCGCAAGCACCGTGCTCTCGGCAGGGGAACGGCGTCGATACCCGCGGGTGAGGATCGCCGGCGAATATCCCTTCTGCCGCAAGCGCTCCGCCACGTAGTTGGTAAATGGCGTTTTTCCGGAGCCTCCAATGGTGATCCCGCCGACGCTCACAACGGGAACCGGCAATGCGGGCCCCAACTTTCTCCGAGCCTCGGAGCGGCGGCGCTTGACCATGCCACCCCGCTCCCACATGTAGGCCAAGGGGGCCAGACTAGCGCGAGGAAGGGGCCCATGGTAGGCCTTAGGACTGGATTCGTAGTAAAGCGGCCAGAGATAAGCGGCCACACGGTCGCTCACGCCGCGCGCCTGCATTACAACATTGAGTGCACGACGGCCCAGGTCGGATGCGCGGTCTCGGTGGCTTAGCAAGTCGCGCACCGTGGGGAGCAGTTCATCACTTTTGTCGATCTGGATGATAGCTTCCGCAGTGAGAAAATCCCGCAGGAGAGCGGAGAAGTTATGCATGTAGCGGCCGACAATGATCGGCACTCCGGCAGCGGCCGGTTCAAGGATATTGTGGCCGCCTCGAGGGGCAATTGACCCTCCCACGAACGCCACGTTCGCTAGAGCAAAGGCTCCGCTCAATTCACCGATGGTGTCGAGCAGCAGAATGCCGGGCAGAGCGAGCCGCAGCGAGGGATCAGACTTAAGCGCGCTTCGCCGGAGGAAATGCACTCCTCTACGTCTTAGTTTCTCTGCGACAGGCTTGAAACGGGCGGGCTGCCGTGGCGCAAGGATCAACAACAAGTCGGGAAGTTCCCGTGCAAGAGCGCAAAAGGTCTCCAGGACGATGTCGTCCTCGTCGATCTTATAGCGCTTGTTGCTACCACGCTCGTTGGGACCTACCGTGCTGGCCGCAATCCATACGCGAGTGGCACCGAAAGTCGGAAGTTCACTGGAGCTCGCGGTGGGAGCGGCATCATATTTGAGATTTCCAGGAACCGCAAGCCGCTCCGGGCTTACACCAAGCTGAAGATATCTGCTCTGATCCCGGGCGCTCTGCGCCAGAACCACGTCTGGTAAGGAAACAATGGGTGCAAAAAAGTGCTTAGCGGCCTGATAGCGCGGCCATGTTCGATTCGAAATGCGGCCATTCACAATCGCCAGGCGAGCCCCCGACCGCTTGATCTCCGCATACAGATTGGGCCAAATCTCAGTCTCCAGAATTACAATCAGCGCGGGACGAATAATGCGAAGAGTGCGACGGACGCAGGATACATAATCGAGCGGCGCGTAGAAGATCCCAGAGGTTATGGAACTGAGATGGCGCCTAGCCGCTTTGCGCCCGGCCACTGTGGAAGTGGAGACATAAATAGGGGTTTGTGGCTCCGCGGAACGCAGCTTGTTAATCAGCGGTACCGCCGATGCGATTTCGCCGACAGAAACCGCGTGCAACCAAATACTGCTGTGACCCGTCCGTCTGAGGCGGGAAGGAAGAAACCCGAGGCGCTCAGAAAAGTGGGATCGGTAGCTAGAGTCCCGCAAAAGACGGAAACCAAAATAGATCAGGGCCAGGGGTAAAGTAAAAACCTGAATCAGGCGATAAAGGAGAAGCGTGCGTGTTATGCCAAGAACCGGTTTCGTGCTTTTGAGTATAGCGTTGGCGGCCATTGTTCCGGGAACGATCGCGGAGGCTTACAGCGATAAGGCTTTCCGGGCCCACCCGGCGGCTGAGTATGCGCACCAGATCTCCGGTCATGTGACCATCGGGGCGAAACCTTACAACTCGGAAGGGCTCATTGCCGAAGTGTTTGGCAAGAAGACCGATCTGTTGAAATACGGAGTCTTGCCGGTCCTTATGGTTGTCGAGAACAAAGGTCAAAAGACGCTTGATTTACGCGCCCTGGAAATCAACCTGGTATCGGCCGACGGCAGGCATGTGGGACCCATTGCACCCGAAGACATCCAATACCTGCGCAAGACATCGCCGCGCGCCACCGTCACGCCCCTTCCAGTACCGCTTCCCCGAAAAAAGAATCCGCTGTCAGCACCCGAGCTAACTACCCGCGCCTTCGCGGCCCAGATGCTGCCCCCGGGAGACTCGGCAAGCGGATTCTTCTACTTCGAGGCAAGGCCTGAGCCGGGCGATAAGCTATATGTGAACGGTCTTCGGAATGCTCCCAACGGCCCGGAGATTATGTACTTCGAGTTTCCGATCGACTAGTACCAACGAAGGCCAGCCTCTAGACCGGCAAGTGACGTGAGCAGCTTACTTGCGCTCTAATTCCAGTAATTCCGGTCCAAATTGCGGCATTGAACTGCTTCGGCCAGATGCTTTGCTGAAACGTTCGAGGCTTGATCGAGATCGGCGATCGTTCGTGCCACTCGGAGCAAGCGGTCGTGTGCGCGTGCAGAGAGGTTCATACGCCGGACGGCCATCTCCAACGTCCGTTCGCCGCTCTCGTCCAAAGCACAGAGAATCCGTAATTGCGACGGCGGAATCTGTGAGTTATAGAAGCCCCGCTGCCGCTGAATCTCCCGCGCACTCTCGACTCGTTCGCGAATCTGAGCAGATGTCTGTCCGTCGCCCTTGCTGCGCAGTTCCTTGTAAGGCACGGCAGGCACTTCGATATGTAGGTCGATGCGGTCGAGCAATGGGCCACTGACTTTAGCCAGATAGCGTTGGATGATGCCGGAAGTGCATCGGCAATCGCGGGTGGTATCTCCGTAGAAACCACAAGGGCACGGATTCATCGCTGCAACCAGCATTATCCGGGCCGGAAACGTAAGGGTCCCGTTGCTGCGGGCGAGAGTGACGGACCCTTCCTCCAGCGGTTGTCTTAGCTGTTCCAAAACACCACGCGGAAACTCGGGCAGTTCGTCTAAAAACAAAACCCCTTGGTGGGCAAGGCTCACCTCGCCGGGACGAGCACTGCCGCTGCCGCCGCCAATTAAACCTGCATCCGAAATCGTGTGATGAGGAGCCCTAAAGGGGCGCATGCGTAAAATGCCAATCCCCGCGGGCAAAACGCCGGCGACTCCATGAATTTGTGTAGCCTCTAAGGCTTCGCGAAACGTCAACTTGGGCAGGATCCCGGCAAAACGCTTCGCCAGCATTGTCTTGCCGGACCCGGGCGGCCCGATCATCAGGACGTTATGGTTACCTGCTGCGGCGACTTCGAGCGCGCGCTTGGCCATGGTCTGTCCCCGAACATCGACGAAGTCGGGTACAGCGACTGTTCCGATTTCCCCATCCGGCAGGGCCGCAGCCGTGGGGGCGAATCCCGCGGGCTCATTTAGGAACTTAACCACTTCCGCCAAATGCCGGAGGCCGAATACTGCCACGCCCTCCGCGACGGCTGCCTCTGCAGCATTCTCGGCCGGAACGAGAAGGTTCTTGATTCCTCTGCGGGCCGCACACACGGCGATCGAGAGGGCACCCCGGATCGGCCGGAGGCTCCCGTCGAGCGATAATTCTCCAATCAGCAGATAGTCGTCCGCCGCGCGCACCGCACCCATTGCACCAAGAATCGCTGTGGCCATGGGCAGGTCGAAGCCCGCCCCCTCTTTGCGGACGTTAGCCGGAGCCAAATTGATGGTTACAGATTTGCTGGGATACCCGAACCCTGAGTTCAGTAGAGCTGACTTAATCCGTTCGCGGCTCTCCCGTACTGCAGCGTCGGGCATGCCCACCGTGACAAAATCCCGGTTTGTTCCCGCCGGATACATATCGACTTCAACGTCGATCACATGCGCGTCTATGCCCTGGATCGCTGCACTAAAAGTGCGGAATAAAGCCACATGAACTAGTGCTGGCCGCCCAGACCAATTCTCAGCCCGTTCGGCAACACCCGCCCCAAGTTCCCACCGCCGCGAAGAGTTCTATGCCACCCGTCGGCGTCGGCCAAGCGCACCCCCGCCGAGGAGCCCCAGGTCGATCACGACCGCAATCAGGAGGTATATAAGTTGTACGTTCCCAATCGGGGCATGAATGTTGAGCAGATAAGCGTAGACGAGTAGGGTCAGCGGCAAAAACAAAAAACCAAGTATAGGAATGACAAACCCATGAAATACGTGAAAGAAGCTCGTAAAAAGAGAAAGCAGCACAATAGCCACCCGTGGGAACGCAACGGCCAATAAGGCGAACAGACACGGCATTGGTTAACTTATTCCTCCCGTGGAGCCAAGGTATGCAACTCGGCCGCCTGCTTGGTTCACTGCCAATACTGCCACTGCCCCATCCACACGACGTATACACTCAGCAGCCCGTTTGTCACGGCATGCATCAGAATGCAGTTCCCTATGGACTTGGTTCGAACCATCCACCAGTTGTAGACGAGTCCGGTTATGATTCCCACATCCCAATACGGCCCGTGCTCGGAAGCAAACAATGCAGCAGTCAGAAGGAAAGCCAACGGCCGGTAGGTTCCGAGCGGTACCTTCCAAAAATCGGTATTGATCAGCCATCTCATCAGCCAGGCCCTCCAGAACAGTTCCTCCACGACCGGAACAATTATGACGGCCCGTACTGTGCGCCAAAATAAGACGCCAGGGCTGTGTGAGGCTCCCGAAGGTAGCGAAGAATGAGTATGCCCTATGAGGGAATTGGAAAAGAGCCAGCTGTCGCGATATCCCGGGATGAGAATATCCGGCGCGATCCAAAGGATGAACACCGCCGTTCCCACCATAATGCTGGCGCCCGGATTGGACGACCTCGCAGATAACTCGGGAGGCCAACAGACCACACAAACAATCGCCAGAAGGAGAACCCGAAGCGGAGCTTCCCACTGCGCGGGCATGGGCAGTTGAGGAAACAGCGCCAAAAAGAGAACGAAGACGACGAAGGGCCCGACGTATCTGACTGAAAGAGAGGCTTCCAGCCAGTATCTGCTCGTAGTTTCCAAAATCACGTGGGTTGGTTAACCGATTTGATTTACGAACGCCCGGATTTTGCTCTGTTCGTCAGGTTGCGAAGCATCCCGTAGAGCCTTCTGCGCCTGTTCTCGCGCCCCTTGTTTGTCGCCCTGTTTTAGCAAAGCCATCGCTAAATGAAGGCGGAAGGTGGGATTGTTGGGCTGATCCTGCACAATCTGCCGGAAGATTTGCACCGCCGCCGCGTTGAGATTTTTTTGATAGTAAACGTAGCCCAGGGTGTCGGACACGTCTGGACTAGTCGGTGCCTGCTTTTTCGCACGCTCGGCCAGCGACATCGCCCGATCCAGGTCTCCTCCAGAGTCAGCGCTCAGAAAAGCAAGGTTATTTAGGGCAACGGCGTTCCCGGGATCCATGCCCAGAACCTTGTTGTATAAGCTTTCTGCTTCCTTCTTGTTGCCCATAGCTTCCAGCGTCATTCCTTGGTTCAGAACTGCGTTGGCGTTGCCAGGATCGGCCTTACCAGCCTGCTGGAAGGACGCAAGTGCGGCGGGAAGTTGTCCCAGCGCACGCTGAAGAAAGCCGAGTCGCAGCCAGAGCTCCACCGAGGAAGGGTTTGTCTTCAAAACTTCCTGATAATTATCTGCCGCTTGTTCAAGGTACTGCTTTGCTTCAGCGGGATTGCTCTTCATCAACTGGCCCGCGGCCTGTGTATCGATGTTTGCAAGCTGCAGGCGAAAGCCCGCAGCCCTTGGATTCTTCTGGATGAAGTCAGAAAGAGCAGCGGCTGCTTCTGGCCCCTTTCCTTGGGCGGCTTTTACGTTTTGCAGTCCTAGAAAGCCGCGCGGGTCGGGTGGATTTGACGACCAAACGTGCTGGTATTCCTGGATAGCCTTTGCATATTGTTGCTGTCTTAAGTAAAGGTCTCCCAGCGCAAGCCGAGCTTCGCTTACATTCGGATACTGCTGAGTTAGCGCCTCTAGCCCCGATTGAGCCTGGTCGAGCTGATTCAACCCGATGAAGGCGCGGTCGCGAATCAACTCGGCTTCCGGATTCTTCGGCTCCGCTGCGAGCACTGTTCCCGTCTCCGCTACTGCCTTGCTATGCTCGCCCCGGTCCTCGTAAATCCGGGCTGCTAAGAGATGCGCTGGCATCAGGGATTGCTGCTGCCGTACGGACTCCAGAGCCTCCGTTAATGCTTGGTCGGATTTCCCCGCTTGCAGGTAAGCACGCGCCAGGTCTAAATGCAGCGTAGGGTTATTCGGGTTGTTCTGCACCATACCCTTGATCTCGTCTGCCTTCTTGGAGGGATCGACATTTGTTTCCGACGATAGAAGCAGCGACGCATAAAGATTATTGGCGGTGTTGTCTTTCGGGTTCTTAGACGCCAATTGCTTCGCAAGCTGGAAAGCTTCACCCCGACGTCCCGTCAGCGTATAGACCGCAACCAATCGTTCCTGATAGGTCAGTTCATTTTTGGAATCTTCTTTGGCGCCGACCTTATACTGCTCAATCGCCTGATCCGGTTTTTTGGCACGCACATAGAAGTCGCCCATCATTTCGCGCGCTGACGGGAAATCGCTCTTGTCGTCTAATACACGCCGCATCACCTTCTCGGCCTCGTCGAAGCGATTTGTAGCGAGAAGATAGTTCGCTAGATTTGTGATAGCCGTAGGGTTTTTCGGATCGTTTTGAACCCGCTCACGCAAAACAGCCTCTGCTTTCTCGGGGTGATTCTGGTTACGGTAGAGCACAAAAAGCGTGTCATACGCCGGTCCCCAGGTTTTGTCGTGGGCAATCATTCCGCGCAGAAGGCTCTCCGCTTCATCAGGGCGTTTAGCACTAATCAGCGCTTGGGCATACCATCCCACCAACTCGGGCGAATAAGGCTTTATCTTATTTGCTTTCTCAAACTCCGTAAGCGCGTTATCTATGTCCCGGTTCGCCAGATCAAGCAGCCCTTGCAGGCGGATCCCGTCGAACGCGTTGGGCTGGACCTGCAAGATCTTCGCCGTCAGGTCCTTTGCTTCGGAAAGAAAGCTCTTCAGCTTTTCTGGATTACGGCTATAAACCGCTAGGTCGATTTCGGCCAGCTTTGATGCCGCATCGACGTTGTTGGGATTCAAATCAACCGCGCGCCGTAAAAAGCTGCGGGCTTCGACCGGATTTTTCTGATCCAGCAGGTTTAGGCCTTCGCGATAGTAAGCGTCCGCGTTTGTCTTATCTTTGGAAATTGCCTTCCTATATAGGATGGAAGCTTCCTTGTACTTTTTATTGTCGTGATATTTGTTGGCCGTCGCGATCAGTTTCTGCGGGCTTTGGCTGCAACTCGTGAAGAGTAGCAGGGTGCACAGCGGCACAACAAAGAGAAAGTGCTTCATACCAGTTCGAACTGTACTGATTGTAGTGGAAACGAAAGTATGGGACAATTCCGCTCGGGATCTAGATATCCGGATATTTCTGATTGAGAATGCTGATTCCCCCGTAAACAGGCGAAGCGGGCAGACCTGGGCTGGCCTGATTCGGCCCATTCTTCGCAGCCAGTTATAATCACCCCTGAATGCGCCATATATCGCTTGTATTTACTGCCAGCATTCTCGCAGTCGCCCAGATGGCATTCGCCGGGAGCCCTGCACCACAGCATCCAGTGCCCTCCCATCATCCGGCGCGTCGGCCATCGTCACCGGCTTTGCCGCCCGTTGCCCTGCCAGCTGAACCCGGCCTGTACGCCGTCATCTACACCTCCATGGGTAACATTGTCTGCCGTTTATTTGACAAGGATGCTCCGAAGGCTGTCGCCAATTTCCGGGGGCTGGCAACTGGCACTAAGGCGTGGACCGACCCTAGGACCGGAAGGGTAAGGCACGCGCCTCTTTACTCTGGGACCGTGTTCCACCGTGTTATTCCACAGTTCATGATCCAAGGGGGCGATCCTCTTGGCAATGGCACCGGCGATCCAGGCTACAAGTTTGAAGATGAGTTCAACCCCGCCCACACCTTCGACAAGCCTGGCATTCTCGCAATGGCAAACTCCGGACCGGATACGAATGGTTCACAGTTTTTTATCACAGTCGCACCTACGCCATGGCTCAACGGCAAGCACACGATCTTCGGCGAAGTAGTAGCGGGACAGGATGTAGCCGACAAGATTTCCCAAGTCCCGCGCGACAGTGACGATAAACCGCTGACACCCATCAAGCTCATCCGGATTTCCATCCGAAGAGTGCCATCCGCCGCACCAGTTATGCCCCACCGCCCGAGTTCTCCTACAAAGGGCTGAAGAAAGCTATTTCCCACCATTTGTGTGGCCTCTGACAAGCGGCTAGTCGCCCCTGGGACAGCAGCCTCGGCCGTGCTGGGAAGGTCTGTCAACCTTTCACTGGATCAAAATATTGTAAAACTGTGAGTGCTAGGAGAACACTCAGGCGTAATGGACGAGAACAAAACTCAGCTAAATGGGAAACCGTCGGGGCCAGATGGCCATTCGGACACCCTCACAACGCGGCAAGGTCATCCTGTTTACGACAATCAGAACGTCCGGACTGTCGGTTCACGGGGCCCGACGACACTAGAGAACTACCAGTTTCTGGAAAAAATCACACATTTCGACCGTGAGCGAGTACCAGAACGCGTAGTACACGCGCGCGGCGCCGGCGCACACGGGTTTTTTGAAGCCTACGGCACCGTTGGAAAGGAACCAGTCAGTAAGTACACTCGTGCCAAGCTCTTCCAGGAAAAGGGAAAACGCACCCCCGTATTCGTCCGCTTCTCAACCGTGGCGGGAGGCACAGGGTCGCCGGAAACGCTGCGCGATCCCCGCGGATTTGCAGTGAAGTTCTACACAGAAGACGGCAACTGGGACCTGGTCGGCAACAATCTGAAGGTATTCTTCATCCGCGACGCTATCAAGTTCCCCGATCTGATTCACTCGCAAAAGCCGGACCCGGTTACCAACATCCAGGATCCACGCCGGATTTTTGATTTCATCAGCAATACGCCGGAATCGATGCACATGACTACATGGGTATTCAGCCCCTGGGGCATTCCCGCAAACTATCGGCAGATGGAAGGCTCCGGCGTGAATACATATAAGTGGTACAACGCCGAAGGCGACGGCGTCCTGATAAAGTACCATTGGGTCCCGAAACAGGGCGTTCGCAATCTCACGCAAGCTCAGGCAAGCGAGATTCAGGCCAAGGACCACAATCACGCCACCCGTGACTTGTATGAAGCGATCGAACGGGGCGATTACCCCGAGTGGGAGTTCTGCGTCCAGATAATGTCGGACGGCGAGCATTCCGAACTGGATTTCGATCCCCTGGACGATACCAAAGTTTGGCCCCAGGACCAATTCCCATTTTTGCCCGTCGGGCGTATGGTGCTGGATCGTAACCCCGCGAACTACTTTGCCGAAGTGGAGCAGGCGGCGTTTGGTACGGGCGTCCTTGTCGATGGGCTCGATTTCTCTGACGATAAGATGTTGCAGGGGCGAACGCTTTCCTACTCCGACACTCAGCGATACCGCGTCGGTCCGAATTACCTGCAAGTACCGATAAACCGTGGCAAGACGCACGTTGCCACGAACCAGCGGGATGGATCCATGACCTATCAGGTGGACTACGGTCCGAATCCTCACGTCAACTACGAACCGAGTTCCATGGGCGGGTTAAAAGAAGCACCGAAACCAGGCAAAGATCACGCCCCGTACGTGCAGGGACCGTTAGTTCGGCAGGCGATTGAGCGTCAGAATAACTTCAGGCAGGCTGGTGAGCGATACCGCGCCTTCGAGGAATGGGAGCGCGAGGAACTGATCAACAACCTGGGTGCCGCACTGAGCGGATGTCAAAAAGATATCCAGGACCGGATGGTAGCGATGCTGACCGGGTGCGACCAGGATTACGGCCAGCGTGTCGCGGCGAGTATTCAAAAGCACGCTGACACGATGAAGAACATGCCCTACTCGACACCTGGATCCCGATAGACTCCATAAGAGTCCTGCATACCAGGCGGTGTTCAAAACTGTGTGGATCAGTGCCGTAACGGAATATGATCGGCATAGGGGCGGCGGTCGCCCACCGACCCCTGCCACACCACCGTGCGTACGGGTCCGTACACGGCGGTTCGAGAAGTTACGCTCTCACTCGTTGATGAATGAGGGAAGACCAAGCGATTCGAAGTAGGCATTGGAAAGCCCAACAGACAAGGCTTTGGCTCGCGCGAGATACCAGGGACCAAGACCGCTACCAGCGGTATTACTCGCCAGCCGCGGACGCACTCCCAGCCCCAACAGTGCTGCCCGGCGACGACGTGGAGTTTTCCATTGCCGCCACAG
>DATIMM010000238.1:0-9159 GCA_035475295.1 Bryobacteraceae bacterium
CGACGGCACCTTGTCAGACCTGAATGTCTTCGCCTATCAAGGGGGAGAGAGCCTGGCCGAGGACCGGACGGGAAACGTCTATATCGCGGCAGGCCAGATCTATGTCTACAATCCGACAGGCAAGCTGATCGATGTGATCAAGGTGCCGGAACGCCCAACGCACCTCGTCTTCGGCGGCAAGGATCACCGCACGTTGTTTATCCTCAGCCACTCGTCCATCTACTCTGTTCGGACGCGAGCCGAAGGCCGATAAAGCTGAACTCGACAGAACCATCGAGCGGGTGGACTGCGGTCAAAGCGTAGTGCCCATTCCAGGTCACGAACTCTGCAAACTGAGTGAAGGAAGGGCGCCGCACTAGGCGGCACCCGGTCTATGGATTGTTTCGTAACCGATTTTCGTACACGTCCCGCAGGGCTGACCGGTTTGGGCCTCCCCGAGAAAGTCACTAGTGCCGAATCACATTCCGCTCTGCTTCGAACCAGATCTCATCAGCGGCGCCTTCAGGACAGCCACGCTGCTGCCACATAATATAGGCGAGCTCTGCTACTTTGTCCTTCCTCCCATTTTCCTGGGAGGCCGAGTGGAGCGGGAAATCGTCTCCCGTGGGTGTCGGATCGGGGATTCTCGGGAATCTTACCTGAGAATCACGCTGAACCGAACCGGGTGTGGGCTTTACTGACGTACTCATAAGCTTTGTTCTCCTTTATTGCACATGGGCCAGCTTTTTGTGGACTTCTGCTTTGGAACTGCTGAGAAGCGGCTCATTGCATCGCGCTCTGTGCGTCCGCCGCGCTTCGCCTTGGCATCGGTTTGGACGAAACCACACTTGTGGCATCGCTCCACGGCACCTCTCTGGTGCACTCGCCGATGCCGGAGACGCGCTCGTGCTTTCCGCTGGAGCCGATCCAATGGCAAGGATCTTTCCCAAGACCGTTGTGGTCCTTTGGACGGGGTACGTACTCTGGGAAGCAGAAAGCATCGAAATCCATGCACTAACTCCCGCGCTAAGCAAAAGTACCATGTCCGGGGAGCTCGTTTCCAGTGTTTTTCGCAGGATCGGTACTCGTAGTACCCCGGGTTCCGCCTGCGCCGCTCGCCCCGAAAACAGGTCATTGCCACCGGACGACAAGGATCGTATATCATCGGAGAGTTTACAAGCTGAGCGCTCGCTATAGAACTAAGCACGGCGCACGGAAACCCAAATACCTATGAGCATGCCCCCGATTCCTGGTCGAACGGATGCGGTTTCATCAACCCCGTCGACGAGCATCTCTGAACGCGTTGGCCACTATCGGTGGACGATCTGCGCACTCCTGTTTTTCGCCACCACCATCAACTACGTCGACCGCCAGGTACTCGGCATTCTCGCGCCCTATCTGCAGAAGACGATCGGCTGGAGCGAGGCGGAGTACGGCTACATTGTCACGGCCTTCCAGTGCGCGTACGCCTTGGGCCTCTTGGTCAGTGGAGGAATTATTGACCGCGTGGGAACGCGAATCGGGTACAGCGCTTCTGTTATTGTCTGGAGCCTCGCTTCCATGGCGCACAGTCTGGTTCGCAGCCCTTTCGGATTCGGTGTCGTCCGTTTCGCGCTGGGGCTGGGTGAATCGGGAAATTTTCCGTCCGCCATCAAAACCGTTTCCGAATGGTTTCCGAAGAAGGAGCGGGCTCTGGCCATCGGCATCTTCAACTCGGGATCGAACATCGGGGCCGTGGTCGCACCCCTTGCGGTTCCCTTCATCGCTCTTCACTTCGGTTGGCGTTGGACATTTATCTGTACGGGTTGCGCCGACCTGGTCTGGCTCGCTGTCTGGCTGGCGGTTTATCGGAGGCCGGAAGAGCATCCCCGGCTTTCTAAAGCGGAACTCGCCTATATTCGGAGCGATGCAGCCCCGCCCGCTGCAAAAATCCCGTGGGCTCGTCTGTTCCCGCACCGGCAGACTTGGGCATTTGCTATCGGGAAATTCTTGACGGACCCGATCTGGTGGTTCTATCTTTTCTGGCTGCCCAAATATCTCAGCCAGACGCGCGGGCTTTCCCTGGCCGATCTCGCCGCTCCCCTCGTCGTTATCTATCTCGCCGCGGACGTCGGCAGCCTTGCTGGCGGTTGGTTGTCCTCCTTCTTCTTGAGTAGAGGATGGCCCCACAACCGCGCGCGCAAAACGGTTCTTTTCATCTGCGCCTGCTGCGTGCTCCCGATTCTCTTTATATCCGCGATAAAGAGCCTCTGGGTTGTCGTCGCCCTAATCGGCCTTGCAACGGCCGCTCATCAGGGATGGTCGGCCAACCTGTTTGCCATCGCGTCCGACATGTTTCCTCAGAGAGCGGTTGCCTCCATCGTGGGCATCGGCGGAATGATGGGTGCCGTAGGCGGAATGCTCATCGCCTCCGCCGCGGGGCTGATCCTGCAGTTTACGCACAGTTACTTCGCACTGTTTCTGATTGCCGGCTCCGCCTACCTGGTCGCCCTCTTATGCATCCATCTGATCTCCCCGAAGCTGGAACCCTTGCAAGGAGATCAGATCTAGGAAGCGCGGCAAACCCGGGGGACTTATCCCCCCAGGGTTTTATCTCTTTGACAGATCCCGAATCATGATGTCCTTGAACTTCATGTTCCCCCGGCCGCCCGCGTGCAACTGTAGCGCGATCGGCCCATCGAACGACTTCGGCGTCGGGTCGGTGAAATCGACCATCTGCACGCCATTCAGCCGGGCTCGGTAGCGGTTCCCGATCACTTCCACTAAGTACTCGTTCCATTCGGCCATGCGAACCACCGTTTCGTTTTCCGCTGCCGGCCAGACGATCCATTGCCGGCCATCTCCGTAGAGACCGGCCGTGTGCCGGCCAATCGTACAATCCACTTCACACTGCAGTCCTTGTGTTATCTCCGCCGTGCCCGGCTTGAAAGCCGTATGAAAAAAGACGCCGCTGTTGCCGTCGCCTTCGCACTTGAAGCGGAGCGACAGTTGAAAGTCTTTGAAGGACTTCTCCGTCTGCAGATATCCATAATCCTTCGTCAGCCCGCGGCCGTGAATCACGCCGTCCTCAACGGTCCAGCTTTCTTTCCCGATCTTCACCCAGCCCGTAAGATCCTGACCGTTGAATAGAGATACCCAGTTCTCTTCCGGCGATTCCGCCTTCCTGTTTTGTGCCCAAAGTGCAGTCAGTGATAGTGATAGTGATAAGGTGATGGCGATCACCGCCCCGATGGGCTTTTTATGGTTCATCTGTAGCTCGCTCCCAATTCTCGGAATTTTCCGTCCTTAAATTCTACTCAACTCCCCCAACGAACTCGGATTATCGTAAATCTCCGAGGTACTCGGTCCCCGGGGCGCCCTGTCTACTCACATGTAGCCCTGTCTACTCACATGTAAATGTCAGTCCGCCAGTGGATTTCATTCCTTCGTGAGACCTACAACAAGTGGAGCGAACATCAGGCTCCCAGACTGGGCGCGTCCGTCGCGTTCTACAGTCTGTTGTCCTTCGCCCCCCTCTTGGTTATCGTTACGGCTGTAATCGCCCTCATCTTCGGTCACTCCAGCGCCCAGAGCGCTCTCGTCGGTGAGGCCAGGCAACTGATTGGTGCGCGCGGCGCTGAAACCGTCCAATCCCTGCTGAAGAGCGCACAAAAACCGGCTTCCGGAGCCTTCTCGGGCTTGGTGGCATTTATCATGCTCCTCTTTGGAGCGTCCGGAGTTTTCGCGGAACTCCAAAGCGCACTCAATATCATCTGGGAAGCCCCGGAACAAACCTCGGCTGGCGTTTGGGGCATGGTCAAGGAGCGCCTCTTCTCTTTCGGAATGGTCTTGTCGGTCGGCTTCCTTCTTTTGGTTTCGCTCCTGGTGAGCACAGGCCTTGCTTACATTGGCCATGGCTTCGGTCAGCTCGTGCCCTTGCCGCCCGCTCTCCTTCAGGCTTTTAATCTCTTGGTTTCCTTCGTCATAATCAGCTTTCTGTTTGCTTTGATGTTCAAGTACGTCCCCAATGTGAAGGTTCCGTGGCGTTACGTCATTATTGGCGCCCTTGGCACCGCTCTTCTCTTCACCATCGGAAAATTTCTTTTGGGCCTGTATCTGGGAAAGGCAAGCGTTGGGTCTACCTATGGCGCTGCCGGTTCCCTTGTCGCCGTCATCGTTTGGATCTACTACTCCTCGCAGATCTTCTTTTTCGGAGCCGAATTCACCCATATCTACGCACAGGCGCACCGCGCCCAGGCACCGGCCGGCGGAGGAGAAACGAGTTCGGACCTTAAAAAAGAGCCCGTGGCCGCTCACCCAACCGCCCCCCAAGCCACTGCTCCGCCTCCGCCGTCTCCCCATCCTGCCGTTGCGTCCCAAGCCACCGCTTCCGCCCCAAGCCAAGCCATTCCGCCAGTCGAGTCTGTCACCCGGCCGGCCCCTCGTCCGCCCCAGCCGGTTCAGCCCTCCATAATCGAGGTGCCTGTCGCTCCCGCGCAGGGCCAGTCTCTTCCAAAACTCGCGATGGCGTTGGGATTCGGATTTCTGCTCGGCCGGGCCTTTGCACCTCCTCGCGACGAAAAGCGCCCCTAACCCGATCTCTACCTGAACTTCGGCTCACGATTCCCGGTTTTCCGGTATGGCTCTCCCCTGGTAAAAGCTTCTACCTTGGATTTACATGGCCGCTTCAAACCTTTGAGCCGCCACTTCGATCGACTCTGTTGCCAATGTCACCTAAACCGCCGAAGCTGGTCCGCATCGCTCTGTCTATTCTCGTCAGCTCTGTCCCCTTCCTCTTTCTCGCCTCTTGCGGAGGAAAGGACCAGGCCGCCACTCAGCCTGCTGCTGACGCTCCGTCGGAGGTCACCGTTGGCGTCGTCAAAGTCTCTAAACACTCGTTGGAACGCCAGCTGAAGCTCTCCTCCGAGCTTGTTCCCTTCCAGGAAATCGACGTCTATGCCAAAGAGTCCGGCTACATCAGCCAGTTGCTCGTCGACTACGGCACCCATGTCAAAAAAGGCCAGCTCATGGCCGTTCTGGAGATTCCGGAGTTACAGGCGACAGTCCGCCAGGACGAAGCAGCCGTAAATAGCATGGAGGATCAAGTTACCCACGCCAGAAACCAGCTGAGCCGGATAGAAGCGCAACGCAAGGTACTGCATCTCGCTTATCAGCGCATCAGCGGCGTCGCTCAGGCGAAGCCCGGCTTGGTGGCCCAACAGGAAGTGGATGACGTCGAAGGCCGGGATCTTGCATCTGCCGCCCAGGTCGAAGCAGCCAAGTCAAGCCTGAGCGCGGCGCAAAGCAACCTGAGGGGAGCCCAATCAAAGTTGGAGCACGACAAAGCGATCTACGCCTACTCCCGCATCACAGCGCCCTTTTCTGGAGTCGTAACCAAGCGGTATGCCAATCTCGGCATGCTGATTCAAGCGGGCACGAATTCCAGCACCCAGGCCATGCCTCTCGTCAAACTTTCGCAAGAAAGCCTATTCCGTTTGGTAATTCCGGTACCTGAAAGCTATGTCGGCTATATCAAAGCGGGCGATCCTGTCGATGTTCGTCTGCCGACGCTCAATAAGGAAGTTGAGGGCAAAGTGGCCCGCTTCTCGTTCGCCGTGGGAGACCAGACTCGCACCATGCACACCGAAGTCGATGTTCCGAATCCCAAAGGCGATTTGTTCCCGGGCGTCTACGCCGTGGCGACCCTGACGCTCAATCAGAGCCCGAACGCCCTCACCGCTCCCATTGCCGCGGTCCAGCGCCAAGGCGATCATGCCAGCGCCTATGTCGTCGGTCCTGATAACACGGTTCAAGTTCGCCAGGTCCAGGTCGGCATCGAAGGCGAAAACGACGTTCAGATTTTGTCCGGCCTTTCTGACGGCGACGAAGTTGTTGTCGGTGACAGGTCCAGCCTGAAACCGGGTCAGCATGTGCACCCTCAGCTGACAACGCCTCTCACGTACCAGAGCCAGAGCTAGCCCGCCTCAATACTCCATAGAAGTCAGAAGCCATGTCACGATTTTCCATCCGGAACCCTTACTTCATCATCGTCGTCTGCCTGGTGGCCTGCGTTCTCGGCGTTACGAGTCTTTCTCGCATGCCCGTGGACCTTTTCCCGGTTATTAACTTACCTCAAGTCGTAGTCGCCACATTCTATTCGGGCATGCCCCCGGAGGACATAGAATCGGACATCACGAACCGGCTGGAACGGTTCTTCACGCTCGGCGCCGGCATCGATCACATGGAATCGCGCTCCACCTTGGGAACCAGCATCATCAAGATCTATTTCCAGCCTGGAACCAGTGCTGATGCCGACGCCAGCGAGATATCCAATCTGGCCCTTGCCGATTTGCGCCACCTGCCTCCGGGAACGCAGCCTCCCGTCGTCCTCAAGATGGATGCGTCGAGCCAGCCCGTCTGCCTTGTAGCGGTGAAAGGGAAAGGAATGGGCGAATCCCGGCTATATGATTTGGCGAGATATACGATCCGCAATCAGATCGCCACCGTTCCTGGGGCCGAGATTCCCCCGCCCTTTGGTGGAAAGCAGCGCCAGATCATGGTGTATGTGGACCCTTATAAACTGGCGTCCCGGCAGTTAAGCCCCATGGATGTTGTGAGTGCCGTCAACAGTCAGAATCTGATTCTGCCCGCTGGCGACGTCAAAATGGGGCCGACCGATTACTACGTCTACTCCAACAGTCTCATCGAGAACATGGACGAGATGAACCAGATTCCCATCAAGACAGCCGGGAATTCCTGGGTTTCGATCAGTGACGTAGGTAAAGCGGAAGACGCTAATGCGGTTCAGTACAACATCGTCCGCGTGGATGGCCAGCGCTCCACCTACATCCCCATCATGAAACAGGGCGGGAACACCAATACCATTCAGGTGGTGCAAGGCGTCCGCGACCTGCTCAAGACTCTGGTCGACGTTCCTCAGCAGCTTAAAACCAGCCTTCTCTTCGACCAGTCCGCCTTTGTGAAGCAAGCGATCAAGACCGTAATGCACGAAGGCCTGATGGGCCTTGTACTTACCAGCGCCATGATTCTGTTGTTCCTGGGAAGCCTGCGCGCCACCAGTGCCGTACTGCTTTCCATACCGATCTCGGCGCTCGCGTCGTTCATCATTTTGAACCTGCTGGGCAGCACGATCGACACTATGATTCTCGGCGGACTCGCATTGGCGTTTTCACGCGTGATCGACAACTCCGTCATTTCGCTCGAGAACATCTATCGGCACTTGGAGCTTGGCGAGCCTCCCAGAATCGCCGCGGAGAAAGGTGGCTCGGAAGTCACATTGGCCGTACTCTCGGCCACGCTCGTGGGCAGTTTGTGCTTCTTTCCCGTCACCTTGCTCTACGGCGTCAGCAAGTTCTTGTTCTCCGCGCTGGCCCTCTCGTTCTGCACATCCCTGCTGATCTCTTTCGTGGTAGCCATGACGGTAATTCCGCTATTTTGTTCGCGTTTTCTCACCGTGGCAAATCACGCGGAAGCCGCCCATCACAGCGAGCAACCTCCCATTGGCGAGCACGACCAGGGCGAATGGCACAGGGAACATGTTCATATCAATCCGCCGCGCAAATTGTCCTGGTGGGATCGCTTCAATATTGGATTCAATAATCTGTTCAATAAGCTGCTGGATGGTTACGAGTCCCTTGTCCGGGGCGCGCTTGTCCGTCCCGGCCTTACCGTCGCGGCTTTGCTTCTACTCTTCGCGCTGAGCCTTGGCCTCTATCCCTTCATTGGAGTCGCCTTCTTTCCCCGTACCGATGCCGGGCAATTCACCCTCAACATGAAGGTTCCCACCGGCACCCGCATCGAGTTGACGGAACAGTATGTCAAAAGAGTTGAAGACCTGATCCGCCAGAACATTGCGCCCGAAGACTTCAACATGACCGTTTCCAATATTGGATTCGTCAGTGGCTTCTCTTCGCTCTATACCACGAATGCTGGCGCTTACATGGCCACGGTTCAAACACAGCTGAGCGACGATCACAAGGTCAGCAGCTTCGAGTACATGAGCCGCATCCGCGCAGCTATTGCGAAAGATCTGCCAGGCGTTCGCATGTTCTTTTCGAGTGGTTCCATGGTGGACGCCGTCTTAAATTCCGGCATGCCCGCGCCCATAGACGTTCAGGTGTCAGGTCGAAATTATCCGCAGGATTTTCAGGAGGCGCAAAGCCTGGCTGCCCGTATCCGCCAATTGCCGGGCGTCGGTGAAGTCTACATTCCTCAGGACATGAACTATCCCGGCCTGCGTCTGGACGTGAACCGCATTCACGCCGCGGAATTGGGCCTGACCCAGAAACAAGTCGTCGACAATGTCATCACGGCGCTGAACTCCAATGTGATGATCGCGCCCAATTACTGGCTCGATACCAAGAGCGGTAACGACTACTTTTTGACCGTTCAATACTATGAACACGGTCCGGCTGCTATCCATAACAACCTCGATCTCAAGAATATCCCGCTCAAAGCACCCAATTTGAAGGAGCCCACCACTCTCGATACAGTCGTGAACCTTTCTCGCGTCGAGACCCCCACGGAGTTGGACCACTATCAAATCCAGCGGGCCGCGGACGTGTATGTGACGCCAAAGGGCGAGGATCTGGGCAAGCTGTCCGCCAGAATCAATCAGGTGATCAAAGGCTCCGAAATCTCGCGCAACATGCGCATCACTCTGCGCGGCATGGTGCAAGGAATGAATGAATCCTTCAAAAGCTTTGCCTTCGGGTTTATTCTTGTTATCGTTCTTCTTTATCTGGTCCTCACGGCCCAGTTCCGATCCTTCATCGATCCTTTCCTGATCCTGCTGGCAATCCCGGTAGGACTTATCGGAGTC
The DNA here is from genome assembly GCA_035475295.1 of Bryobacteraceae bacterium. Lineage (GTDB taxonomy): Bacteria > Acidobacteriota > Terriglobia > Bryobacterales > Bryobacteraceae > Bog-105. The sequence continues at coordinate 8,801 of DATIMM010000238.1, forward strand.
CTGATCATTCTGCCGCTCACCGGCACCACGCTAAACACCATGTCCCTGATGGGCGTTCTGATGCTGATCGGAATGGCTAGTTCAAATAGCATTTTGATTGTGGATTTCGCTCACAAGCTTGAAGAAGAAGAAAATCTAACCGTATCGGGCGCCGTTATCAAGGCCTGCCGCGTGCGCCTGCGTCCCATCCTAATGACCTCGCTTGCCACCATCATCGGCATGATCCCTATGGCTCTCAAGATGGGAACCGGCTCCGAGCAGTACGCTCCCATGGCTCTCACCATCATCGGCGGCCTCACGACTTCCGTTATCTTCACGATCTTTATCGTTCCCGCTGCGTATCTCTTGGTTTATAGAAA
>DATIMM010000239.1:0-26425 GCA_035475295.1 Bryobacteraceae bacterium
AAAACGCTGTGGAGTTACTTCACGCATTTCGCAAACCGCATACCGGGAGCTGCGCTTCAGAAACTCTGACGCTATTGCATTGGAATGCACGTCGCGCCCTTTTCCGATGTAATACAGAAAGATCTTCAACTGGCGATGCTCCGTCTTGTCATCTTCAGCATATGAATTCTGCGGAAGAAGCGAACTGCGGAACTGATATCGAGCTACTGAATGCGTATTAGATTACGATAAAGAGCTGTGAGCGATTCTTGTATCTTTTGCAAATTGTGCAGTGGCGAACTCCCGGCGCATATGGTCTACCAAGATGAGGACTCCTGTGCATTTCTGGACAATCAGCCACTATTCCCCGGGCATGTCCTTCTCAGTCCGCGCGCCCATTACGAGACACTGGCGGATCTCCCCAAAGATCTGGTAGGTCCTTTTTTCACAACCGCCCAGCTAATCGCAAAGGCGGTGGAATCTGCTCTGGATGCTGAGGGCACATTCGTAGCCATCAATAATCGCGTGAGTCAGACGGTGCCTCACATGCACGTTCACATTGTTCCGCGGCGCAGGCGTGATGGTTTGAAAGGCTTTTTCTGGCCGCGGCATGATTATCAGGACGAGTCTGCACGCGAAACAGTTCGCGACGCGATCGAGCGTGAGATCCAGAAGCTATTGTCGGCGTAGCCGGCCGCACCCGGATCACCAGGCCCCCGCTCGCGCCCGCAACCGCTACAAAGTCTTCAGCCGGATATCGCGCACTTCGATCTTCATCGCTGGTCCGCGATGTACTTGAATCCCGAGCAGTCCTTCCATTTTCCGGTTTGCGGTATCGTCATCAATCAGCATGCTCATCACCCGTCCGTTAATCATCTGGATCAGCGTGTTGCCCCGGGCGATAATGTGCAAGTCATTCCAGTCTTCGCTCTTGATCAGCTTTTTCAATTCTTCTCCGTCACCTAGCGATCCAATCAGGCCTGGCTTCTGCCCGTTTGGAATGGAGGTGAATTGCCCGCGCAAAGCCAGAAAGCCGCGCCCACGCTCTTCATAAATCTGCCCGGTGTACTTCTCGGCCCCATCCATGTCAGCCTGGTAACCTTTCATCGCCCACTTGATATCCGGAAGCTCGATGCTGCGGTACTGAATCCCGCTGTTGAATCCAGTCAGACGAAAGCGCAGCTTCAGCTCGAAGTTCCCCGGCTTTCCGCCCCGCCAGATCAGAAAAGTATTTTGCTTCGGCTGCTTCTCCGTCGTTGTCTGGCCGACAATCGAGCCATCTTCCACCCGCCAGAACTTGGGATCGCCATCCCATCCCGAAAGGGTCTTTCCGTCAAAGATCGACTGAAAGCCCGTCTCTGGGAGTGTCACGATATGTTGGGCGTGAAGCGTCAATATTCCGAGCCCGGCGACAAGGCAGGGCAACCCGAGGCTAAAACGTAGTTTGTGAAGTGTCATAATTTTCCGGTCTAGTGGCTAGTGCTTGCGGGTGAAACCGGCATCCAGGCTTTGGTGGATGCCGATTGCAGGACCGCGTCGGTGACGTAATCGGTCTTCAGAGCTTCTCGAAAATCCGGTGCTGCGGCTTCCTTCTGGCCGAGTCCCTGAAGGAAGTCGGCGACTTGGTGGATGAAGGTATGCTCGTATCCGATCTGCAGGCCAGGCACCCACCAGTGCTTCATATACGGATGGTCGCCATCGGTCACGTGTATGTTCTTCCAGCCGCGCAGCCGTCCTTCATCCCCATGGTCGAAGAACTGAATGCGGTGAAGATCGTGCAGATCCCACATCGCCGAAGCACCCTCGCCGTTGATTTCGAGCGTGTAAAGCGCCTTGTGCCCACGCGCATATCGCGTTGCTTCGAAGGTAGCCAGAGAGCCATTTCCAAAGCGGGCGAGGAAGGCGCTGGCGTCGTCGATGTTCACGGCTTCCACGCGTCCTGTCAGGTTGTGCTTTCGCTCTTTTATGAAAGTTTCCGTCATCGCCGTCACTTCGCCGATGGGTCCATTCAGCCAGAGCGCGGTATCGATAGCATGTGCCAGAAGGTCGCCCGTCACGCCGCTGCCCGCAACCGACGCATCCAGCCGCCACAACGCGTCCCCGCCCTGCGGCAGGTCGCTCGAGATGGTCCAGTCCTGTAGGAACTTTGCCCGGTAATGAAAAATTCGGCCGAACCGCCCCTCATCGATCAGTCGCTTCAGAAGCCAAACCGCAGGCACGCGGCGATAGTTGTACCAGACCATGTTGGCGACACCTGCCTTCTCCACGGCCTCAACCATGCGGCGCGATTCCTCCGCGTTCCGGCCAAGCGGCTTTTCACACAGCACCATCTTCCCTGCACCGGCTGCCGCCACCGCGATTTCAGCATGAGTATTGTTCGGGCTTGCGATATCGATAACATCGATGTCCTTCCGCTCCACCAGTCTCCGCCAATCCGTTTCCACACTTTCGTAACCCCAGTTGTCGGCGAACTGGCCGGCGCGCTCGGGGTTTCGCGCGCAAACGGCCTTGAGGACCGGTTTGTAAGGCACATCGAAAAACTGCGTCACCTGCCGGTAGGCGTTGGAATGGGTGCGGCCCATAAAGCCGCATCCAATCAGACCAATGTTTAGGATTTGGTTGCTCATTCAGGCTCTCTTACGGGCATTAGTTCCAGCCGTGGGCATTGCGTACGGCGAGCATGACTCGAAGAATGTCTTGCCATGTCCGGGGCTCCATCATCGTTGCATTGGAGAACATGCAGCCATCCCAACAGATGTGTTCGAAGGCGCGAGTCGGTTGCCCATCATCGCCACGCATCCAGGCTCCTGCATCACGGACAATGTTCAGCTTTCCGTTGGGATCGTCCGGCAGGCAGTGGTGTCCCGTCTTATCGTGCGAACCGGCTCCCTTCACCGTGCCATCGTTCTGGGCAACATGGAAGTCAATAGTCCAGGGCCGCAGGGCCTTCGCCATCCTCTTGTACGCCTCGGCCAAAACGTCCTGCTGGGACCAGTCGAACTCTTGCGGCAGGATACGATCCTCCGGAGCGTTGTGGCCTGCGGTAAATAACAGCGTATGCGCCATGTCGGCCTGAAAGCCGAGCGTTTGGGGGCGATTGACCAGTTCCAGCAACTCCAGAGCGTGCCGCCAGCTATGTATACCGCCCCAACAGATTTCGCCCTCTGCCGCCAGTCTTTCCCCGAAACCTTCCGCAATCGAGCATGCTTCACGAAAGGTGTCCGCGATCTTGCGCGTATTCGTAGCGGGATCGCGGGCCCACTCGGCGGGGCTTGCCGCGGAGTCGATGCGCACGACACCATAGCGGCGAATCCCCAACTCACGAAGCGTCCGGGCGATGGCGCACGCCTTGCGCACTTGCCCCAGAAACCGCTCGCGCTCGTCCTTGCTCCCCATCGCAGAACCGCCTCCAGTGGGGGGCCAGACAGGAGCCACTACGGAGCCGACCACAAGATTCTTTGCCGCGATCCCATCGGCGAGTTTCTTCAGGTCGTCATCTGTCGAATCGATGTCTACATGCGGGGCAAACAGGAACAGGTCGACCCCGTCGAATCGAACGCCATCGACCTCAGCCGCCGCCGTCACGTTAAGCATCGTTTCAAGATCGATCGGCGGCTCGGAGCCCGGCCCCTTGCCGACCAGACCCGGCCACATCGCATTGTGCAGAGCCGGATAGCGGTGCGAAGTTGAATCGCTCATCACCGGTCCTTACGCTACCTTCGTCCGAAGCAAAGGTTCGGCATCGGGATTGCCAGGTCCGAAGTGTTTCAAAATCACAAGCGGCTCTGTTCCGCTCAAATTTTGTATGCGGACCCCCTCTCGTGCGGCTGCCGCCGTAACGAAGTACTCGTCGTCGGTCAACTGCCCGAAACGGATCATCGCCGGCGTGCTCACCTGGTGCTTTCCTAACGTTCCGAACCCCTGCGTCAGGATCAGCCCATATGCTGCGCTGTCGCGCACGGTAGCAGTTCTCCCCGGTAAAACGGTTAGCTCCTTAGCCGAATAATAAGGCGTGCCATAGGTAACCCATTGCTCGCTGTAGCCCGCATCCCCGGCCTCTTGCGGCGATTTTAGCGGCTTTGGAAAACACCGGTTGCTCTTTGCAAACTCAGGGTTGACGTTGCCTTCCCAGTCCAGCATGCTTACCAGGAAATCAAGATCGTTATGGTACTCGGCGGGCACGTCTTTCACGAGCAAAGCCCGGTCGACAATACGTCCGTCGACGACCGACTGAAACATGGAGAAGACGTCGCTGTTCACCTGCGGCTCATACGTAACAAGCGAACCAGGCGCATGTAAGATGCCCGGATTAATTTGCCATCCCGTGCCAGGCTGCAATCGGAAAGCGCGGGCAAAGTTGAGGATGCCGTTATCGCCCTTGTTCCAGTTTGCCAGGCAGTTTCGTACATCTTCGGGCGTAGTGCCAGGCTCAAGCCCCATGAAGGTGTAGGGGAAATCGTTTTCCTTCACATTGTATTGCGGCGGAAAGTAGTACGCCTCGGGCTTTCCACGCTGGCCGGTTAGGGCCGCGACTTTGTCCGTCTGATGCAGATGGTGCGGAATGGGGCCCAGGTTATCGAAGAACTTGCAGAGCAGATTCCAGCCGCCGTGCCGGCTCATTACATCCGAGCCAAGCAACTTGTCACCTTGATCCTCGACGGCCTCCTTCAGAAGAAATCGCTTCCCCTGAAAATGCACGAAGCTCAGGCCCTCGGTTTCGGGCGTGCCCGGCCCATTGGACGCGTGAGTAGTCGATGAAAACCAGCGCTCATTGATTCCGCCGCGATGACCCCCGAGAGCGTACAGGTCGTCCGGATGCAGCTTCAGGCGTCCTCCCGGAATCATGAAGGAGCGGGGCACCCAGCATGGCTCCAGCTTAAGAATGCCTTCGCCGGCGTTGATCGCTTCTGTAACTAAAGATTTGTTTAACATGATGATGTTTGTGAAACTGTAGGAAACGTGTCATCCAACCCACATCGCAGCCGATGTCGACCATAAAAGAGGTAGCCGAACTTGCAGAGGTGTCCGTCGGAACCGTCTCTCATGTGATTAGCAACTCCGTTCCGGTGAGTGAGGAACTCCGTCAAAGAGTTCTTGATGCGATAAAGGCTCTTGACTATCATCCGAATCATGTCGCCCGGAGCCTGAAAACGAACAAGACTCGCACGCTCGGGATCGTGGTTCCTGACATGGGAATCCCCTTCTTCCCGCAGGTAATTCGAGGTGCCGAAGCAGCCGCAAATCAGCATAAGTACTCCGTGATTGCCGTGAACTCCGACGACAGCACCACCCGGCAAAGAGAAATGCTCTCTCTGCTTCGCTCGCAGCGGGTGGAAGGCATTCTGCTGGTCATTGCTTCCGGACAAGGCTCGTACGCTCAGATTCCACGATTGATCGAGGCGGGCGTCCCGCTGGTGTGTCTGGACAGGCTCCCTGGAGGTATCGATGTGGATTCCGTTTGCGTGGACGATAGCGCCGGGGCAGAGATGGGCGTTTCGCACCTCATTTCCACGGGCCACCGAAGGATCGCCATCTTGACCGGCCCGCTGACGTTGCGGAACGAACAGGAGCGTCTTCGCGGCTACCAGCGGGCCTTGGAGCGCTCCGGTATCGCCGTCGTGGATTCTCTGATATGGGAGGCGAATCTTCATCAGGAAGATGTTGTCCGCATCTGCAAGGAGCATCTGTTACGTCCGGAGGAGCGGCCCACCGCTCTTTTTGCCACAAACGGCGTTACGGGACTCGGCGCCCTCCGCGGCATGATGGCCTGTGGATTAACCACACCCGAAGACCTTGCATTTGTCACGTTTGATGAGCTCACTCCTGAGGACATATTCCGGCCTGCCATCACGTCAGTTGTTCAGCCGGCCTACGAGATCGGCTATCGTGCGGCCGGCATCTTGATACAGCGAATCGAGGCTCTGGAGCCCGCTGCGCCCCGCATAGAAATTCGTCTTCCCCCCACGCTGAAAGTGCGCGAGTCCTCTTCGCTGAAACACCGGCAATAAGTCTCCTGGTCTGGTAGCCGTCTACTCGGCCTTAACGCCGAACGAGTAGAGTGTTGAATCATGAGTCGATACGTAGATATGGCCGTTGCTGACCGCAAGCCCTCCGAAGTGGCTGAACGATGGCATCGCCTTGCTGCTGGAGTACAACTCTTTTCCTGTCTCCGCATCGAACGCATAGAGAGTGGCATTGCCCACCGCATTCTCCGCGCGTTCCTTTGAGGTATAAAGAGCGCCGGAATCTTTAGCCTGGCGGACAAATTCGCCACTGGAGACGGCGAACACGACGCCGTTGGCAATCACAGGCGGCTCCGCTACATTCAGGTCACGCGATATCCAGGCGGGCGTAAGGACTGGCTGCCCCTCCTTGTCTTCCACCTTGAAGGCCATGATGCTGCCGTTCGGCGTAGGCCCATTCGAAGCCGCAAACGCTGGCGCCTTAGGATGCACAGGCCCCCAGGCCGGAGCGTAGACCCAGCGGGTCCCCTGAGGATCCTGCCACGTAGCGAATGCACCCCAAAAGCCCCGTCCTGCGAAGTCGACGTCTTCATTCGTGACTAACGGGCTCCTGTAAAGGGGCTTCCGATGCGTCTCGCCCCCCAGATTCTTTGCGTCCAGCAAAAACAGCGTGCCCTCTTTCCCGGCTCCCACAATTAGTTCACGCCCTTTGTATGGAAAGATGACTGGCGTGATGTTTCCCATGTCCAGGTCTTTCCTGGTTATCCATTGCTGATTAGCCGGAGTGTAGTAATCGCGGAGCTTCAGTGTGTCTGGCGATAGCGCGAGGAAACTGTCGGCATACTTGCCTGCGGCCGGATCGTAGGGACCGTCCCCGGTTTCTACGTAAACAGTGCCGTCCGATCCCACCGTCGGGCCGCCCCGTCCCCAAATGCCGGCGCCCGTAGAATCGGCTTCGAAAAAAGTAGCCTTTTTGTCGGCGCTCTTCAAGTCCATGGCCCATACGCCGGATTTCGCTCCCCCGCAGCCTTGCGAAATTGCCGTATAAAGCGTCGTTCCAACAAGGTTCAAGCTCCAGTTCTTGGAATACGGTGGAACGAATTGCGTCGGGGGAAACCGGTCCTCGCCGTTGTTGATGTTCAGCGCATGCAGCTTTCCGTCGATAGAAATTACAAACACGGTGCGGCCCATGAACCTACCGGTCAGGATTACAGGCGTGTCATTCAGAGCTTGCGGACACAACCAAAAGGGCGGCGAAGCAGGGGCCGGAACGGTGTTCGTAAAATGCTTCTGCCAGACAACTTTCCCAGACTCCGTGTCGACCGCGTACAAGTTGTCTGAACTCCCGCCCACAATGACGTATTCCTTGAACCCGTGCGGCGTAATCACCCCGTCCATCGTGACGGCCGGAGTCAAGGCATTCAACTCCTTCGGTTCATTGTCCAGCTTGATCGTCCAATCGAGTTGAAGGCTCTTCGCATTGTCCTTCGTGATAAGGGTCTCGTCTTTAGCCCAGCCACTTCGTTGCGGGTCGCCGCCAAACGTAAGCCAATTAGCTGCCGACAGCAGTGAGCAGCCGATCGTAATCGCGGCCAGGGATCGAGATAGGTTTCTTAGCATAGTTCAGTAACGCAGGTAGTCACCAGATCAGCTTCAGGGCAAACTGAATATCTCTGCCATCATATGCCGAAGTAATTGCACCAGCCGATACGTCAGAGATGTTCATGTCCGGAGTCCCGAAGTTTGCACGGTTGAGGATGTTGAAGAACTCCGCGCGAAACTGTACCCTTAACCGCTCAATCGGCAAGAACTCCTTAATTGCGGAGATGTCCACCTGCTGATACCCTGGACCGAGCACCGTGTTTCGTCCGGCATTGCCCTGGAATCCCAACGCGGGTAAGGAGAATGCTCCGGGATTGAACCACAGATTCGGTGTTGGATTCGACAGTCCTCCAAACCCGGTCGCCGCCACATTCACGCGCTGGGGCACATAGGATCCGCAGTTGCAGACCGATTTCCCGGACGGCGTGAAATGAAATCCCGACAGGAGCGTGATCACTCCCTGTAGCTGCCAGTTGCCGAGCACGGCCGTAGCAAATCGCCGATCGGAGAGCCACCGCTTTCCACGCCCGAAAGGAAGTTCGTAGCCGAAGCTTTCCGAGGCTCGGTAGCGCTGATCGTAGTTCGAAAGAGCACGGTCCAGATGGAAGTTCGTCACGTACGCCGTGTCATTCGAATCCACCTCTCCCGAAGCATTGTCGATGTTCTTCGCCCATTGGAAGTTCGATAGGAAATACAGGCCCGCCGAGTAGCGCTTCTCTAAACGGACCGACAGCGCGTTGAAACTCGCGTTCCCCAAGTTGCTCGATGTCAGAATTCCGGGTTGATACTGCGGAAAGGGCAGTCGGTTCACCAGCGGAATCGTGCTACTGAATGAGGTCGCGGCGTTTTGATTCCACCGCTTCGAGAGCTTATGACTCTCGCTCCCGGTATAGGCCACCTCAAAAAGGTAGTTCTTGAAAAAGGTCTGCTGAACACCGAAGTTCCATTCCAAAACATACGGCGTCGCGTTCGACGGACTGACCGAGAACGGAGCAGGAATACTGGAGATCTCATTCAAATTCGGGAACAGCGTGTTCACCGAAACGGGGCTGCTCACCGGCGGAATCACCGTGTACTGTGTGTAGAACGGAGGAATCAGCCGGTCGAACTGCAGTTCATTCAGGTTGTTGTTGTCGAAGAAAACTCCGAATCCGCTCCGGATAACAGTAGTCTGTGTGGGACGATAAGCGACACCGACTCTCGGTCCCCAGTTGTTCGTATCAGGCTTGATGATACCGGCCGGATAGAAATTATTCTGGTTGATGATATGTGGCGCCAGGACCGGTGGAATATTTGAAGGAACCACGTGGAACCCGATCTTTCCCGAGATCGGATCGAAAGCTGCTTCCTGGTTTGCCTGCTCCTTGAAAGGCGATAAATACTCGTACCGAATTCCGTAGTTCAGCGTGAGCCGCGAATTTACTTGGAAGACGTCGTTGAAATATGCGCTGACCGTGTTGTCCACATAATCGGATCGCGAACTCCCGAGCGCGCCCTGACAGGTAGAGCAGAACCCGAGCAGATAGTCGGCAACTGAATTTCCTGTAAATTGCCCGTTAAATGCAAACGTGCCGCGCGGGGGAACCTCCGTGATCTGGAAAAACCGTCTGTTCTGAAGCTGAATGCCGGTCTGGAACGTATGCCGCCCCGCCACATAACTGATGCCGTCCGACAGGCTATACACGTTTTCTGTCGCCCCTTGGGTGATGGTGCCTTCGCCTTGAGTGGTGTATCCGGCAACAGCGAAGCTGGGCCTTCCCATATCCAGCGGGTCAGTTGCCCCGGCAAGATTGCGCAGGCCAGCTGCCTGAACCCAATTCGTTGTTCCAAAATTTACCGGGTTGACAATCGCGTAAGCGCGGTTGTAGCCGAGCCTTAATTCGTTCACCAGCTTCGGCGTGATCAGATACGTGTCGCCCACCGAAATGTTCTGGCCGTTCTGCGGGTAATTCGTCGCCGTGAAGGTGCCCGGCTGAATCTGCGATGCCTGGTGCCAGATATATCTCTCGAACAGGGTATGCTTATCCGAGAAAGTCTGATCGGCCCTGAACGTCACAGTGTCGTAGTTGTCGAGGAACGGCTTGTTGATGACGTAATTGTTCCGGCCGGAGTTGTTTGGTCCTGGGACCGTCGGGGTCAACGTGTTCGCGAATTGCGAAATACGCGACGAGGGAATGATCCCTCCTGGGAATGGCGAGTTCGTCAAGGGATCAATGGGCCATTGCGACGAAGGTAGGAAGGAAAAATTGCCGGTGAGTAATCTCGGGTCGGGTACCGATCCCAGGAACGTCTGTCCCTGCGTCGTACGTAGCCCTTCGTAGCCGCCAAACACGAAGAACTTATCCTTGATCACTGGACCGCCCGCGGTACCGCCAAATTGATTGCGGCGATAGGCAGGCTTGGTGGGAGCAAAGAAATTACGGGCGTCCAGGGCGTTATTGCGGATGAACTCATACGCCGATCCATGAAAGCTGTTCGTGCCCGATTTCGTAACCGCCGTTACAACCGATTCGCCTTGCCCATACTCGGTGGAAAACGAGTTCCTCAGCACGTTGAATTCTTGAACGGTGTCCAGCGACGGCTGCAGCGACAGGTTGTTAAACCGCAGGGAGCGAACGTATACGCCATCGATGACATAGTTGGTCGAGCTGTCGCGCCCGCCCTCCACTTGCACGTATTCGCCGCGTGTACCGTATTGAGTGCCGCCACGCTGCAGGCGCTGCGGTGGCGAAACACCGGCCGACAATGTAGCCAACTGCAGAATATTGCGTCCGTTGAGCGGCAACTGTTGGATCTGTCGTTGATCGATCACCTGTTGCATGGTGCCGCTCTCGGTCTGTAGTAGGGGCGCCTGGCCGGTAACTTCAACCGTTTGGTTCACCGAGCCCAGTTGCAGCGCGACACCTCTCCTGGCCGTCTCTCCGACCCGCAGATCGAACGCCTGCAACTTCGCAGTGGAGAAGCCACTCTTCTCGACCGTGATTTCATACCGGGCGGGGGGAAGGTTCGGCACGGAGAAATTGCCGTTCGGGTCTGACGTAGTCGTGCGCTCGGCATTGGTGTCTACGTTTCGGACCCGCACGGTCGCTCCAGGAACGGCCGCCTGACTGGCATCCGTGATTTGGCCGACGATAGCGGAGACCGATGATTCCTGGCCCAGCACACTTGAAAAAGGAGAACACAGCCAGAGCAGGCATATCAGTCCCGTCCACACAGTCGGAAGCATCAATTTTCCCCGGGCGCTTGGGCAAGGGGAACTGCGGAACCGCGATTCAATCATGGAAACGCTCCTTTAAAGGGCCGCGACAATGCGGCATTGCTCACGAGTGCCACGAATTGAAACGTATCAATTCGACTCTCCGCTGACTTTATCCGAGCTTCCTGGTCTTGTCAATATTTTTTTCTTTTTTGCCCCGGCGGTGAAGGTCGCGGACGAGCTGCTGATTTACTTTCTGGCCGTCCGTTACTTTCCGTTGCGGTCTGGCTCTTTCTTTGAGAGGCTATACGATTCCTACTGCCATGCCATTTCTGCATCGCCAAGCAACCTCGATCGAAAACGGCCAGGTGCGAGTCACCGTTCTTCACGAAGGAGGACACGTCGCCGAGATCCTGCACAAGGAGACCGGCGTGAATCCGCTTTGGATTCCCCCCTGGGAATCCATCGAACCCTCGGCCTATGATGCGGCGGCCCACCCCGAGTATGGGTCGAGCATCGAAAGCAAGTTGCTCGCGGGCATCGTCGGACACAACCTGTGTCTCGATTTGTTTGGCCCGCCCTCCCCGCAGGAGGCCCAGGCCGGTATTGGCGTACACGGTGAGTCGTCCGTAGTCCGTTACGAAGTCACGGGGGATGAAAGGCAGATCTCCCTGAGCGCAAGGCTGCCCTTGAGCGCCTTGACTGTTCGCCGCGTCGTAACGCTGGCCGAGGAAGGCACCACCGTTCACTTCTCCGAAACAGTCGAGAATTTGCTCTCGGTGGATCGCGCCATCGCCTGGACACAGCACGTCACTCTCGGCCCCCCGTTCCTCCAGGGTGGGTCCACCCGATTCTGGATTCCGGCATCCCGCTCGCGTGTTTACGGCCCCCCAGGCTTTGGGGACAGCGCGCTCGTGGCGGGCGCTGAATTTAATTGGCCATTCGCGCCCTTGACAACCGGCGGCGAGGCGGACCTCCGTACCTTTTCGAGCAGCCCTCGATCGGCCGGCTACACAGCCCACCTCATGGATCCCCAAAGGACGGACGCGTACTTCGCGGCCTATTCGCCGGCCGGGAAGATTCTGTTTGGTTATCGCTGGAAGCGAGAAGATTTCCCCTGGCTCGGAATGTGGGAAGAGAATCGATCACGGTCCGCGCCGCCCTGGAACGGGGAGACCGTCGCGTGCGGAATGGAATTCGGCGTCTCACCATTTCCCGAAACACGCAGGCAGACAGTGGAGCGCGGCAGGCTGTTCGGCACTCCGTGTTACCGGTGGCTTGCCGCACGGGAGCGCGTCACCGTGGAATACTCAGCCTTCATTCATCGCATCGAGGAAGAGGACGTGAAGGGGGCTGCGATGGAGCATATGCCAGAGGATTAGCTCTTCCTCTGTTTCCGCCGATACGGATCAGAGATATAGCCCCGGGCTTCCCCGGCCACCGCGGAACGGGGAGCCGCTGCAATCGCCTTCTCATAAGCCTTCACGGCCTGCCCGTGACTGTTCTTCAGATCGTATGTTTGCCCCAGCCGCAGCCAGGCCATCACCTGGGTACTGAGATCGAGTTCGTGCGCCTTCTGCGTAGCCTGCGTCAACTCCCTCAGTGCCCCGTCCAGATCGTTGTACCAGAAAAGGAGGTTCCCTTTGAGATACGCCAGCTTCTCCATCGGCAGTCTCTCGTATCCGGGCGCGCCGCTCCGGCGAAGCTGCTCCACCTGCCCCAGCACTTGCAGGGCAGCATTCTTGTTCCCGAGGTCACTGTACATCTGCACCTGCTCCAGACGCAGCAGGTAATTGCCCGGGAACCGGCTGGCCGCCTGCTTCAACAAGGGAAGCGCCAGTTGCGGACAGCGCTCGCGTCGATAAATGACGGCCAGCAGAATCTCGGCATCGTACTTGCTTAACACTCCATGCTGCCGTACCTGCTCAATCTGCTGGATGCCGCCCTCTTTATCTCCACGAAAGCCGCCAATCACACCGAGCATCCGCATATAGAAAGGCAAATTACCTACGACGTACTCATACACTCCGACAATCAGTCGCGCGTCCACGAAGGCCGGGTCAAGATTGAGAATCTGTTTGTTTATTCTGTTCGCGACCGCGGCGTCGTTCAGCGCGGTCGTCCAGGCCTTCTCAATCAGAAACGAGTAAGTGGCGTTCAGCCCATGAGCCGCCCCCGCCGAATACAGCGCATGAATATCGTTTGGGTTTTTGTCCAACAGCGCGCTGTTCAAGTTCAACGAGCGCTCAATGCAATCTGTGAACTCCGATTTCGCCTGCGGAGACATGTTCAGCTTGGGACTGCGAAGAAAGGGATTGGAGCCTGTGACCAGTTCACTCTCGAGCGCGCCATCGCGATATAGCTCGCGATATAAAATGACCTGCGCCAGATAGTTGTAGCTGTCCGGATCGTTCGAGTGCGACTTCAACTCCCTCTTGAAGTACGCATATGCCTTGTCGTAATCGTTGTTATAGAAATCAACAAAGCCGGGGATCGTTAACGGGTCTTGCGGTTGGTAGGTTCTGCCAAATGCGGCTGGCGCAAAAAGCAGGAGAACGAAGAGACCGAAACGAATCATGGTGAATCTTGCGAAGGTTTCTGTGAAAAGCGCTCGTCGAAGATGCTCAAGGCTTTGATGGCCGCCGCGCGAACATCGTCATTCTCGTGATTGGTCAGCCGCTCCAGCGCGGTCCTCGTTTCCCGACCCCCCGTGTTCCCGATGGCAAAAGCCACGTTTCGGAGAAAGCCTCCATACTTGGTCCTCCACACGGGAGAATGGCGGAAGCCCGCGCGAAAATCCGCCTCGCTCAAGGCCGCCAGTGTTTGTAGCGCTGGCGCAAAGGCACCGGGCTGAAACGAAGGTTCGCTCGTGTGCAGCGCTCGTGCATTCCAGGGGCACACATCTTGACAGATGTCGCAGCCGAAAACGTGATTCGTTATTTTGCCGGCTAGCTCGTCCGGTATGCTTCCGCGCTTCTCAATTGTGAGATACGAGATACAGAGCCGCGCATCGAGCGTCGTTCCGCTTTCACCAGTGACCAAAGCATCTGTAGGACAGGCGTCAATACAGCGGCGGCAGGTTCCGCAACGATCCGGCGGTGGCATACCGGGCGCAAGCGGAATCGAAAGAAGTAACTCGCCCAGAAAAAACCACGAGCCTTGCTGCTGATTAATCAGGCACGTATTTTTGCCGATCCAGCCAAGGCCAGCCTGGCGCGCATAGGACCGCTCCAGCAAAGGCGCGGTGTCGACGCAGATCTTCCACTCGAAAGGTTCGCCGTGAACCTCCGCAATCCGGTCGCGCAACTGCTCCAGCCCCGCTCGCAGAACGTCGTGATAGTCCTCGCCCCAGGCATACCGTGAGATCCACGCGGAACCTTGCCCGCCCTTTCCAGCGTCCTCCGCCGTTTGATCTCCTGCAGCCAGTTCCACCGAATGCGGGTGCGGCGTATTGTAAAGCTTGCCGACACAAACAATGCTCTGTACGGACGCCAATAGACGGCGCGGGTCGCTGCGCATATCGCCACGATGATCGGTAAGATACTTCATCTCGCCCGCTAGGCCTTCGGAGCGCCAGGCTTGGAACCGTTCGAAGTCCTCCAGTGGATCGGGCGCGGACACCCCCGCGAGTTCGAACCCGCACTCCCCCGCTAATCTCTTTACTTCCTCCGACGTCAACGCCAATCGAACGTTTGCTACCCTTCCCTTTTATTCTCGATCCTGTCCCCTATTGGAATGTCCTCATCTCCTCTTCTCCTGGAACTTCAGAACATCTTTGTGCAGCGCGGGGAAAATTTCGCGCTCAATGGCCTGAGCTTGTGTGTTCGCTCCGGCGAGCACGTTGCCATCCTTGGGCCGAACGGCAGCGGAAAATCAACCCTTATCAAAACGATTACACGCGAGTGTTATCCGCTCATGAGGCCGGAAACCCGGCTCCGCATTCTCGGCCAGGAGAATTGGAATATCTTCGATCTGCGCTCCCAACTCGGCTTGGTTAGTAACGATCTGATGGCGCGCTGCACCCGGGACATTACTGGCCGCGAGTTGGTGCTCTCAGGCTTTTTTGGTTCTATCGGCATCTGGCCAAACCATCACGTCACGCCCGCGATGGAACAAGCCACCGCCGATGCCATGGCGCAAGTGGACGCGGCGCATCTGTCCGGCCGCTGGCTGGATGAGTTGTCTTCCGGCGAAGCACGGCGCCTGCTGATTGCGCGGTCTATGATCCACCGCCCTTCTACGTTGTTGCTCGACGAGCCCACGACCAGCCTCGACCTGTCAGCTTTACGAGAGGTGCGCACCCATCTCCGGTCGCTCGCGCAAAGCGGCGTCGGGTTATTGCTGGTCACACACCACCTGGACGACATCATTCCCGAGATTGATCGTGTCGTCCTCTTGCGAAGGGGCCAGGTATTCGCGGACGGATCGAAGGAAAAAGTGCTCACCGAAGAGAATCTTTCAGCGCTGTTCGGCGTACGGGTGTCTGTGGAAAAGCACCGGGATTTTTACCACGCCTGGTAGAGATAAGTAGCTGATTCGCTTAACTTTGGTGGTGCGGAGGCCGACCAGTCAACTCGGGTAATCCTCCATACAACCTCCAATCAGCGCATTTCGCATTCTTTTGATTAATTAGCGCTAAAAAACTTCTCTATACTTGTGAACGCTGGAGGAATACTTCTCCCGTAGAACTTTGGGAGGAACTAGGGAGTAGTCCCACAGGTCGCAAAAGCATGCACAAACCTATCAAATATTTTGAGAAAGCAGTTACGGTCGGCGCTAATGCCGCCTGGCAGGTTTTTGACCGGCTGAATCAGATCAATCAGAACCCTTCGTTCACGCCGAAGTGGTCGGATAAGCCGCTCCTGAAGAGCTACCAGAAGTCCAAGCCGCCCTTAGGCTGGCCCCGCGAGACCGACTCGCTTTGCCCCCGCTGCATCCCCGAAATTCGGCAGAAGATTGTAGACGGCGAAATCGATTACAAGATCCTTTTGAACGAACCGGTAGGCGAAATCAAGGCCAAAATCATTGAGCGCGATGGTCAAATCATCATGGTCAAGGACTGTCCGACGCACGGGCACTTCGAGGACGTGATGTCGATCGATCCGGCCTTCTCCAAGCATCTCGAAGACGTATTTCCGGGCCGCGACATCCGCGCCCACAACGACGAGAAGCTTCACAACCACGGAACCAGCACCATCACCCATGGCCGTGGCTCTGTGCTTACGGTTGACCTTACCAACCGCTGCAACATGATGTGCGATCCGTGCTTCATGGATGCGAACCAGGTGGGCTTTGTGCACGAGTTGAGCTGGGAAGATATCAAGACCCTGCTCGACAACGCGATCTCCATCAAGCCGCGCCGCCAGATGTCTGTGCAGTTCTCCGGCGGCGAACCCACGCTTTCTCCGTATTTTCTGGATGCCGTACGCTATGCCCGCAAGGTCGGGTACAACAGCGTTCAGGCCGCAACCAACGGCATCGAATTCGCGAAGAGCCCTGAGTTCTGCAAAGAAGCTGCCGAGGCCGGCCTACGGTACGCATACCTGCAGTTCGACGGTATAGGCAATGCAGCCAACTCGCATCGTGCCGTCGGCAACTTGTTCGATGTGAAGCTGCGCGCCATTGAAAACCTGTGGAGCAATGGCGTCGACATCGTGCCGGTGATCACCCTCATCAACGGCATCAACAACGAGCAGGTAGGTCACGTAGTTCAGTTTGCTCTCGACAATCCGAAGAAGATTCCGTTCCTGTCCTTCCAGCCGGTTTCCTTTACCGGACGCGATGAGGCTGTCACGGACGAGCGCCGCCAGGCTCAGCGCTATACGCTTTCGCATCTGGCCCACGACGTAAAAAATCAGACCGGCATTGGCGAACCCGTTCGCGACTGGTTCCCAATTAGCTTCATGAGCACGTTCTCCGATTTCGCCGATCTGGTCCACGGTCCCTCTGCGGACTGGGGACAGCTCAGCTGCGGCTGCCATCCCAACTGTGGAATCGGCATGGCCGTCATGTGCGATAAGGAAACCAAAGAGCACGTTCCGGTGACCGCGTTCCTGCATGCCGATCAGTTGGCAAAGGATATTGCGCGGATCAACGATGGCGCCCGTGGGCGCTTCATGTCCGTCGTAGGTGTCACGCTCGCGCTGCTTCGCAACTACAACCCGTTTAAATCGCCAACGCACTTTAAGCTCACCGACTTGATTCAGAAGTTCGACAAATGCTTCGGCATGAGCAAGAAGGACTACGGCAAGGTGACCGGCGACCGTACGCGGGCCGATATCGAGAAGCGCCGCGGCGACCGCTGGAACTTCCTGTTCATCGCGGGCATGTGGTTCCAGGATCTGTTCAACTACGACTTCCGCCGCACGGAACAGTGCATCATTCCCTACGCCACACAAGAGGGTGAAATCTCCTTCTGCGCCTATAACACCGGCGTGGGTTGGAGAAACATCATTGAGAAAATGCACATGACGGCGACGCTCACCAAGTGGTACGAGGAGAAGGGCCGCCACGAAATCTTTGCCGGCAATAAAGCCGTTCCGCTCGCCAGCACCGAGCACAACCTGGTGCTGGTTGAGGAGCACGTGAAGGCCGACCGCCAGCATGACCTCGAAGAAAAGGGCATCGCCAAGACCGCGCGTGAAGAAAAGAAGCGCGCCCGCGACTTAGCGCTGAAGGACAAGCTGGAAAACGAGAAGATGGCGCGGTTGTACCGTGAGCATGTTCTCGGGGAAAAGAAAGTGGAAGGCTTTGTTCCCCTGAACGGCCTGCTCGCTACCGCTACTAACAAGCCTGCCAATGCCGAAAAGCAGGAAGAAGTAGGAGCGATGGGCGATTAGCTCACTCCTCAATCGTTAAGTTAACAAAGCCCGCCTGATCTGAAAGGATCGGCGGGCTTCGTTTTTGCTGTTGCCCCGTCAATAGTTCAAAGCCAGTAAGTAGATCGCAATCGCTACTCCGGTCGCGGCAAGCTGGAGGGAGAAGACAAAAAAGCCCGTGCTCTCATTAGAGAACACGGGCTTTTTCTTTAGGAACTAGCGGGCTCAAAATCGCGCGGACGTTTCTTTCGATTCCGTTTCCGGGCGAGTGCTTCTTTGGTACGGCGCTTCTCCCCGGGTTTCAGGTAGAAAGAGTGACGCTTAATTTCTTTTACGATGTCTTCCTGCTGAACCTTACGCTTAAAACGGCGCAGGGCACTTTCGAGAGTTTCGCCATCCTGGAGATGGACTTCTGCCAAACTAAATTCACCACCTTCCAACTGATACCGCGGTCGTAATGAGACACTGCGGCCAAGAAATTCTATTGTATCGCGATACGCGCCGGCGCTGCGTGGAATCGATGCTCAGAGATGCACTAAAAGCCGCGCTGCGGCCGGTATCCCGGTCTTGCCCGAACCTTGAATTTCTTCATCGCCGGGTTTGTAAGCTGCACCGTGATCTGGCGAAATCCTTCATTGGGATTATTCTGCGGATAATACGTGACCGTATAGCTGTTGCCCAGGTCTTCACGGATGGACTCGAAGGCCTCCACCTGTTTCTGCCACGTCTTGGCGAAATACGTTTTGCCGCCGGTCGTTGTCGAGATGCGTTTGAAGATATTGCTGGAGATGGGGTCTTTGCTGAGCTCATTGGTAGAGATCACATAAATAGGAATTCCTTCGTCCTCGGCCACGGCTCGCACGTCATCGGGAGCGACCATGCTCGCGTTATCGGGCCCATTCGAGAACACAATAACCACTTTGCGGCCGGGCACCCGTGCCGCGTCCCGCAAGGTCAACAGCAGACAATTGTAGAGCGCGGAATCGTCTCCAGCCACCGCCCGGCGAAGTCCCGCGATCGCCATCGACCGGTCCCGATTCAGCGAAACGGCGCGACTCAGGTTCCGGCTGTACGTGTACACCGCGATCGCATCCGCGCGATCTAATCCGCGAATAAAGTCCGCGATCGCATCGGAAGCATAAACGAAGCCCCGGTACATGTAATTGCTGGTGTCAAAGAGCACAAATACGTTGGTTCCCGTGGAGGCTTCGGCGGGAAGTTTCACTACGCCCGAACCCGACGGCATCTCTGCGGCCGCCAGCGCTTGCTGAGCGGCAAGACGCATGGGCTTCAAACTGCCGTCTTCCGCCACCAGCATCGGAGCGCGGTTGCCTTCGGCGAAGGTATTCAGCTTCTGCGGGATCTCGTCCTCGTACACCTTGAAATCCCCGGGCTTCAACCCATTCACATACTTCCCCTTGTTGTCGGTAACGGTGAAGCCAAGCACCACCATGTCCACCTTGACGCGAAAGGTCGGGGTTTCCCCCCTCTGCGCGCCGGCGGTCAGGCTTTGCGCCGACAGTCCGAAATCTCCCGCAAACGGCGCAAGGCAGACGCCCGCCAGCAGGAGTGGAAACGCGAATTGCAGTGATCTTTTCATATTGCCGTTCCTAGTTCATTGAAAGATCGGCCGTCTTGTTTTCCCCGGCTTCCTGCGGGGTACCTGCGGTCTGATCGTGCTGGAGTACCTTCTCGCGGACGGTATGCAGAGACCGGAGCAGCGCGGGCCAGTCCTCGAGGTGCGTCGCGAAAATATTCTCGACCGTCGCGCGATTCCACTCGGGAACATAAGCGTCCAGCCGATCGACAGGAATTCCCACCCGGTCTGCCAGCGCCGCGTAGAAGAAGTTATTCGACTCCCACGTCTCGGCTAGAATGCGGCTGGAATAACCCATCAGCGCCGGGAAGGTCCGCAGGTGCAGCAGACATGGCTGATAAGAATGGGTCAGCGTCGGTTTCGGAGTTCCGAAGATACGGGCAATCGCCGCCGGGGTGAGATCGGGACGGTTCTGAGCGGACAGTTCGGCCACCTCGACGGAGGCCACGTCCGGTGACAGTTCGCGCAGCGAAGGATCTTGCGCTAAAGCGTAGAACTCGGCCGGGGGAATTTCCGCTTCGGCCGCATTGAAATCACCTGCTTGCAGATGATCTCCAATCTTCTCCACGGTGCCTGGATAGAGAAACTGTCCCAGTGCGTTGAAAACCTGTAGGCGCAGCGAGGGGTCCAGTGCCGCCGAGGCGACCAGATCCTCTCCGCGCTCCATGTTCAGGGACACCCAGCGGAGTTGCTCCCCAGTGACGTTGCGCCACCGCGTTACCGTCTGGTCCACCATGATTTGCGGGACCAAATCGCCCCATATCAGGGCTTGCTCCCGTTTGGGCGTCAGGAAGTTCTGCTCGGCTTCGGCCAGCGCATACGGCAGCGACACCAGAGAGCCCATCAGGCGGCCTCCGGCGCTCGAAGGCCAACCCGACCCGGCGACGTCAGTTGCCCGCCACGCCAGTACGGTGCCTTGCGGACCGAGAAAGTCATGGCTGCGAACGAAGGACGGATTCGTGAGAAGGACCTGTGCGCCGACAGGTGCGTAGTAGCAATAAACAATGCCTACCAGCGAATCGCGCAGAAACGGTGCGAGCAGTGTGCGCGCATCCTTCTTTTCCGAGTTCGAGGCGAGATGCTCGAGGTCCAGTTTGCGCTCCGCGTCAATGTGACGGTCACTCCAATACCCCATTGACATCGCGGTCCGCTCCTCCGGGGAAAGAGAAGCTCGCATCGACTGCGATTCTTCTAAGCGCCCCAATTGCTCTGAAATGTGCTTCATTGTTTGGGGATCGATCGCCTTCTTACCCTGCGAATCGGCCAGGAGAAATAGGCTATCGATAGGAATGAGACGCTGGGCGTCGAAGATGCGAAGAAAACTTTCTGCCGGCGACGGAAAGCCGCCGCCTTCGGAAAGGCGGAGGGTGCCCACCAAGAGGGTCACCAGCTGGTCCTGCCGCCGTCCGTCGGAGGGCTGATGCGCGGCGGTTAACAGCTCCCTGACTCCCGATTGCCCCGCATCGAACACTTCGCCTTCCTGCTTCAGGCGGCCAAACGGAGCGATCAGTCTTGCGAAGGTGGCATCTTGTGCATCGGGTTCAATCAGGTTCTGGCGGCAAAGGATCTTCCAGATCTCGATCAGTGCTTGCGCCGTGCCCACTGTATCGGCCCTCAACAGGGAATCATGAATGCCGCCCGTAGCCGAAAACATATCGAGGCAGTGAAGAATCGAGGACTCGCTCAGGACTGGTTCGTCGGCAAACAGAACGTATTGATCGCCGAAGCTCCTGTATCCCGCTATGAGGCGGCTGGCCAGTTGCGGTGAGATGGGCGTTTTTCGGTCCCGGTCAATATCGTTCAGCGCCAGGAAGATTTTGAGCGGCTCGTTGTCCACCGTTTTCCGGCTAAGGGCAAACAGGGCCTCTATCACATCAGCGTTCGTCTTCCAATTGCTGGCTGAGCGCGTCAGCTTACCATCGTACTTCCCGTGCGGATGTTTGACGAACAAAGTTCGCCAGACCTCAACATTCCCGGGCACATGTGGCTGCCCGTTAGCGTCCAGGCGGAGCGATGTGGTCAGCAGCAGCAGGTCCGTGCTGGAACGGAAC
Organism: Bryobacteraceae bacterium; assembly: GCA_035475295.1. Classification (GTDB taxonomy): domain Bacteria; phylum Acidobacteriota; class Terriglobia; order Bryobacterales; family Bryobacteraceae; genus Bog-105. Next base: position 21,207 of record DATIMM010000239.1, read on the forward strand.
ACCGGCCGGGCCGGGCCGGGGACGGTAATCTTGCCCCGCAGCGCCTCATAATACCGCCTGATTTGCTCGGGCTGCGTCAGATACGCCGCAGCAGGGCCCTGCGCACGCGACAGCGCATCGAAGTAACTCGCCAGCCAACCGTCATCCCGAGCGATCAGCCTGCCGAAGAAAGCACCAGGATTGCTCGGCGAAACTCCCACCAGCGAGGACCAGATCTTCGGAGAGCCCGGCACCACGGCGGCGCCGTCTCGAATCTGGAACATGCTGCCGTAAAAGTCGAGCACGTGGCCGTACAATTTCAGCCTGGGAGCAGGCACCTGATGTCGTATGGCCTCGGCAGTTTGCCGATTCAGATGGGACAAGCCCAGATATAAACGGCAGATGGAGGGATCGGAAAGAAATGCGTCCAGGAAATCAGTCTGCGCAGGCCGGCCCAGAGCGCTGAGCCAATAGTCCGCGTTGTACAGCACCGGCACCGCTGTTGACCGGTACGGTAGTTCGAAACGCCGGTTAGCGCGAAGATCTTGCTCCAGCTGAGTGAGAGGGAAGCCGGAATCCACGGTTAAAAACGCTCGCGTGGGATTCACGGTCTCCAGAACAATATCGGCACCGCAGGAGCCGCGCATTCGATAGCCGAGGACCTTCAGCAAATTGCCTGTCTCTTCGCTGTCGCAGTTCGGAACTGTGATCTTCTGCGTATTCCCTGCGAGAGATTGCAGCTCCCGTGCCTGGCCGATATATCGAACAAGCAGCCGTAGGTACTCGGTTTGGTCCAGCGTTTCGTTGCCCGACGCCTGATATCCGTTCGTCGCAACATTGCGCGCGAGCGCCGGAAGTAATTCGTCCGGAGAAAGGTCGGTCGAAAGAGCAGCCATTCTCGCAAACGAGTACAAGGGCCCCGGGACCGCCACCATCGAGTACGTTCCGGCAGCTTGCCGCTGCGCCGGCAACTCAAAATCCTGCCCGCCTGCGTCTTTATATTGCCTGAGATCGGCTTTCAGGTCCGCTTGCCTTCCATTCCTGAAGTCCAGCAAAACAGCCTGTTTCAGGGCAAGCTTGCGTTTGAACGGGTCTTTCTCTTCTGCGGCCCATTTCAGGTACGCATCGCGGCCACCCGGCTGATCATGACGATCCAGAAACTCGGCGAAAGCTTGTGCGGCAGTCGCGTCTGAGCCTCCTGAGAGCTGGCTCTGGAGGAGGCTGCGCGCTCCCGCAAGATCACCGGCCGACTCATGCTGGGCGACTTGTGCTAAGAGATCCCCAGAACTTGGAGAGGCTCCCAACGTAAACGGAGGCGTAACAAATCCTACGACTCCCAACAGGCCGAGAGAGAACAATGCTCTCCGGGCGACATCCGCTTCCCAAGAAAACAGAGCCACGATGTAGTTTACTCCAGCTAGGATATTCACTCTATCATTAGTTTCCGCAGTTTGGTTGGCGCCTCGTAAATCTTTGTTAATCGCCGTACTACAAGGTTGTACTCTGGGTAAACGTAAATGCGAAAACTGATTTTTCTGTTCCTCCTCGCCCTCCAAATGTACGGGCAGGAACCCGCGTCCTACAAGATCGCCATCATCGGACTGGTCCATGCCCACGCCTGGGGCCATCTGCCTTCCATCATCCAAGGGAAATCCGCCAAACTGGTAGGGATCTCTGAGTCGAACGCAGAGCTGGTCGGAGCGGCCAAGCAGCTGGGCGTCGCCGATAACCTCTTTTACTCCGACTACACAAAAATGCTGGACGAGGCCAAGCCTGATATCGTTTGGGCCTTCGTGGAGAACAACCGGCACCTTGAGATAGCTAAAGTGTGCCTGCCGCGGCATATCAATCTGATCTTTGAAAAGCCGCTTGCCAGCAGTTATGAAGATGCGCATCAGATTCAGGCACTGGCGTCGAAATATAACGTCCGCGTGATGACCAACTACCAGATGGCCTGGTGGCCGGCGAACTACGTCGCCAAGGCCGCCGCGGATGCCGGGAAAATCGGGACCATCTATCGTTTGCACGGCGTGGTGGGGCATGGCGGGCCGTCGTCTGAGGGCGTAAAGAACAAATACTTTTTTGCCTGGTTGACTGATCCGGTGAAAAACGGGGGCGGCGCCTTGATGGACTTCGGCTGTTACAACGCGCTATGGAGCCTTTGGTACTTGGGGATGCCCTCGAAGGTATACGCCACGGTCAATCACCTGCGGCCGGAGCGGTTCCCGAAGGTGGAGGACAGTGCAACGCTTGTGCTGACCTATCCTAATGGCGTGGGAATCTACGAAGGGAGTTGGGATTTGCCGCGCAGCATGCAGGATCTGGAGATCTTTGGCAGGCCCGACCCCAACGGCAAACAGCCCGGCAGTTTGTATATGACACACAATCGGGTGGAGTTGCGTCAGGGCAGGGGTTCCGCTGAGGAACTTCCCCTCACTCCCCTTCCGGAGGACGCGAACGAGCCGGTCGCTTACATGGCTTCCCGTATGAAAGCCAATCAGCCGATCGAAGGATTGACCGCAATCGCCATCAATGTGAACGTCATCCGCATTATCGATCTGGCAAAGGAATCGGTCAAAACCGGGCGCGCGGTTTCTGTACATCAGTGATTCCGGTGCGAACCGGGCTAAAGAAAAGCCCGGTTCGCACCGATAATTATGGTGTATGCCGGAACTGTCAAAGGAAGCAGAAACAGACACCGCCGCGTGGACGAAGGACAAAGGGCTGCAACTGTTCAGTTCCTGGTGGTGGCTCCCGGCCTGGACAATCCTGTTTTGTGCCGCCGTCGCCCTGTATTGGCCTGCGCTTCATGCGGGATACTTCTCCGACGATTTCCTGTTCTTCGCAACAAATCCTCCGGCGCATCTGTACGATTACTTCTTTCGGGTTGGGGCTGCCATTCATGCGTACCGGCCGCTGGAGGCGATCATCCTCACGGTCACCCAGCAACATCTGCGGTTTGAAACGCTGCCTATTCATCTCCTCGCGCTCGCCTGCCATGCAGGATTGGTGTGCGTTGTGGTTGCGGCGGCGCGGCTGTTCCGGCTCGGAACTGTAGAAACCGTAATCGCCGCCGCGGTCATGCTTTTCGCGCAGGTGAGTGCCCCCGCAGTGCTAGGCAACGATACTTTGTCCCAGAGCGCCAGTGCATTCCTCGGCGCTCTGAGCGCATTTCTCTTTTGGAGACGACACAGGGCAGGCTTTCTAAGTGTTCTCGCCTTAGGCGCGGGCCTGTTTTTCAAGGAGACGGCGCTGGGCTTTCTGCTCGTGATCGGAATCCTGGCCACCTGGTCGGCGCTACAGCAGCCAGCTTGGAAAGAACGAGTGGTGAAGGCCACAACGCTCCTGCTTCCCTACGGCCTGATGACTCTGGTGTACTTTGCCTGCAGACATCTGGCGGGTGGAATGATGTCAACCCATGGCCGCTACGGAATGCATGTGGGGGTGAACGTTCTCCGCAATCTGGTTAGTTTTGGTCTGGCGGCGTTTTCACCTGTTTCCACCGTGACGAGCGCCATCGCGCTGGCAACTCACCACAAAGCGGTCCTGCTCCTCACTGTTGTTTCGGCGGGCATCATCGTGGCCGTAACAGCCGCCGGAGTTTTACGGACAAAGCGCCGGATGCTCTGCTGTTGTCTGGCCGTCCTCGCGGTTGCATCGCTGTTTCCAACGTTTTTGCTGGAACACGTGAGCGAACTCTATGCGTACAATGCGATTCCGTTCGTCGCGCTTATCGTGGGCGTCGGATTCGGCGCGATCTGGCGCTGGAATAACTTCGGGCGCGCAGTTGCGGGCATCCTCATCGCTCTGTTCCTGATTGGACAGACCCTGGCATCTCGCCAGAAGGCGGCGTTGATGACGCTGAATGGACGTCGGGCGGCGCAGATGATTTCAACCATCGACAGTTACGTTCGACAGCTTCCGCCCCACAGCCAGGTAGATCTGATCAGAGCAGCGACAAACGCACCCGCTTATTCGGTGTTCGTTCTGAACGGATTCGATGTGCTGGATTACGGCAACATCAAGCTTGGCGCTGTGCTAGGCCGGCCCGACGTGAGGATTGACATTGTCGAGGAGGATCAGGCGCGCGGACTCACGCCAAACGATCATCTATTATTGTTGGGCCTGGACAAGAACTCTTCGATCGAGCGCTACACCCCGGGTAAACCATAACATCAGGGCTCCCACAAGCAGCAGTCCGAGGGCAATCCATTGCGTGAGGGAGAACGGGCCGACTAGCGACTGTTCGTGTACCCGGTAGAACTCGATGATGAACCGGACGGTCGAGTAGAGGACGAGATACAGCCCGATGATTTGTCCGGGTCGATGGGCGCGATTGAAGCAGCGGTAAAGAATGTAGAAAATGGCGAAATCGCACGCCGACTCGTATAGCTGGACTGGATGAAGAGGTTTGTCCAACGGAACGGGAGCGGCAAAGTCGGACCGGAAGCGCACGCCCCAGGGAAGATCGCATTCCCTGCCCCAACAACAACCGGCGGCGAAGCAGCCGAGACGTCCGATGGCTTGGCCGATGATGACGCCGGGAGCGAACGCGTCCATCGTCGGTAGAACGGGCAGCTTCTGCCGGATCATATAGAAGATAGCGACCAGCAGCGCGACGATAAAGCCCCCATGAAACACGCCGGCGGCTTGGAGCGTTTGCAGGGTGAAGATTTCGCCGGGATGACTCCAGTAGTACGGCGCGTCGAAAAAGAACATGAACAGCTTTGCGCCGGCTATGCCGCCGATGGCGCAGTAGACTGCCAGGTTCGCGATCTTGTCGGGAGGCAAACCGATGCGGCGCGCCAGACGAAGCGCAACCATCAGGCCTGCGAGAAACCCAAGCGCCACGAGCACGCCGTAGGTGGGAATGTAAAACGATCCGATGCTTATGAGTTTTGGGTACATGCTGTCTTATGGCGAGGGCGCAACATATCGATCAAGACCAGGACGGCTCCTACCGTAATGGCGCTGTCGGCGACGTTAAATGCCGGAAAGGACCAGGAGCCCTGGTAAATCTCCAGAAAATCGGTGACGGTGCCGCGCAAAACCCGATCGAGCAGGTTTCCGATTGCTCCGCCTAAGATCAGGGCCAGACCGAAACGGGAGAGAGGCGCCGTAAAGGTGGTCCGGTGGCTCCAGAGCGCGGAGGCCACGAAGAACAGCACAATCGCGGACACACCTATTAAGACGATGGCGCGGACGATTGCGTTCCCCTCGGCTAGAAACCCGAAGGCGGC
>DATIMM010000240.1:0-6176 GCA_035475295.1 Bryobacteraceae bacterium
TTCTTTAGAGAGACTTCACCGTTACGGACTCGTCGAAGAGGACTTTCGCTCAGTCTTAGTAGAACGGGAGAAAAGAGCCGCAAAGCGGGCAATGAGGAAACCTCCACGCAGGCCTCTGAGAAAACCTTCGTCCTTTTCAAACGTTGTTTTGGGATCAGTTTTTCAGGAAGGCTAGATACATGCCGTTTGCGCAATTTGCAGCTCGTTCTTTCACGGCCGTGTCGATCCAAAAGAATGCGCCCGAATCCTCGGGAGTCTACGGTCTATTCAACGCTCGGGAGTGTCTATTAATCGGGCAAAGCAGCAACATACGGGCCGAATTCTAACAGAACTGAGAGAAATAGGTACCGGTTTGCGAATCGAGAATCCGACCGGCTTCACTGTCGAGTTATGCTCGCCCGGCGAGCGCGCCATTCGCCTGGAAAAGCTAGTTCGCGAACTGGAGCCGCGGTTCTGCTCTTCGGGGCAAAGAAAGGCTGAGATTGACATACAAGGCACGACAGCATAGCCCAACAGAGACCGTCCTCAAGGAGAACTCCGCGACGATCTGACGAGGGACACACCCCGGACGCCAATGGCCGCGAGCCGCTTCAAACGTCTTCTGGATAAAGTTGGCCCGGCAGCAGGTGGTGTCCTCCAGAAGCAATGGAAACAGTTGTAACTGATGCGGCGAAGAGGTCGATCGGACTCTGATTTGCAGGTTAGGGCGAGGTTGAACCAAATCGCAAGTCACTGGGACGCATAACGCTAGATTCTTATCGGAGGCGGCGCGGGGGAACAGCCGAGAGCAGGGACACTCCTGGCCGCGCCGCTTTCGATAAGACCGTTTCATGTGAGCCGCTCGCGTTTGCGACGGACACGGTCTCCTATGGGTATTCAATTGGGTTTCGCTGTTCCATCGCCTCGCAATTGCCCAAAGCGGGGCTTCGGAGGAGTAGGAACGGCTTCACGATCCTGATTATCCCTCTAAATCTGGTTTGCCAATAGAAAGCAATCGCTCCGTTGTCTTCACGCGTAGCGTCCGCCGCGCGAGCGACTTACTTGTAACGCGCTACCATTCAACGTCAGCAACGGCGACGATACGACAGGTGGATTGGTCAGATTTGCGGCAGGTTGCGTGTAATCCGTGAGCTGTGACGCTAGCGCGGCGCGCCGAAGCGTCAGGTTAACAGGGTATTCGAATCGCGTTTACATGAGGCGAAGAGGATCAGGCGCATCCAACTTGAGTTCGGGGAGTTGCAAATGGAAAGGACTCAGGGCTTCACGCTTCGCTCTGGACAGCGACTGGGTGAACGGACCGAGATCGTCCGACAGTAATGGATATTCAGCCCTCACCCGTCCATATAGGACAGTCCCATGGAACAGCTTCACCCTGGCCATCAATAAGAGAGGTCCTGGGATAAGTAGTAGGCGAGTACACGCGAAAGTGCACGTGAACTACCATAGGAGCTTACCAATGGAAACTATACGAATCATTACGGACGTCAGTAAGCACGCGGGCTGCGGTGGATTCCTGGGCATGTCTCAGGATGCGCCGCAGTACGTTTTGGAGCACGAGGGATTGGAAACTCGAATTGCTGGAGCGGAGATGGTATGCCTCCGCTGCGGTGAAAGAATTCGCTCCCAGGACCAGGTCGAACCAGCAGAGCAATAAGTACTCCGAAATCCGAATACGGTCCAGCAGGTGGACGCGCAAGGCAGGAGCCGTTCCTTCAGCACCAGCCTCTGGAGGCCAAGTCCTACTTCAGTACATGAAGTGGATTGGCGGTTGTAGGATTCGGCATCCTGCGGGGCACTTGCAGGTCCGGCATCGGTTTTGCCTGGAATAGTCGTCGCGTTACTTTCGCGATGCGCCTGGCCCAGAGAGTAGCTCGTTCACGCCGGGCGCTATCGGTTGCGATGCCGGTGCTCGCATACATCTGGCGGTACAACTTCGAGACGAAAACGAACGCTAAGCGAGCCCGGAGTGTCGGGGTACAGGCGGAACGTTTCCAGATAGCGGGCAGGCTGTAGAAGTCGTCCCAGACACCTTGGGTTCTGGCCCGCATTTCCTCCGAAGTCATGGTCGGATGTGGCATAAACATTTTGGGCCTTTTGTCGGGGGGAATGAGCCAGTAGCGTGTAATTGAAACGCCATCTACTTCGGGCGGATGAGGGCCGAGACTTTTTTCCCAGCGATCAAAGTCGACGGTGCCGCAAAATGGCGTGAGCATCACGAATTGGGCGAAAGCTATGCCGGAGCGTTGCGCCAGTTCTTGTGTCGCTCGAAATGTATCGTGACGGTCGGTCGGCAAGCCGAAGATAAACGATCCGAGGACATGGACCCCGTGTTCCTGAAACTGCCGAAGACGCTGAACGAGGTTTTCGCCAGATAAATTAAAGTCCTTGAATACGGCTTTGAGACCCTCGGCTGTAACGGCCTCAACGCCGACTAGCGCACCCATGATGCGCGCCTTGCGCATGGCTTCGAGGAACTCAGGATCCTCGGCCGCTTCCATGGTGATCTGGGTAAAGAACACCATGCCTTTGGGAAGATCGGCCAATCGCTCCATCAATTCAAAGCGCTCTGCGCGAATGGCTTTCAATTCCGCAACTTTTGCAGCATTGTTCTGCCGCTCCGCCAGCCTGATGTCCGTGAGCGAGACGGGGTAAAAGTTATCGTCCGCAAGCGCGATGAAGCGGAAGCCTCGGCGGCGGAGTTCGACGATCTCTTCGATGATCGGGTCGGAAGGCCTTTGCCGGGGACGCTGGCCGTCCGTGCGCCAAACAGAGCAGAACGAGCAATGCTTTGCACATCCTCGTACGGTCTGGACCGAAGCCCACATATATTTGGACGAATCGAGCAGGTCCCACCGCGCAACTTTGAACTGCCCGGCTTCAACTCGGCCGCCTTCATAGATACGTTGGACCCTTCCCCTTCTATAGTCGCGAAGAGCTTGGCCCCAGGCCAAATCCCCATCCCCGCGAACTACGCAATCCGCCGCGCCTCGCTCGAAGGCTTCCTCCGGGAACAACGTTGAGTGGATACCCCCAAAGATCACGAAGCCGCCTCGCTGCTTTACAAGATGGCCGATTGCATAACCTCGAAGAGCATTCCCGGTGTGGATGCCGATCCCGACAATGTCGCCGGCATGAATCGAATCCACGTTGAGCGCTTCCAGAGTTTCGTCACAGAGGATGGGATCACCAAACTCGTCAGGTGTAGCTGCCGCCAACACAAATAGCCAACGCGGCGTGATGACGGCTGTGCCGAAAGCTGTATCGCTTGGATTTATTAAATGAACTCGCAATCTTATCCTTTTTTCCCCGCATCGGAAAGCCCGGCGGATGCGACTGATATACCGCTGTCCATTCTACTGACGCACATTTACTAGTTCGCGTATCGCACGAACTGGTTTCGAGTGCGGCAGTGACAAAGTCGCAAGCCGGATGCTTTGGCAGACGTATGACGTATATTGTGGGCCCGAGGCCGTGGAAACGCTCTTTTTCTTTGATCTAGGCCGGCACACCGGAACCTTTCGAGGTGAGAGATGCACACCTGAGTGCGTCTTACCTGCGAAGCAGCAAACCAAGGCTATAAATGCAGACCTCCATTCCCCAAACGCATCTTCGGGCGATAATTGCCGAAGATGACGCTGCCCTCCGTTGCACTCTTCGGCAAATTGTACAGGCGCGCTGCGAAGTGATCGCGGAAGCCGAAAATGGCCAAGTCGCTGTCGAACTGGCCGGAGCGCTGAATCCTGATATCGTGCCGCTCGACATCTCGATGCCGATCCTAACGGGTTTGAGGCGGCACGGCCCATCAGAAACCAGTTGCCTCACGTCCGTGTCGCCATTGTGAGCAGCCACTCGGACCCGGCCTATGTAGAACAGGCGTTCCGAAGCGGTGCCCCAAGGCTATGTCTTTAAAGGATCTGAGATCGTTCAGCTTGTCGAGGCCATTCAAGACGTCATCAACGGCCGAACGTTTCGTCCGACGTGAGAGGAGAAAGATTGCCGGAACGTGTCGATCTCGCTTGCGAGTGTTTAAATTCAGCCCAGTGGCCAACGCCTTGCGCTTATTGGAACACCCATCCGGGACCGATTGTCGTGGCCTCTCGCGCCCCAATCGACCAATCCTCAAGACTCCGCAGTTCGCGGTTACCAATCGCCTGTCATCTGATCGGAGTGGCAACTTGCTGCGATAGTGGAGGAACAGACCCATGCACCGCTTCCCGGGCCTCCGCTTCAATGTTCTTGTTGTCGTCATCCTGCTCAGAGGGAACCTACACGCCGACCCCATCAAGGTCCGCCACCCTCAGGGCTCGGCACACGGCTTTGTCGTCCTGAAAACGATTGAGGGGAGGCGCCTCGCCACTGGCGACATGAGCCAGATCGTTCACGGCGATCGCGTCACCTCACGCCTCATTTTCCATTTCCGCGACGGGTCCGTGGACGATGACACAACAGTGTTCTCCCAACGCAGCGTCTTCCGTCTGATCAGTGACCACCATACCCAACGTGGCCCTTCCTTCCCCAAGCCCATGGACGTCCTCATCAACGCGGTCACCGGGCAAATTACCTCTCGTAACACAGACGGTAAAGTCAGGCAGGATCACCTCGACCTCCCGCCAGATGTATCGAATGGCCTACCGCCCAACCTCCTCATGAACATTCTTCCATCCACACCTGAAACCAAACTGTCCTTTGTCGCTCCCACAGAAAAGCCGCGGCTCATCCATGTCTCCATCAAGCCCGCAGGCGAGATGCCGTTCACGATCGGCGACACGAAGCGCAAGGCCACCGATTTTATCCTCCACCCTGAACTCGGCGGTATTGTCGGGATAATCGCTCCGATCATTGGTAAGCAGCCCGCCGACTACCATATTTGGATACTCGAAGGCACTTCACCGGCCTTCATCCGCGAGGAAGGTCAAATGTACGAGGGTGGCCCCATCTGGCGGGTCGAGCAAATCAGTCCAACGTTCCCGCACTAGCGTAGCGATTCCCCTCTCCTCGATTGCTGGGCAGAGCCCGCCGACAAACTTTGGGGGCGGCGGTGCAAACACTAGCCAACGTTTACGGTGCGGTACTTAAGCCAAGCCTTTAACGGATACTTTCCACCTCAACGGGCCATTTCACAGCAGTTCGAGTGATACCTGCGCGTGGGCACCTGGGTCTTTGAATAGGGGAACATCGTGCTAATCAGAGTCAAGACAAAGGTCCAAACGTTCGTTGCGGTAGCCGCATTTTTCTGCGCCGCGGCTCTGAATGTCGCAACCGGTTATGCACGGGACTTGGCGGGCGTGAGCATGCCCGAGAAGGTAAGCGTTTCCGGCAAACAGCTCCAGCTGAACGGCATGGGCCTGGGCAAGAAGGCATTTTTCAGAGTCTATGTGATAGGGCTCTACCTCGAAAGGCCCACCTCGGACGCACGAACTGCGATTAGGGCCGATGAGGCTAAACGCATTGTTCTTACAATGCTGCGGGATGTGAGCCGCGAAAGGTTTGTGCAAGCAGTGGAGAAAGACATAATGAGCAATCCCGGTGTGCCAATGACGGCTCTTCGCAGGCGCCTCGATCTCCTGGAAAGTGTACTCCCCGCCCTGAAGAAAGGAAGTGTACTCGACTTTACCTATCTGCCGGCCCGAGGCACCCTGGTGCGCGGCCAAGGCCGAGAGATCACGATTCCAGGCAAGGACTTTGCAGACGCGCTGTTCTCGGTATGGCTGAATTCGCAGTCATCCAATCCGGCTCTCCAGCGCCAGCTATTGGGCGGCGTATAAAAATCTGAGATTCTGTGCGACATGCCTCGATGAAAGCCGCGTGTAAAACCCTGGACTTGACCTTACGGACAGGCAAGATAGGTTGAACACGCCTGACAGAGAGAAACTCCCTTCGCCTTCCGGCCAATGCCGAAGACGCCTGACAACAAGGCGAAGGGAGCGACTCCATTGGAGTGTTCCCAGGTGGTGCAAGTTGTCTGACACCAGAATTCGTCGGTCAAGTCGAGACTATCTCAGATTTTTCCGTTCTCATCCGCTGGATCAATTCCCGAAGTTCTTTCGCTATCTTCGGTCGTCCCGCTCTCAGCGGTCGCGACCGCCAGCGCCAGAACAATCGGAATCCGGCGCGATGCCAGGAAACCACGGTATCTGTCGGTCCGGCATTCGTAAGAAGTTAGATCCGTTCTAACG
>DATIMM010000241.1:0-56140 GCA_035475295.1 Bryobacteraceae bacterium
ACCGGCAAGCCGGTCCACGCAGGTGCGCACCAGAAACTTCGTTCCACTCTGTTCCGCTGTACAGAACAGTTCATAGATGTCGCTCTCCCGCTCGCGAAAGAACTAGCGCTCCGGCGAGCATCCTAGCGAAAAGTCTAACTCTCATGAAAGAGCGTGTTCAGCATAACAACTGCTCCCAGGAGACGTTTAGTGTGTCGCGGGAGTCGGCTGGCCATGCTCGGCGGCAGCCTTGTCCATCGCGGCTTTCTCGGCAGCGGCTTCTTCCGGGAACTGCGGATGACGGAGCGGATGCGCGTGCTCTTCGTGGCAGGTGAAGCAACGCACAGCCGGATGCCCCTCGAAGTTATTGCGATCAATCGAGGCTACCATGTCTATCATCTTGCGAGCGGTTCGCTTTTCCTTCTTATCATCGGAATCGAACTTGCGCTGGACGTGGCAAAATTCGCAGTTCCGGTTCAGCGACCAGGCGAAATAGTGCATCTCATTAATGAACTCGGAGACGGGCAGACTTTTAAGTGAGTCGGTTTTGACATTTTTGAAGTGCGCTCCCGCGAGTTCCTCCGGCTGGCGAAGAGGCGCACCGGCGGCCTCGGGTTGTTTTACCAGATCGACGGTGCTCTTCAAGGTCTTGCCGTCGCGCGTGGTGGAGATGTCGAGCGTCAGTGCTTGGCCGTCCGGCGACAGCGTGTAGGTACGGGTAAACGTATCAGGACGACCTGCGATTTGTCCATTAATGGTGAGGATGGTGCCATCTGAGGATAGCGCCAGACGGGTAGGAACACCTTGGTACGGGAGCACGGCCGCCTTGCCGTTTTCAAATACCTTGAGCACGGACCGCTCCTGGCCGCGTTCGCCCCAAATGCCCGTAGTTTCGACGAACTGCGGCGCGGCTTCCTTGGTGCGCGGATTCACGACGACCGTTTCGCGCTGGATGATGGTCAAGTAATTTGTTGGTGCGCGCCCGGGAGGGGCATTCAACTTACTCTTCTGCAGGTCGGCTTTCCAAACGCCAGTGAGATCGGGCGTTTGGGCGGCGAGCGCAAAGCCGCTGAGCAGGGCAACAACAACGATCTTTCGCATAGGTTGGGGAAGAGTATAACAGCCAGCAGCGGGAATGTGCGACTGCTTCAACCTTCTTAACCTTTGAAGCTCAGTTGGGCTTCCCGCATCGCCTGTCCATAATCAAAACCTCGTTGACGGGCAGAATCAGCCGCTTACGTCGTGGCAGCTTCGAACGTTACACCACGTTGCAAGAGGCTTGGGCCAACTAAGCTGATCCTCATAACAGCGTTACGCGGGATATGCCAAGTTACTGATTCGACGACCGATTGAGATTTGACTGAGGACAGGCTGCGAAACGCTTCGTTCAGAAGGTTTGGGGCTGTCCTTCGAATCCGATGCCGCGCGTCATCACTGTGGACAAGAACCCCGCCTATCCAGCAGCGATTCACGCTCTGCAGCACGAAGGTGTGCTGCCCCGGCGAGTCCGACTACGTCAGTGTAAGTTCCTCAACAATGTGATTGAGCAGGACCATCGAGTTTCGAAAGAACGGGTCTGGTTAGCCAAAGGCTACAACACCTTCCCGAGTGCCCGGCGAACGCTGGAGGGAATCGAAACCATGCACATGATCCGCAAGGGACGAGTTCGCTGGGTACCAAAGAAAGGCGTAACCGCAGAAGCCCGCTTCGTCGCCCAACTCTTTGCCCTCGGCGCCTGAGCGCCTCCTTTTCACCACCCAATTTCATTCCCCTCCACGCTCTTTCGAAACTTCGCAATGAAATCTGGTTGCAGTCCCCTGCGGAGACCGCTTACGAGATTACCTTTTGTGGTTGCAGTCAGCGTGCCAGAAAACGTGCCAACGTTCAATCAATTTCCGTGCCGTATTCGTCACCTGTTCGTCTTCATGACGAATTTTGAAAACGCTTGTAGCCCGCTGATGTAGAGCGATTTAGCGTGCTTCATCCGTGCCGCAGGAGCTATACTTACCCTGCTGTTAACCGAAGGGTTGTAGGTTCGAATCCTACTTGAGGAGCCAAATAAGATTCCCACTGCGAACTTTGTGCGTCTGGTTGACGGCCGGTTGTCTGGAATGGCGCCGATTCGGGCATTTGGGCGACAACGCTCCATTTGAGATGCGAGCCTTGGTGGCATCTGGCGAGACCAGAGAAGTGCGGCCAGCTGTTCTCCGCTTCTCTGTTCAGGCCTGCTCGTCGGGCTGACTACCCCGTAGGATCAAGAAATTTATTCAGCAGGAAAGCCCGGCTGATGTCGAACTCAGGATCAAATAAAGGGCGTCAAGCATCGTATCTCAACTGGCCGTTAGCGCCCCGGCTAGTGCAAGCGGATCGTTAGTCTGGCTTTGCAATCAGCGACGTCAAAATGTGCTGCTGCTGGACAGCGATTAAGACCGCCATTCGACCCATTTGGCGAATGCGCAATTCGTCTGGTCACTAGCCTGTATTATTGATGCGCACGCTTGCGGCGCATCACCCAGAATCCGGCTAGTGCCACCATCACCAGCATCCCTGATGTTGGCTCCGGAGTCGTCTGGAGAAAGCCGCGAATCTCACCATTAGGGAACGCGGTTGTGTGAATGTTCAGGTAAGCCATACCATCCGCCAGACCAGCCGCCAGGGCGGCCTCGGCTGCAGCATCGGTTCCTCCGTTCGAGGCGACGAACGCAGGGTTGAAACTGGACGCCAACGTCAGATCCAAGGTGTGGACGTAGGAGCCGGACGTCACGCCCAGCGGAAAATCTGGGAACGTGGGTACAGTTGTGGCCACTGCGGCGTTTCCATTTGGCAATATACAACAGTGGATGTGCGAAGCCGTAGTGCCGGCTTCTAACCCAGAAAAGGTAACATCCACCGCCAACATGTGCGTCGCAGCGTCGTAAGTGACAACTGCGCTGCCCGTTCCCGGGGAGCCAGTCGCTGGATTTTCATTTGCACCGGAGAGCGGACCGGTAAATGTTATCGGCGCGCCAAAACCCACGCCGGTGACGGCCAAAACGAAAGCTGAAATACATAATAGTCTTTTCATGCGTATCTCCACAGCTGTCCTGTCGGCCCATGGATGCGAACCGGGGCAGTTCGTTACGCCTGCTTCTGGTAACTCGGTACTATGCCGACGTTTGTCGTCCTGCTTCGGCGGGGGAAGTGGGTGGGAGTCAGAGCTGAACGAAGCGTTTACGAGCGCACTGAAGAGTTCACTCCAAAAGGTGGCGGGTAGCTTGCGCGGAGACCGAAGTGCTCGGCGCGAAGTGCTGGCATCGAGCGACTACGGACTTCTTGACGATAGGAGATTGGCTCCGCGTCCCAACTACTGGAATGTCCCGTCGACTTCGTAACCAGCGACACACGGCTGAAATGGATGAATGTGTGCAGAGAGCATAAGTGAGACGATTAGGATCTACGGCTAAAGCAGATAATCGCTGTTCCAGGGCGCATCCAGAGTGGCGGGATCGACACTCCAATCAACTAACACTGCTTCCACTTCATCCAGACTCATTAAACGTACGTTGCTGTTGTTTGCCAGATCTTCTTCAGCGAACTTCTCATTCACCAACTGTACTGGCAACTCAAATCGGTGGACGAGCCAATGATTCCTCTGTTAATCGGAGGATAAACTCCTATAAAGGCGCGGTGCTCTGGGTTGACGGCAGCGATCTCGCAAGCCGCCAGGCGTCCCGTCATTTCAAATGCGTTCAGAGTTTTTTGCGTGAATGGCATGCTTTGTCGAGGGTTTAGCTGGCCCTCCGAGTCAAGATTCGATGCCGGGGTTCAGAGTACGTCCACCGGAAAGGCGTGGCAATTTTCCTATAGGCCCGAATGTACTTGTTGATCTTGCGAGCTAGATCCGGCACTGATGTGAAAACGCCACGAGCGATGACATCTCGCTGGATCTTTCCGAACCAGAGCTCTACCTGATTGAACCACGACGAATACGTCGGGGTGAAGTGAAACCGCACCTTTGGGTTCTGCTTGAGAAATTCATTTACCGCCTGCGCCTTGTGTGCCGAGAGATTGTCGAGCACAATGTGGATCTCGCGAGCCCACTTCATATTCTTGACCAGATCACTGAGGAAGTCGATAAATTCCGCACTAGTGTGACGACGCGCCGTTTTGCCTTTCACCCGGCCGGTTTTCACGTCCAAGGCGGTATATAGCGAGAGTGTGCCGTGACGGTAGTATTCGAAGCCATGCCGTTCGGCTCGGCCAGGTGACAACGGAAGTATTGGGTCGAGGCGGTCTAATGCCTGAATCGCCGTCTTCTCATCAACACAGAACACAGCCGCATGCTGCGGCGGTTCCATATAGAGTGCAATAATGTCGGCTGTCTTTGCTTCAAAGTTCGGATCATTGCTGGCCATGTAGCGGTCCAGTCGATGCGGCTTCAGTCGTGCCTGCGTCCAAATTCGCTGCACCGTCGATTTGCTCACACGAAGGGCAGTTGCCATCTTCCGGCAAGACCACTGCGTACTGCCGTCGTCGGGTTTCTGTTGTGTCTTGCGCAACACGCGAGCCTGCACCGCAGATGTCACACTTCGCGGACAACAGCCTCTTTGATGCGGCTCAAGGCCGGCGATCCGAGTCCCTTCGAAGCGTGCCTTCCAGCGTGCGATCGTCGGTCGCGAAGTGCTCAACTCGCTTTCGATACGGCTGTAACTCTTACCATCGGCGAGCGCCAAAATCAGTCGTGCACGGAATACATTCCCAGCAGGCAATGTCCGAGATTGCGCCCAGCGGGTCAGTTCTTCACGCTCCTCGTCGGTCAATTGCAATCGTCGATAGCGTCGCACAGTAACCCGACGCTTCCAACCCCATTCTGGTTACGATGCCGTTGGGACACTCCACTACTGGCGTCTCTGTTTCAGAAACTGGAAGATGCTCGTGCGAACTGAACGGCAAGGAACTAGGCTGGGCGCTGGCGACGCTGTAGCCGTTAGCCGCTTCCCGACAGCATCGGGGCAGCTTAGTTTTGAGGCGGCAAGCAGTACTTTTATCCCGATTCCAAACGGCGGCAACGCAAGCTGTATCCGGTGATGGAGGACTTCGCTAATCCGGCGACGCCGACGGTGTTGTACTAAGACTATATTAGAGGCTAAACTTATGACGCAATTCTCCCGTTTCAGCGTCGCCGTCGCACTGGGAATTGTCCTCCTTCCGCTGTGCACACCTGCTCCTGGCGCGACGCGTGCTTTCGGCGCCCACGCCGTTTCGACACCGAAGCTGCCCAACCCGGGTGACACAGGCGTGAGCAAGGAACAGCAGGAGCAACTCGGCCTGCAGGCCATGGCCGAAGTGTACAAGCAAATGCCCGTTTTGCCGGATTCCAGCCCGGAATCTCAATTTGTTCAGCGGTTGGGAAAGAAGCTCGTGGCGGTGATCCCTCCAGAAGCCTCGTGGCCTTATCAATTCCACGTTATTCAGCAGAAGGAGATTAACGCTTTCGCCTTGCCGGGAGGCCCTATCTTCATCAATGTCGGAACGATCACGGCTGCTGCGAACGAGGCGGAACTAGCCGGCGTTATGGCGCATGAGATGTCGCACATTTACATGCAGCACTCCATCAAGCAAATGAAGAAGCAGCAAACCACCCAGGGAGTGTTTGGCATTCTCGGAGCTGTGCTCGGACAGGGCAGTGGAATCGCAAGTGCCGTAGGACGCCTGGGGCTCGGCATTGGGGAGGGGCTGCTGACGCTGAGATATTCCCGAGGCGATGAAGCGCAGGCCGATGCCGTTGGGGCGGTGATCATGTACAAAGCGGACTACAATCCGGTAGCGTTGGCGCAGTTCTTTGAGAAGCTTGAGCAGCAGGGCGGGAGCAACGGGCCCAATTTCCTCAGCGATCACCCCAACCCGGGCAATCGCGTTGCGGCGGTAGAAGCGGAAGTACGGAACTGGCCTCCAGAAAACTATCGGACGGGCAACGAGGCTTTTCTGCGCGTCCGTCAGGACGCGACTGGCGTGAAGGCCTACAGCGCACAGGAGATTGCGCAGGGAGCCAAGCAAGGGCTCTGGGCAAAGTTGAACCAGGAGAAGGGATCTATGCCGCGCAACTTACCGGTCGCCGCGCAGCAGTCTTCTAGCGGGGCGTTGAGCAACGTGTCCTATGCGCAGGTGCGTCCCAGTGGAACGTTCAAAGAGGTACGTACCAATCTCCTCGATATCTCCTATCCCGGCAACTGGCAGGTTTCAGCGGCAGACAACGGGCAGGGCCTCACGATAGCTCCTGCAGCGGGAATGACCCAGGGAACTGTAGGCTACGGGGTGGTCGTGAACTCCATTGATCCACGAGGCGCCTCTTCGCTCAGCGATGCTACCAACGAACTTGTAGCCGATCTCGAGAGGTCGAATCCCGGTCTCCGCGCCAACGGAGGCTCGCAGCCGATCCAGGTGAATGGACAGCAAGGGCGGAGTGTGGAAATGACGGGAACCTCTCCCGTACAACAGAATGGCCGGCCGGCGCGCGAGCGAGATTGGCTGGTCACGTTACCGGCGCCTCAAGGGGGCCTGGTCTACCTGATTTTCATCGCCCCGGAAAATACTTTTTCGCAACTTCGTCCGACGTTCCAGCGGATTCTCGATAGCACCCGGTTCCACTAAAGTGCGGGCGGGAAGAGGCGTCGGGCGCCTCACATATAATCGCCTTCATAGACTGTCGCGATTATGAGAACAGAATTTGGGGTGGCCGGACTTCTGCTGGCGTTCGCTTTGACGCCTTCCGGTGTGTTTGCACAGCTGAACAAGACGCGAGGTAATGCTCCGGGGAACGTGCCGGAGGTGACCTACTTCATCCACCAACTGGGGACCGACCATGCCGAGGGAATTACCACGCTAGACATGAATGGGGACGGCAAGCCGGACATCCTGAGTGGCGCTTACTGGTACGAAAACCCCGGGCCGCAAGGCGGTGAATGGCGCCGGCATCAGTTTCGGAAAGTTCAGATTACGGGAGAGTTCGTTTCCGATTGCGGCGAGTGGGCCGTAGACGTGAACCACGACGGAGCTCCAGACGTTGTTACGACCGGGTGGATGACAGACGGGCTCTATTGGTACGAGAACCCCAAGAAGCAAGATGTCATGTGGCAAGCGCATCTGATTACGCACACTCGGGAGACCGAAGGCGGCTGGATGGCGGATATCAACGGGGATGGCAAGCCAGATCTGGCGCTTGCGCATTATGGACGGTCCGGCGTGATCTGGGTGGACTTTGCCGGAACTGAGCCCAAGGTTCATCATCTGGGCGGCCACGATGAAGATGGACATGGAATTGGTGTGGCCGATATTGACGGAGACGGCAAAAACGATGTTCTTACGCCCTTTGGATGGTTTCAAAACATAGACGCCAATCAGGATAAGTGGCTGTGGCATGCGGACTGGAAACTAGGGGAAACAGGGTTTCCGATCATCGCGTACGACGTGAACAAAGATGGCAAGATGGATGTGATTTATGGCCGGGGTCACAGCTACGGACTGTACTGGATGGAGCAGCAAGGCGATCCCTCTAACCGGCACTGGATAAAACACACCATCGATGAGTCGTTTTCACAGGTGCACGTTCTTAAGCTGGTTGACTTAGACGGCGATGGGCAGCCAGAGTTGCTGGCCGGAAAAAGATACCGCGGGCACAACGGCAAGGATCCCGGCTCCTATGATCCGCTGGTGGTTTACTACTACAAGATAGATTTGAAGACCGGCTCGTTTACACGCTATCCCATCTCGGTGGGTGGAAACGCCGCGGCTGGTACCCAGTTCATCGTCGAAGATCTTGATGCAGACGGAGATCTGGACATTGCAACGGCGGGTAAAACGGGAGTCCACTTTTACGAAAACCTGAAGGTCAACAATGTCCCTCACGACCAGCGGGAAAAGGAATTATGGTTGAACAACAAGGACTGGCCTTTCCCGGGAGAAGGTGCCGAAGTTCAGTGGCAGCACTAGGGGCCGCTGCCCGGAGCTAGGATTCAGGATTGTCGGTCTGTGTAGTTTGGCCGGCCTGATCGAAGCGCTCCACCGTTGCCTCTTCGTGGTTCAGAACCACTTTGTCCTGGAAGTGTTCGGTGGTTTCGGTGCGGGTGAGGTGGATCTCCTCGGTGACCACCCACTGCCTTTCGATGCGGATGGTTTCTTCGACGATGGGAATGATGGTGGTGTTCCCTACCTGCGTAGGCGGCTGCGGACCGTCTACGATGCGATTGGTTTTGAGGCGCTTCACTTCGACGTGATCTTTGCGAAGCTCCCCTTCGACGAGGTGTTCCTGCCCTATTGTTCGCTTAACAACACGGACGCCGCCCTTTGGTACAGGAACGGCGTCCACGTGTAATTGTTCAGCAATCACAGGGACGATGATTTCTTCTTTTTCGGCGCTCATGATTGCTGATGTAACTTAGCGGCCCGCGGCTTTGGTTCGGCCCGTTACTTTGTCCCATCCATAGCGGACCGAGTCCTTGAACCTCTCCCATGTGCTGTTGGGATAGCGGTTGCCGTAGTCGGACCGGAGCTGCGATTCGACCTCGTCAAAGGACTGTCCCCGGTAGCGCGGATCGCTCGCCATTTCGTACCCATAGCGATACGAAGGCGCATAGTCTTCGTAAGATCCGCCGGAGGAAGCGTACCTGGTCTGGAAATCGTTGCGGAAATCCGTGTCGTCGTATCCAGCGGTTGTACCGGCAGCCCCTTGATTGCCCGGTAACTGCTCCACGTTGACTTCTGTGTGCCGAACGGTATCACGAACGTTTTCGGTACGATGAGTAGTTTCTTTCCCGACTACCACTTCCTCCACGACGCGAGCTGTTTTAGCGACTACTGCCTCCTCTGCATATTCCTGGACTTCGACGACATTGTCCCGCGTATTTCGGAGTTCGGCCTCCGTCGCCGGGCGATCTACCGGGCGGCGATCCACGCGAACACGATCTTCGGTGAGCTCGATGCTTTCTTCCACAGGCCTTTCGACCACGTGCGAATAAACACGAACACCGCCCCTGAGGGTCCGGCGCTTTCCTACCTGTAATTCTTCGTCTACAACGGGAATAGCAGAGCCTTCCGCTGCCTTACCGGCTCTTCCGGTAGCGGCCGCGGCCGGGCGTGCCCCTGTGGAGCCTGTAGCCGCAGCAGAACTGGAGGCCGCCTCGTCTCCATGAAGGTTGATCGGATTGTGGCGCTCCAGAACGTCCGCAATTGCATCATGCTGATCCTGGCGGGCATGGACACTCAGAATCACGTTGCCTCGTCCAACTGCATTTTCATAGCGGCTACGTTCGGTGTCGTCTTCGGCGCCAAACAGAGATTTGAACCACCCGCTAACGCCTCCGTGATGAGCAGGCATCTCTGTGCCAGGCTCGTCAGTGTAGGATGAACTGCCGGATGTGGTTCCCGAGGCTCCAGCAGTCGCCCCGCCACTGGATTCGAGATACATATTTTCCCTGCTGACACCGATGGCCAGCAGGTCTCTAGCGGCAGCTTGGGCCGCGGAAGCGTCTGGAAATACCGCGATAATTGTTGACTGTTGTGTGGGGGTCATTTCTTCTCCTATTTCTCTACTCCGAGCAAATTGTTTGGTTGTTCTGATACATTCGCTGAGCGGAAACTTCAAATATTTCAGGAATGTTTAACGGCAGTGGCCGGGCATCTGAATCTATTCTTTATGCCAATTGCTGGCCACTCTAACTACCACGTCAGTTAGAGAAGTGCCCGTAGGAAGAGTTACAGGCGGGAATTACTAGTAGAATGACCGGGTCCGAGCGGACGTGTGCCCATGTGTTTCGAAATAGTGAACGAGAGTGATGTGGGGGTTTAAGTTCGCGCCAAGTAGTAATGTACGGTGGGCGTCACAACCAGAGACAGAATCATGGAGGCGAGAATTCCCCCGATGACCGCGATGGCGAGGGGCTGGAGCATTTGAGAGCCGGCGCCGAAAGCGAGTGAGAGCGGGATCATGCCGGCCACAGTCGCTAGAGCCGTCATGAGAATTGGGCGCAGCCGCCGCTGGCCTGCCGCTACAATCGCCTGGCGGGGAGTGAGTCCACTTGCGCGGAAGCGCTTGTCAGCATCCAGTAGCAAGATGCCGTTTTTGGCCACGATTCCGATCACCATGATCAGTCCCATAAACGACGAGATGTTGAATGTTGTCCTGGTGATTAGCAAGGCCAGGAAGACGCCAGACGTGGAAAGCAGGGCTGAGGCAAGAATGGCGGCCGGGGCGGCAAAGTCTCCAAATTCGATCAGCAACGCAATAAACACCAGCAGTATCGCAGTCACGAGTACCGACACAAGATCGCGGAACGAGCGCTGCTGCTCTGCGTACAATCCACCGTATTCGACCCGAATGGAAGAAGGAATATGAAGACCGGCGACGACCTTTTGGACCTTCGCGATGCCGCTGCCGAGACTGATCCCTTCCAGCCGTCCGGTAACGGCGACGTCACGCTGCAGGTTTTCGCGCCGTATCTCAATCTGGCCCGAGTCGGTTTGAATCGTAGCCAACGTCCCGAGAGTGGCAACTTTGCCGGTCGAGCTTGTAAGGAGGGTATTGCGAATGGCATCGATGGAAGCGCGGGTGGATGGAGGAAATGTCACGCGAATTGTGTAAGCGCGGCCGTTCACCACGACAGGAGTCGGCGCAGGTTCCCCTTGGAAGATGGCGCTGGCATCCAATTCTATTTCCTGGGGCGTGAAACCAGCGCGAGCGGCGACGGTTTGGTTGATCTTGAACGTGATTGCAGGGCCGCTAATGGTGTCCTCAATCCCGTTCTTCACGTCCTTTACTTCCGGGATGGCTTTGATTGCATCACCGACCTTTGGAGCCCAGTGTGATAGCAACTGTACATTCTCCGAAAACAGTTTTATTTCGATAGGATCAGGAGAACTGGAGAGATCCCCAATCATGTCCTGCAGGAGCTGAGGAAAGTCGGTGTCAAGCTGGGGAAAACGATCGTTCACCTTTGCGCGAACGTCGGCGATTACGTCCTCCACGCCGCGGCCTCGGTGTGATTTCAGCTTTACCGAGATATCCCCCGTGTTTGCTTCCGTAACTGCCGCCAAGCCTAACTGAAGTCCGGTGCGGCGCGACGTGTTTTCCACTTCGGGAATGGAATGAAGGATCTGGTCGACCGAATTAATGACCCGATTGGTATCCGCCAAAGACGAGCCGGCGGGCATAATGTAGTCCAGAACGAATCCGCCTTCGTCCATGGCAGGCAGCAGATCGCTTCCCAGTGCGTTGTAGCAGAAATAGGAGATCACAATGAGGACAGCTGAGAAGGCGGCCAGTAGAAATGGGCGGCCGAGCACGAGCGTCATTGTGTGCTCGTAGAGCCGGTGAACACGCCCCAAAAATGGGCCATTACCCGATGGTTCAGCGGCTTCGTCGCTTTCCGGCGGCTTGCCAGGCGATCTCAGCAGGCGGTAGCTTAGAGCGGGTGTCCAAGTGAGGGCAAGAGCTAATGAAGTAAGCAGCGCTACTCCCACCGTAACCGCCAGAGCCCGAAAAAATGTGCCGGTGACACCGGTAATCGTTGCTAGCGGAAGAAAGACCACGATCGGTGTGACCGTAGAGCCGAGCAGTGGAGCGCGAATTTCCCCGAGAGCGCTGCGAACCGCCTCCGTCCGGCTCTGCCCGGCGTGCCGGTGCAGGACAATATTCTCCACGACGACAATGGCATCGTCGATCACCAGGCCAACGGCGGCGGCCAGACCTCCAAGGGTCATCAGATCAAAACTCTCCCCCAGCATACGCAGCACGATGAACGTAATCGCAATCGTCGCCGGAATCACAAGACCGGCGACCAAGGAACTGCCCCAATCGCGAAGAAACAGGACCAGAATGGCAGCCGCCAGGACGAGTCCGATCAAGATTGCGTCACGAACACTGGTGATGGATGCAGAGACTAACTCGGACTGATCATAGAAAGGCCGAATCACCGTTCCGTGAGGTAGTGTTTTGCTCAGCCGCGAGATGAAGGCATGGACCTCGTTTGCTACGGCTACGGTGTTGCCTGTCGGCTGACGATAGATGTTCAGCAATACGGCTGGCTTGCCGTTGGCAGTGACAATTGTATATACCGGCCTCACGGACGGACTTACGGAGGCGAGGTCTGAGATTCTGACCGGTACCCCATTCTGGGTGGTCTTGACAGCGATACCGCCGATTTCGGATGGCGTCTGCACTTGACCGCTCACCAGTCCCAACACGAGCTGATGGTTATGTGTCACCAGCCCGGGTGAGTCGATGAGATTACTTCTTGCAATGGCATCGAGCAGGTTCGGAACGGTAGTCTGCGTTTCGACAAGCTTTTCCGGATCAGGCTGGATCTGAAACTCTGGCTCCTGCCCACCTTGAACGTCCACAGTAGACACTCCGGGAAGGCGATTCAGCTGCGGCTTAATGTTGTAAGTCGCCAACTCCCAGAGTTTCGTTTGCGGCAACGCGTTCGACTCCAAACTGTAGCCAAGGATTGGAAACGCCGCAAAGGTTAGACGATTTGTCGTGACGCGGGCAGTGGAGGGCAACTCAGGCTGAACACGCGAGACAGCAGCGTTTACATACTGGAGCGTGCGGAACATATCTACGCTCCAGGTAAAAAAAAGATTGATTTCCGCTGAGCCCCGACTCGTGATGGAACGTACATGGTCGAGGCCGGGAACTGAGTTCACCGCCTCCTCGATCGGCCGCGTGATCGCCACCTGCATTTGATCGATGGGCATGACGCCGTTATCTACACCAATCACAATGCGGGGGAAGTCTGTTGAAGGGAATACGGAAATAGGAATTTGGGTGGCCAGGTACGCTCCCATCCCGACCAGGGTCACAACAATAAAAATAATTGCCTTTCCGTAGCGAGCTGTCCAGTGTTCCCCTGTCTCATCCCGCAGCGCGGGCGTGGAGCGGGAAAGAAGGTCACTCATTTGTCCCCTCCTCCTTGCCTCCGGCACCGCGCTCTGTCTCGGATTTCTTGCTTACCTCGATTTTGGCTTTGTCGTCTAAGCCGAGCGCTCCGTCCACAATCACCTGTTCGCCCGCGGCTACTCCTTTTAAGATCTGCACCTGGTCCTTTTCGCGAACCCCGACAGTGACCGGGCGTTCATGGGCCATGGAGTCTTTTCCCGCGACCATTACCTTGTCTCCACCCTCGTCGGTGGAAAGTAGAGCGGCAGCGGGTACGATCACGGCATTGTCAATATGTTCGGCATCGATCGAGACTTGAACCGTAACGCCGGGTTTCATCTTTTCGCCGGGATTGGCGGCCTCTACCCAGACCTCCACCGTCGTTGTACTGGCGTCAACCGTTGGGCTCACGACGATCACTTTGCCGTGGAGTTCGGCCCCACCTCCCGTGATGGTGGCCGGCCTCCCCACTTGAATACTGGACGCTTCATGAACAGGTATGTTCGAACGCGCCACAACTTTCGATATGTCGACGATTGAGACAAGAGCCGATCCGCTGCTTGCCATCTCTCCAACGTGCAAAGGTCGATCCGAGACGAGGCCGCTAATAGGGCTGCGAATTTCTGTGTACGAGACCTGCGCCTCCGCATTTTGATAATGTGCTTTGGCCGCCTGCAACTGCCCTTGTGCGCTCCGTAATTGCTGCGGCCTGCCTACCCTCTGAAACGAGTCAAAGAACTGTTTTGCCGTGTCGTACTGGCTCTGCGCTTGGACCAGTGCAACCTTGCTGTCCTCTACCAGCTTTCGCGCGAGGGCGCCCTCGCGAAACAACGCCTCCCGACTCTCATATAGCTTCTTTGCGGCGTCCAGATTTTCTTCGGCAAAGATCATGTCGGTCTTTGCCTTGGTGAAATTATCGGCTACTGTGGCCGTCGATGTGGTTTGATAAGCTGCTTGCGCCTGTTCGTAGAGCCCTTTACTTTCCTGTACAGCCGCTAGCAGGTCGCGATTTTCGAGGGTGGCCAGAACTTGTCCCGCACGAACGTGGTCGCCGCGGTTTACGAAGAACTTTTGGACCGGCGCGCTGATTTTGGGAACAATGGTGGCCTGATTGATCGGATATAAAACAGCTTCAGCCGTGATGGAGTGGGTGATTGGTTGAAGTTTTGCGGTCGCGACGCTGACCGGCGTCGTCGGCGCTTCTTCCGCACCCGTGTCTTTGCTTCCGGAGCAGCCTGCGAGTGAAACCAAACACGCAAGTGCGATGCACACCTGAGCTTTCAACATGTCTAGTAGGTTCCTGTGAGGTTTTGAAGAGTAGCAAGGGCGAGACGGTACCGTAGAAGGCCATCGTCGTACGCGGTCCGAGCTTGAGTGGCAGTGGTCTGGGCATCGACTACCTCCAGCGCGGTCGCCTCGCCACTCTTATAGCGAAGCAGTGTCAGGCGCAAGCTCTCTTCCGAAAGGTCTCTCGAACTCCGCAGAGTCTGGATCTGTGAAAGTGCCGTTTCTGCTTCCGCATGGGACGATGCCACATCTGCCTGGAGTTGCTTCTTCGACGTCGTGAGATCCAGCTCTGCCTGCTGTTCGCGCAATGATGCCTGCTTTACTTTGCTGTGAATGGAGCCCCAGTTCCAAATCGGGACGTTGAGCGTCGCCATTGCGGAGTAGCCTAGATTTTGCCGATTTTCCACTAGGTAATTAGGCTGTGTGCTACGGCCGCTCGATTGCGTCAGGTCAGAATTGACTGCAAATTGATTCGCATCGATGCCGTAGAAAAAGTCAAGTCCGAAGGAAGGTAGGTAGGCGTACTTTGCCACCGAAACGCCGAGCTTAGCCTCGGTAACACTGGCGCGGGCAGCTCCTAATGTTGGGTTTGTTGCAGCAGCCTGACCGGTAGCCTCTTGTAACGTAGGCAGGATGGCGAGTTGTTGCAGGTCATCAACAATCTCATAATTCTGTTGAAGTGACGGAAAGATCAAAACCGACAGCGCAATCTTTGCCTTATCGACGTTGAGGCGTGCGTCTTGAAAATCACGCTGGCGCTGCTGAACTTGTATCTGCGCCTTGATCGTATCCGAATGGGCGGCTTCTCCGCCACGCTCCTGATCCTGCGTAATCTGAAGAAACTGCTCCGCCTCATGAAGGCTGGTCCGAACATTGCCGAGCCTTCGTGTGGCGGACGCAATGGCATAGTAGTCCTGAATTACCGTGAGATCCAGCCCTCGGGCGGCAATTCCGGCTTTCGCTTCGGCTACGGCTACACTCGCCGCGGCAGCACGTATTTCACCCCGTCGTACCAACGAAAGCAACTCTTCGTGGACCACAGCCTGCTCATTGTAGACATGAACGCCGTCGTTCGCGACAAAAACTCCCGAGGGTGTGCCGTTGCCTTCCGTATAAATAAACTGATTGAGCGCGTTGAGGGAGGGGAGTGCCGCAGCCCGCGCTTGTGCCCGATTCTCGCGGGCAACCAGTGTGGCGATCGTTGCCGTTTGAATTTGGGTCCCGTATTTGTGAGCTCGTACAAGAGCGTCCTGCAGGGTAATCTTAAGATCTGCGGATGTAGCGGAACCGGGCGCAAGGGTTTGGGCCATCCCCAGCAACGCTGTAACTAGGAAACCCGCGAATAGTCTCGATGTCGGCTGATTCACGCTTCTGGATGCCCGGAGCCCCGGCTTCATCCATTAAAGCAATCGAATCTTAAAAAATACCTAATAAGCCTCTAATTGTCGCGGCCGTGTACTTGCGCGGGAGGAGCCGTAGCTTCCACGGCCCTGAAGTGCTCCTTGATCCGATAGCTATGCCGTGAACCCTTCGGCACCACCCACGAATCACCGGCCTTCAGGTGAATGGTCTGCCCTTCCAACTCCAATTCTGCCAAACCTTCGAGTACATAGCCGACTACCTCGTAGTCCCTCGTAGTCTGCTGCTGTCCCTTGGGAGATCCCGGTTCCTCATCCCAAAGCCGCATGGAGACAGATTTTCCCGAAGCCAGGTACCTTTGGCCCTGCGGACCTTTGGGAGAGTTTTCCGAATCTACCTTTGTTACCGTCGAGTCGCCCATATCTCTCTAGATGCGAAACTGGATCGCCGCCTAACAGGAATTTTCGGCCCTGTATGCTTGGAATCAGGCGGCTTAAGGACAAAATCATGGCTAAGACAATTGTTGCCATTACGGGAGCGTCGAGTGGGATTGGGGCGGCATTTGCGAGGAGACTGGCTGCCGGCCACGATCTCCTTCTAATTGCCCGGCGGAAAGAACGGCTAGACCGGCTCCGGGACGAACTTTCGCGCGCTTACGGCACGAATGCCGAAACGATCCAAGCGGACCTTTCCTCGGATAAAGACATGGAGGCGGTGGCCCAACGGATCGAAAATGAGGCTCGATTATCGCTGCTGATTAATAATGCCGGGTTCGGTACCAAGGGAAGATTCTGGGAAGCGAGCCTCGAAGGCCAAGAGCAGATGCACCGATTGCATGTCATGGCGACCGTGCGGTTGACCCACGCGGCGCTGCGCAACATGGTTCCTCGAGATTTTGGCGGAATCATCAACGTGGCTTCAATAGCAGCTTTCGTCCGGAGCCCCGGGACCGCCAGCTATTCAGCCACGAAGAGTTGGATGACGTCCTTTACGGAAGGGCTTTACCTGGAACTGAAGACCGTCCGCTCGAATGTGGCTGTTCAAGCCTTGTGCCCCGGATTTACCTACTCGGAATTCCATGAGGTAGTGGGCACCACGCGGGAGCAGATGATGTCTAACTCAAAATTCTGGATGCCAGCCGAGGCCGTTGTCGAGGCGTCGCTTGAGGGCTTGGGCCGCCGCAAACTGATTGTGGTTCCAGGGTGGCGGTATCAACTGTTGACTGGACTGGTCACTAAACTCCCCACTCGGGCGCGCCTTGCCTTTGAGTCGGCTGGAGCGCGGTTCCGGCAACAAAGGTTGAGTTTGCCGACCAGGCGGTCCGGTGAAATCAGCGGTGAGTAGTGCCACTATGTAGAACCCCTTCCGCCGCTCAGAGCCCGGGAAGGGCGCTGACCGACCGATTACGCGAGCTTCGGCTGACGCGAGAGGCTATCCGCCAGATGACGGAGCGAGGAGATAACTTGCGAACTCCCTTGACCGCCACACGCGAGGCTGCTCTTTCGGATGAAGCCCCGGCCATTGCTCTCCGTTTGTTGTTCTGCGGAGAGACGATTGGAAAAGATGAAATGCGGGCGGCCTTGGGAGATAGACTTTCAATGCGCCTCCTCGGTGCCGGTCTTCTTTCGGAGAATGGCACGGGAGTGCGATCGCCGTTTCACTTACGTCTGGTACGGGGCTTGTATCTGTTCAGCGATTATCTGGACCACGAGCCGGACGCTGTGATGGGCGCCGGGGAAACCAGCGGGCTGCTGTACGAGGCGAGTTGCTGGGATAAGCCTGCGGAGAGCGTCCTTGACCTCGGCTGTGGTGCAGGAACGATTGCTCTGCTTTGGAGTTCGAAGGCGGAGCGGGTGACGGGAACCGACGTAAACGAAAGGGCGATTGCACTCGCTGTCTGGAATGCGTCGGTAAATGGAATTACCAACGCTGAATTTCGGACCGGCAGCTTATATGGTCCGGTCGCTGGTGAGCAATTCGATGTGATCGTCTCGCAGCCTCCTTACTACCCGGCACCGGAGGGCACAGAATCGAAGTTAACGTACTTGCACGGCGGAATGCGTGGGGATGAATTGGCGCTGCAAATTCTAAGTGGTGCCAGGGATCATCTTCATGCTGGCGGGCGCGCTCTCATCTTTACGTCTTGGCCGCAAGCGAGTATCAAGACACCGCCGCGGCAGATGCAAGTATTCGAACTGACGACGAATCGGAAAGAAATCCACGGTACGCGTCAAAGCCTGAACGTTCTCACCCACGCCCTGCCTGGCGAGGAAATTTGGACTACATATGAAGTACCGGCGGATGACTGGGGCGCTGTTTCTCCCCGCCGCATCGATCAGTTGCTCGCGTCTGAAGAGCTACTCCGGGATGAAAACTCACTTCTGCCAGCTATGCTGCGGTTGCCGGCGGGCATCGAGGAATGGCAGGAGGGCGATACCGTCGTGCTGCGTTTTCCTCCGGAAGCCTTGGTGGGCTGCGTTGCCGTCGACGACGATGTTTGGCGCGAGCTCAAATTAGTGAATCAGAGCACAGATGTGCACAGCGCCGTGAATGCCGGGTGCAGATTAGCGGAAGTACGGCACGCCCTGCGTCGTGGCTGGGTTGCTCCTGTCCCTAAGAATTGAGGGTCTGCCCACCCAGCACACCGCAGAGATAGGTTGCTATTTCCACCAGCTGATTGGTTGCGCCAAAGCAATCCCCGGTTACCCCGCCGATTCGACGCCGGTAGTAATAAGCACTTAGAAACACCACGAATATGGAGGACAACAGTGGTGCCCAGAAGTCAAGCTTCAGGAGCGGGACGCACAGAACTACCATGATTGTCGTTCCGATAATGAAAGACGGGCGTGAGACTTTTTGTGCAATCGAGGCGCCCTTGCCATCAACTCGGTGCGCGGCTGGCAGTAGAAAGCTGAGTGGAAGCGCTGACCATCGGCAGAGGATGTGAGCGCTCGCAAGATAGGGCCAGAACCGGTCGGGGCTCAAGTTCGTCAACAGAACGTACCGAACCAGTACGGAAAGAACTAACGCAAGCGCGCCATAGCTGCCGATGCGGCTATCGCGCATAATCTCGAGAACGCGCTCTCGCGTCCAGCCACCCCCAAATCCGTCCGCAACATCGGCGAGTCCATCTTCGTGAAGTCCTCCCGTCAGAAGGACCAACAGGCAGAGCACGAGCACACATCGCACCGGGGTAGCGGCGTGGCCCGACAGTAGCCAGTAAACCGTATAGGCGGGGATCGTAAGAACGAAGCCCACCAGCGGAAAGAACTTCGAGGATCGCGCCAGAGTTAAAGCATCATGGCTATACCGTGGTGTTGGTAACCGGCTGAGAAATGCAAAGGCGGCCAGAAGGTCGTGCCAAGATCTCACCCTTGAATGGCTCCACTTACGCCGGCGGAGTGGAATGTAGCCATCTCGGTGTAGATTCGTACCGCGGCATCGATGATGTTAAAGGCGAGCACAGCTCCTGTCCCTTCACCGAGGCGCATATGTAAGTCGAGCAAGGGCTCTATTCCTATAAAGTCGAGCAGCAATCTGTGCCCTATCTCCTGGGAAGTATGTCCCGCAACTAAATAGTCGCGCGCGGCGGGTTTTAGCATGCAGGCAATAGCGGCACCCGCAGTGGAGATAAAGCCGTCGATGACCACAGCGATCCGATGCTTAGCTGCGGATAGAACGAAACCGCAAATGGCCGCGATCTCGAGTCCACCCAAGCATCTTAAAATCTCAAGAGCGGCCGGCAACTCCTCACTGTAATGCGGAAAATGAAACGTAAGAGCATCCGCGACGATTTGTTTCTTATGGCTGAAAGCAGCGCCGGTGACGCCTGTTCCTGTACCTGTCACCCGGGCGGCGGA
Organism: Bryobacteraceae bacterium; assembly: GCA_035475295.1. Taxonomy (GTDB): domain Bacteria; phylum Acidobacteriota; class Terriglobia; order Bryobacterales; family Bryobacteraceae; genus Bog-105. The sequence continues at coordinate 19,396 of DATIMM010000241.1, forward strand.
CTGCCCCGTGAGAGCGGCCGTTATGGCGCTTGCGGCTGTCGTGTTTCCGATCCCCATTTCACCCACTGCCACGAGTTGTACGCCCCGCGAATTCGCTTCTGCAGCAAGTTTGCTGCCGACGTCCATGGCGGCTTGCAATTCTTCGCCCGACATTGCGGGCGCGTGAAGAAAATTCCGGGTTCCACGTCTTACTTTGTGCGAGATCAACCCGGCATGATCGAAAGTCGCATCCACGCCTACATCCACGATGTGAACTTCCGCGCCGGCGGCATGAGCGAGTACATTGATCGCTGCTCCACCTCGCAGAAAGTTCAGGACCATTTGTTCGGTGACCGCCTTTGGGTAAGCACTTACGCCTTCCACCGTGATTCCGTGGTCGGCGGCAAATACAAATACCGCTTTCTTGTCAACGGAGGGCACGTGGCTCTGCTGTATCGCGACTATCCTGGCAGCAAGGTCTTCTAATCGTCCCAAGCTCCCGATGGGTTTTGTCAGGGAGTCCAGGTGAGATCGGGCTTCAGTGATCCAGGCTTCATCAGCGGGTATTATTTCGTTCCCGGCTCTCGGAAAGACGGTGGAACGATTCGCTTCGATATTCATGGAACCGTCAGTCATTTTACTTCCAGTGAAATTTCCACCATAGTACACGGTGCCCGCGGCACGCTTGACTCCAGAGAGAAGAACGTGCAACTTCGTGGAATTACAGATCGCAGAGACGAGTGTTACGCGTTGGCCCGATTCTTCATCTCATAAAGGCAAATGTCTACTACGAATCAGGAATTGACGACTGTTCTGAACGACTTGATCGCCACTTGTAACGACAGTTGGGAAGGGTTTGGAAAGGCGGCGAAAGGCGTCCATGACGATCAATTTAGGAACTGGCTTACAGATGTGTCGCTCCAACGCGCCGGCTTCGCTCGGAGGCTATCGGACGAGGTCCGCAAGGCCGGTGGCGACCCCGCTCAGGAGGGCCATGGGGGCGGAATTTTGCATCGCGGATGGGTGGACTTGGAGACCCGCCTGCGATCAAAGAATGACGGCGAGATCCGGACCGAGTGTATTCGGGGTGAAGAATCCACACTGAAGCACTATGAACGGGCTGTCGAGCAAAACATGCCTGACGAAGTGCGGCTAATTGTTGAACGCCAGTTCAATGAGGTCCAGGCCACGCTAAAGGAACTTCGTGAAGGCCGTGTCTATGCGCCGCGATAGGCGGACAACGCCACTGCTAGTGAGGCGGCCGGTAACTTTCCGTTTGCCTGCCTAATCGTATAGCCATGAGCACAACATCTTTAGCGACGGCTAGAGCCAGCGGCAGTTTTAGCATCGGAGGAGATCTGACCGTAAATCGCCTGGGGTTCGGAGCGATGCGAATCACTGGTGAAGGAATCTGGGGCGAGCCCAAAAGCAGGGAAGAGGCGATACGGGTCCTGCGGCGCGCGGTAGAGCTTGGCGTGAACCTTATCGATACGGCGGACTCGTACGGTCCGGAAGTGAGTGAGAACTTGATTGCTGCCGCTCTTCACCCTTATCCGAAAGATCTTGTGATCGCTACGAAGGGAGGGCTAACGCGCCAGGGTCCGAATCAATGGCTACCAGTAGGCCGTCCCGAGTACATCCGGCAATGTGTAGAGATGAGTCTCCGGCGCTTGAAGCTAGAACGCATTGATCTGTATCAGCTACATCGCATCGATCCTAAGGTGCCGGTAGAGGAGACATTGGGGGCACTGAAGGATTTGCAAGCCGCCGGCAAACTGCGGCATATCGGGCTCTCTGAAGTAACAACGCAGGAGATCGAACAGGCTAAGAAGGTTGTGCCGATTGTCAGTGTCCAGAACCGCTACAATCTCACGGACCGCCAGAGCGAAGATGTTGTGACGTATAGCGAGAAAAACCAGATTGGTTTCATTCCCTGGTTCCCGGTCGCAGCTGGTGAGTTGGCGAAGCCAGGCGGGGCGCTGGATGCCTCAGCGAAACGTCATCACGCTTCGGTAGCTCAACTCTCGTTGGCATGGTTGCTGCATCGTTCGCCGGTGATGTTGCCCATTCCTGGTACCTCCTCTGTTGCACATCTGGAGGAGAATGTCGGTGCCGCCAGTATTCAGTTGTCAGATGAGGAGTGGAGCGAGTTAGAGAAAGCGGCGCAGGCCAAGTCGTAACTTAAGCTAAATATTCACTTGTTCTTCGCGGGGCGGATGTTCGCCGGGACGATAGTAAAACGCAACGCACTCACCGGCGAGCACGCCTCCCGTGATTTCGATGTCCTCGCGGAAGGCGTCGCGAACAAGATCGATTGCGTTCAGGTGTTTTGAGTCGAAGTACATGCTATGCACGTCGTCCCGAGAAGCTCCGTAGACGATTCTCGTGATTTTTCCCCACACGCAGGCGACAGTACACATACTGCAGGGCTGCAGCGTACAGTAGAGGGTGCAGCCCCGGTAATCCGTGGTCCGAAGCAATTGACCCAGCTTGCGAAGCGTAACAATCTCCGCATGGGCGGTCGGATCGAAAGTGCGCTCGGCCTCGTTATGCCCCCTCGCCAAAACCAGGCCGTCCCGCACGATGACACAACCTACCTCACCTGCTCCAGGCGTCACGCTTCCTATTCGCGCCTCTTCAATCGCCAGACGCATGAAACACTCGTCGTCTGGAAAGGCTTGCGCCACGTTTATGCTACCTCGCGCCTGGTGCCGATGCTCGGATCCACTTCGATATCGGGGTCTTGATTGCTGTCCAGCGTGGCTTCGCAGTTGTCACAGTTGCCGCAGGGGCCCTGGAAATCGTCTCCGAAGTACTGAAGAAGGAACTCGCGCCGGCAAGAGGTAAGGTCGGCATACTCCTGCATCAGCCGAAGGCGTTCCAGTTTTATCTCCTTATATTCTCCGCCAGCATGGAATTTTTGAAGACCCACATCTTCAGTACGGAAGAATAGCGTTGCCTCGGCCTTCTCTCCGTCCCGACCCGCGCGCCCAATCTCCTGATAGTAGGAGTCAAGGGAATCACAAATGTCGAAGTGATAGACGAACCGAACATCGGATTTGTCCACTCCCATGCCAAACGCATTTGTTGCTACGATCACGTCGGCCTGGCCCCTCATAAACTGGTCCTGGATCTCCGCTCTCTCATCTGCCTTTAGGCCAGCGTGATAAAAGAGCGGCTTCACGCCCGATCCCTTCAGCAAATGCGATATCTCCTCCGCACTCTTACGGGTTCCGGTGTAGATAATGCCCGGCTTTTCTGCCCAGCTTGCACGCCGAACAAGTGCTTCCACCTTTTCTTCTTTGCTCGAAAAATGATCCACTCGCAGATAGATATTGGGACGGTCAAAGCCACGGACCAGCAACTTGGGGCTCTTCATCCCGAGGGAGTTGACGATCTCATGCCTAACTCGTTTAGAGGCGGTCGCTGTCAGGGCGAGTATGGTGGGATGCCCTAGTTCTTCGATGGCATCTCCAATCTGAAGATATTCTGGCCGGAAGTCATGCCCCCATTGGCTTATGCAGTGGGCTTCATCCACGACCACTAAGGACACCTTTGATTCCTTCAGGGAACTGATGAGGTCCTCCTTATGAAGTTGCTCAGGCGCCAGGAAAACATACTTTGCGTCACCCCCCTCCACCTTGCAAAGGGCTTCACGAGATTCTGCGACCCTAAGGGTAGAGTTGATCACGACAGCCTCGTCCGCCTCTTGGGCATTAATGGAATCTACCTGGTCTTTTTGCAACGCGATGAGTGGCGATATGACCAGCACCGATCCCTCCATCATCAAACCGGCGATCTGATAAATCGCCGATTTTCCCGACCCAGTTGGCTGGACGACCAGCGTGTCCTTGCCGTCCAGAAGCGTGCGGATTGCTTCCTCCTGGCCGGAACGAAGCGCCTCGTAACCAAAACTCTTCTGTGCAACCGCAAGAATTTGCCTTGCGGTCGGATCCCGTCCCTTTAATTTGTCCATTACTTATTAACTGGCATCTATCTGACTGTTGCAGGACGATAACTGCTTCATTTCTTCCCGCCGAATGGACGCCACGAAGGGCTGTGGAGATTACGCAGCCTTCGTGGGGACGAAGAATGCTCGGCATTCACGGCCCCACGGCAGCGTTGCTGCTTCTGTCACTCGCTCCGGTTGGATCTACTGATTTGCGTTGCCGCCGGATTCGCCGTTTTGCTGGTGTTCCTGTCGCCGCTGCTGCATGCGCTCGCGCATCTGCTGTTGCATTTGATCGAATTTAGCTTTTTGATCGTCGTTCAGGACTGCCTTCACTTTAGTGTTGCTGTCCTCCATGATCGAGCGCATTTTCTCGTGTCGCTCCTTCGGTTGTAAGGAACTGTCTTGCATCAGGCTTTGCATTTGCTGTTGGCGGTCGGCCAGTATCGGCTTGATTTGATTTTTCTGATCATCTGTCAGGTTGAGCAGCTTGCCCAATCTCTGCACTTCTCGATCAGGATCCATCTGACGTCCACCCATCCCTCGATGTGCATGCGAGGAATCAGATTGGCCCTGGGGGGCCGGTGCAGCCATGGCGATGCCAATTCCTAAAATGCCAGAAAGGGCGAGTGTAAAGATTTGTTTCTTCACTGTGTTTCTCCTCAGAGAGACTTCTGTCCGTCTCTATGCAAAAAGACGTAGGCCCGGTACCCCGGGGTTATTCCCAGGACTGTTAAACTTCGTTTAGCTACCGCGAAGGAGGATTGCTCGGGAGCGCCTTCACCCTAACTTCAATCCGCACGACTTGTAAATTTCAGCCATTAGCTGCATATCACGAAGGCCTTCTTCGCCGTTCGTCTTCGGCTCCTTGTTTTCGTTGATGCAGTCGGCAAAGTAGTCGCCCTCGATCAGGAATTGATAGGGATCCTTCTCGGTATTGAGATCCTCGATCGCCGGCTGTCCTTGGATATTGGCCTTCAGGTGCAGTCCCTGATAGGAAAAAGCCGGCTCCATGTGAATCACCCCCTTCGAGCCATGGACCCGGAGATAGCCGTCCATCCTTGCGCCATAGGTCGTATTGCAGCTAGCGACGGTGCCGGAGGGGAACTTCATGGTCCACGATAAGTTCTCTTCTACCTCTTTGAACCGCCCATCGTGGTCCACTACGGACGAATAGCCCTCCAGATGTACCGGTTCCTCTCCGGTCAGGTAGCGGCATGCATTCAGGGAATAAATTCCGACGTCCATCAACGGACCTCCCCCGGCGAGCTTTTTGTTAAGCCGCCACTCGCCCATCCTCTCGTTGAAGCCATTGGCGCTCTCAATGGCCTGAATCGTGCCAAGCGCACCGTCTTTAATCAACTTGATCGCATGCAGATTCGTGGGCTCGTACTGACAGCGATACGCGATCATCAATTTCTTTTCGGCCGCCTTGCAGGCCGAAATCATCGCCTGGCTATCCTTGACCGAGGTGGCCATCGGCTTTTCGCAGAGCACGTGTTTTCCCGCGTTCGCTGCGCGGATCGTGTACTCAGCATGCATGCTGTTGGGAAGCGCGATGTACATGGCGTCGATATCGCTGTTATGAGCAATCTCGTCGTAGTTCTTGTAGTCGTATATGTTCTTGACGGGAACGTTGTATTCCGCGGCCGTCTTTTCCGCCTTATCGCGATGGCCGCTTACCAAGGCAGTTACTTGCGCCTTCTGCGACATCTTCAGCGCCGGCATGAAGTGATCCATCGAGATGCGCCCCAAACCAACAATGCAGTACCCGATTTTCTTTTTAGGCTCTTGAGCCTGTGCTCTAACGCGAGGTGCGATTCCGCCCAGCGCCACCCCTATGCCTGCAAGACGGCCAAAGTCTCGGCGGCTGTAATCCATGAAGTCTCCTTACAAACAAGAATAGGTTTGATCTTCGCCAGTGATCGCGATGATCGATCCTATTGTCCACCCGGCCAAAGTTTGAGCGAGTTAAAAGCCAAGAACGAATCCAAAGTGCTAATTTTCGTCTCGATTCGGCATGGGGTAGGGGCAGACCCCTGGGTAGCTCAGCGCGCCCTCAGTGCTGTACCGAATGCTGGGAACTAGAACTGTCTGACAGGCTAATTATTCTTCTTCCATAAGTACGCGCCTAGGCCGAGTAGGCCTCCGGCCATCAAGGCGCTTGGCCACCGGTTTAGATCAACCCAGCTTTGCAGGCTGAACGACTTTGCTCGCTCGTTGAAGATTCCTCGGGCAGAAAAGTCTCCGGCTACTGGCTCGAACAAGTTATCAGGGCGATCTGGCTGCACAGGTTCTGCAGTTTGCTGAGAGTCATATCCACTCTCCCCGAGATACCAGTCGGCGAACGATGGCGCCACATCCTGTCCGTAGATGGCCTTCAAGGTGGACATCCCCACGTAAACCTCACGCCGCTTGTGATGCGCCGCCCAGTAGATCGCGCGTGCCGGAACTTCTGGCTGAAATATGGGAGGGACAGGCTGCGGATGTCTGGGTAGCCTCGTCCGACACCAGCTGAATTGGGGCGTATTCACTGCGGGTAGATCCACAACTGTCAGGTGCACTTTGCTCTTGCGATGGATCAACTCAGAACGCAACGAGTCGGTGAAGCCGATCATGCCATGTTTTGCGCCGCAGTAAGCGGCTTGATAGGGGATAGACCGGTAAGCAAGGGCTGAGCCCACTTGCACAATCGTCCCTCGGTCCGCCGGGATCATGTACTTCAAGGCGGCCATGGTGCCATAAACAAAACCCAAATACGTCACCTCAGTCGCACGCTTAAATTCGGCGGGCTTGGTTTCCGTCACTGGAGCGAAGATCGTGGCCATGGCATCGTTCACCCAGACATCGATTTTGCCGAACTCGTTGTTAACTCGGTCAGCAGCCTGCTGGACTGCGTTCGCATCCGCAACATCAACCGGCAATGCCAATGCCTTGCCGCCCTGTTGCTCTACTTCCCGCTTCGTCGCCTCGAGCCTGTCTTTGTCGCGGGCGATCAGGCCGATCCATGCCTTGCGACGTGCAAATTCCCGTACCACCGCCCGCCCGACACCTGCGGTTGCGCCCGTAATTACTACTGCTTCCGCCTTGCTGCTTGCCAATTTTCCGCCTCCATCTTGGAGGATGCGTACAGGACCGAAGCGTTACCGCCGATTAGGATAATGCCCGGAGGGTCTGGAACTTACGCCGCTGTTCTGCGGGCGCGTTTCAAGGGAGCGATCAGGGATAAAACGATACGCTCATGAATGTACGCATTGCGGCTATCCCGATAGGCCTGTGCCATTTCCCAGAGCGTGCCAGCCGAGTACGTGTCCAACACAGCGGGATGAATATAGTATTTGCGGCAAGTGGCTGGCTTATTGCCTAGTTTGCTGGACACGTCCTTGACCACTTCGACGAGGGTGGATTTTAATTCTTTCGCGGTCTCCCAAGCGCCCTTCTGAAGCAAGTAACCGGCGGCCAGACAGGTTCCACCCCAGGTCCGGAAGTCTTTTGCGGTAAAGTCTCCTCCACTGATCTCGCGCAAATATCCATTCACGTCCCCGGATTCGATACTGGCGGGTTGGCCCTGTTCGTCAATGTATTGAAATAGTGCACTCCCCGGAATGCACTTGCACTTGTGTAAGATGCGGGCCAGTCGTGGATCCCGCAACTTAATTTCATGGTTCTGGCCGCTTTTGCCTCGAAACTTAAATTTCAGCATTTCGCCCAGGATCTCCACGTGTCGGTTTCGAAATGTAGTGAGCCCGAACGATCCATTGTCCTCGGCATATTCCTCATTGCCGATGCGAATGTAAGTGGTGTCGAGAAGCTTTACGACGGCAGCAAGGACCTTTCGTTTCGGCATTCCTTGCAGCTTCAGGTCCCGATCCACGGCCCGACGGATCCTGGGAAGTACCTTTCCAAAGGCCTGCATCCGATCAAACTTTACAAGATCTCGGACCTTCCGATACTCGGGATGGTAGCGGTACTGCTTGCGGCCACGCGCATCCCAACCCACAGCCTGAATGTGCCCATAAGGGTCGGGGCTGATCCACACTGAGGTGTACGCCGGCGGGATTACGAGCGAGCGAATGCGATCAAGGGTCTCCTTGTCACGGATGATTTTGCCCTGCTCGTCCAGATAGACAAAGCCGTTCCCAGCACGCCGTCGCTGGATGCCCTTCCCTTTGGGAATGGCGTAGTGAAGGCCGGCTTTTCGGGCTGATTGCTTCTCATCCGGCACGGGAGGAATGGACACGGGAACGGCACTGGAGGACCCCATCTCTGTATATGACGCTCAGGAAAGCGGAAACACTACTTGGATGCTGAATATCTTAAGGAAGACCACACGAACAAAGCCACATGCCAGAAGCTATCATCTTCGACATTGACGGAACCTTGCTGGATTCCGTGGATTTACACGCGAAAGCGTGGCAGGAAGCTTTTCAACACTTTGGCCGCACCATTCCTTACGAAGAAATACGCAGCCAGATTGGAAAAGGCGGCGACCAACTGCTGCCGGTGTTTCTCAGCGACGAGGAACTCAAGCAAAACGGTAAAGCCATCGAGGAATATCGCAGCTCCCTCTTCAAAGAGAAGTACCTGCCGAAAGTACGGCCCTTCCCGTCGGTTCGGGAGCTATTTGAAAAGGTCAAGAAATGCGGCCAACAGGTTGGGCTGGCCTCGTCGGGAAAAGCCGATGAAGTGAAAACTTACGAAAAGATAGCGAATATAGAGGACCTGGTGGAGATCAAAACGTCGTCAGCCGATGCGGAGCGGTCCAAACCACATCCGGATATTTTCGAAGCCGCCCTACAACGCTTAAAGAACGATGTCCAAAAAAAGGATGTCATCGTAGTAGGTGATAGTCCGTATGACGGCGAAGCTGCCACCCGGGCTGGGATGCGGATAGTGGGCGTGCTTTGCGGCGGATTTCCTGAGCCAGCACTGAGAAAGGCGGGCTGCATCGCAATCTACGCCGATCCAGCCGATTTGCTTCAGCACTACGACGAGTCTCCCCTTGCGCCCGGCAGCTAGGTCGGCCTTAGCCGTTCGCGAATTTGGGCCGTAGCTTCCGGTACGTCTCGTTCAGATCCTCTGGCATAATCCGTACGCCTCCTACGGTCGTCATGAAGTTGGCATCACCCTTCCAGCGGGGCAACACATGAAGGTGGATATGCTGCTCGATTCCGGCGCCGGCAGCCTCGCCGAGATTCATTCCCAGATTGAGGCCGTCCGGATGGTAGATTTCTTCCAGGTTCTGTTCAGCGAGACGAGCCAAACCCATCATTTCCTCGGTGACTTCGCTGCCTACCTGCAATAACCGGGAAACATGCTGGTAAGGAGCGATCATGAGATGGCCGCTCGTGTACGGATACCGGTTCAGGATAACAAAGCAATGCTCGCCTCGATAGATGAGCAGGTTCACCTCATCTGCTGTAGCTTCGGCTGCCGCGCAGAAGATACACTTGCTCGCCTCGTGCTTTTCTTTCATGTAAGTGGATCGCCAAGGCGTCCACAAGTGGGCCATGGTGGTCAGGAGGCCTCAGGAGCCAGAGGAGTTTACTTCACTTGCCGGCTCAAGGATTTCATCGCTGTTAGGGGACCCATTCGAGGTTGCACTCGCCTTTCCGGACTGGTTTACCGTGTCCCGTAATTCCTTACTGGGCTTAAAATACGGAATTCTCTTTGAAGGCACTTCCACGCGGGATCCGGTCTTGGGATTGCGGCCTACACGAGGCTGACGCTGGCGGGTACGGAAGCTGCCAAAACCGCGAATCTCGATCTTATCGCCCTTCTGAAGGCTTCCGACAATGCTTTGGAATATTGTTTCTACAATTTCTTCCGAATCTTTGCGGGTCAATTCAACCGCTTTCGAAACTTCTTCGATCAATTCAGCTTTCGTCATGCTTACTCATCTCTCATCGGCCGTCTCTTCGGATTTGTGCTGCTTGATAACGTCTCCTACCGTAGACGTCGCAGCAGCCGCTTGCCGCTTATAATCTTCCAGACGGTTCCGTTCCTCATCGTCGGCCACCGCGCGCAGACTTAGTCCAATCCGCTTTTGTGCTTCATTCACCTTTACGATCTTGAAATCGAATTCCTCACCGATAGGCAGGGGAGAGGTATCTTCGGGAAGCTTTGACCGGTGCCGGCCGGTATCGCCGGCGATCTCCGAGCGGTGGCACAATCCTTCCACCCCTGGAAGCAACTCGACGAACACTCCAAACTGAGCCGCGCGGCAGACCTTTCCGCGCACCAGATCGCCCACCTGGTGGGCACGGAAGAAGGTCTCCCATGCGTCCGGTTGAAGCTGTTTGATCCCGAGCGAAAGGCGACGATGGGCGGCATCGATGTTGAGGATCACCGCCTGAACGATCTGCCCCTTCTTCATCAATTCCGAAGGATGCTTGATGCGCGCCGTCCAAGACATGTCCGAGATGTGCACCAGACCGTCCACGCCTTCTTCGATCTCAATAAATGCGCCAAACTCAGCGAGCTTCCGGACTCGCCCCTCTACCACCGAGCCGATGCTGTAACGGTCGGCAACGGTCGTCCAGGGATCGGCCTCAAGCTGCTTGATTCCTAATGAAATCCGCCGCTCTTTCGGCTTGATTTCAAGAACGACGGCCTCGACCTCATCCCCTACATGGACGACTTTCGCGGGATGCTTCATCCGCCGGCTCCAGGTCATTTCAGAGATGTGAATCAACCCTTCCACCCCTGGCTCAAGCTCAACGAAGGCACCGTAATCGGTTACGCTGACCACCCGTCCGATCACGTGGCCTTGTAACGGATAACGCTCATTAATATTGGTCCACGGATCCGGCAACATCTGCTTTAAGCCGAGGGAAATACGTTCCTTTGCCCTGTCAAACTTAAGGACTTTAGCAGTAATCTGGTCGCCGACCTGGACTACGGCGGAGGGGTGACTCACATTGCCGTACGACAAATCGCTTACATGCAACAATCCGTCGATACCGCCGAGGTCCACGAAAGCTCCGTATTCGGTCAAGTTCTTGACCGTACCCGTTACTTCTCCTCCTTCGACGATGTGATCCAAGACCTGCAGCTTGCGATCCTGGGACTCCTGCTCTATAAGGACTCGGCGAGAAACAACAGCATTCCCGCGATGCCGGTTAGTCTTTAATACGCGAACTTCCAGCTCCCGGCCAAGGTATCCATCCAGGTGGTGTACGGGCCGGACTTCGATTTGAGAACTGGGCAAAAAAGCTGTGATTCCGATATCCACATTAAGGCCGCCTTTGGTCTTGCCGGTCACCCGGCCGACCAGGGGCGTTCCCGCCGCCGCCGCCTGTTCAATCTGTTCCCAAACGTGTCGGCGGTGTGCCTTCTCGTAAGACAGCAGGAGATACCCATCCACCAGCTGCCCACTTTGATCAAGCATGACCTCGATGATGTCGCCCGGTTTCACGGACGGGCTACCATCCATCTGAGTAAACTGCTCGCTAGGAACCAAACCTTCCATTTTGCGGCCGATGTCTACAATGACTTCTTTCGCGGAGACACTGATTACTTGGCCCTGCAGGATCTCGGTTCTGTTGGGAGTGGAGGGGTTGCTGTAGTCCTCCAGTAAAGCCCGATAGTCTTCGCTATCTGTAGTACCAGGCGTTTCTACGATTTCGTCAGATGGACTGGCCATGTGTTATTATCACTCCCGCATCCGATGCTTGCTCAGTATAAATAGCGCCGGATAGTCTCTGCTCTAAGTCGCGAGAGTGCCGAACTTCAGGCACCCAGCGCGACTGGGTGCCAACTTGTTGATAGTTCAGGCATTTCAGCACTATAGCGGAGGTCTGAAAACTTGTCAACCGCCCTTGTGACCGCCTTTTGCGAAACGAACTCCGGCTGGTCTCCGATAGAATCGCGAAACGAAGCCAGCGGAAAAGTAAATCCGTCACCGCAAGCAGATCGTAATACAATCTAGAGAGGCGGTGTATACCATCCGCCCTTTTGGAGATTTTCTGATGCTCGAAGGACTACTTCAACCCCAACATCTGCTGATCATTTTGGCAGTCGCGCTGTTTGTTTTCGGCCCGAAAAAACTGCCCGAACTCGGGCAGGGACTAGGCAAGGGCATCCGCTCATTCCGCGACAGTATGAAGGCAGCGACCGAGGAGCCTGAGAAGCTCGAAAAGCCGATAGCCTCCTCCGAAACGGCCAAGTAGATCTTTCTGTAGGCTGGCTTACTTATCATCCCTCCCCATGAGAGCCCGTTCGGGTTCTTTTGCTCTTGCACGTCAGCTGAAGCACCTCTTCGGGGCGCACCTTGAATTTCCCTCCCCTAGTACTTGTACGTATTTCGTTCCGTGATCCGGTGGCCTCAGGCAGCAATTTTTGCCGCCACATGAAAGATTTGCTCCGGCTCCAGCGTCCTCGAATTAGTACCACCCACCGGCTCTGTTTCTCGTAACTCTTAGACTTTACAGGGTTTATCCTTTGCCTTGAATCCCCTAATCGTCGCGAATTTGCTGGGTGGCAGTCTTGGCATGGCTTGGCATTAAAAGTGCCTCATGTAATCCTGCCGGTGATAAGCACCTAGATTATTGCCGGAAGGATGGTCCGGAAGATACCGGCCATTGGGCGAACGATCTCCGCACGAGAGATTGATGGCCTTTATATAAGAGATAGAAGATTTTAGGAGCGGTGAACCAAATCAAATGACAAACGAAGACTACGGCAAAGCATATCAACGAGGGTTCAACCTGACAGTACGTTTTCTGGTATCGCGAGGACTTTCTTACGATGCCGCGCTTGATACGGCCCAAGCGGCGTGGGCGAAGGGGTGGGAGCGCCGCGAACAGTTGCGTGATCCGAATCTGGTCCTTACGTGGACCAATAGCATTGCGCTAAATATTCATCGAACTTTTCTGCGCCGCGAACCGCAGACGCAGACTCTGCCGGAATTACAAGCGCCTCCCCGCATGAACGTAGCGGCCATTGATGTGAAGCGCATCTTAACGGAATGCAAGCCGAATGACCGAGTCGTCTTAGAGGGGCACTATATTGAAGGATTCAAGGTCCAGGAAATTGCTCGGCAGCATGGATGGTCCGAAACTGCGGTCCGTATCCGGCTTTTGCGCGCCCGGCGCAGCGTGGAGCGTAAATTGAGCCGTCCTAAGCATGCGCGCCTTCGCAATCTAGCCGAAAAGACCAAACGAGCTTTAGCTAATGCTTTGGAAAGCCCGTCCAGCCTCGAGCCAAAAGTAGCTTAGCTGCGCGGCTTTCAAAAGGCAGTTGCCCGCGAATCGGGTGGCTGCCTTTTTTATGCCCGCTTTGTATATAGAGGGCTGTGATAAAGCAGAACCCGGCTCCCGGAACGATCCAGGGAAAGCTCAATTTGACGCAATCCTAAAGCAGCGCTGATGGCGGCGTGTCTTTCTGGTGGAGCAAAAAACGTCAGAAATCCTCCACCACCCGCGCCCAGTAGTTTCCCGCCCATGGCTCCCGCCGTTTTTGCCGCCGCATACCACTCGTCGATAGCAGAGTTGCTGACGCCCCGATGAACTTCCCGCTTGAGGCGCCACCCTTCATCCAAAATCTCGCCGAGTGCACCGATGTTTCCGTTGTCCAGTTCAGCTCGCAATTCATAGGCGAGCTTCGTCATCCTTTTGAGCAGGTCCTGAGTGGTTTTGCTCGACTGAGCCTGCTGGCTTTGTTCCCCCAGAATAGAAGAGGCCTGGCGGGTGGTTCCAGTGTAGAAAGTCACGAGCGAGGACTGGAGCTGGTGAAGCCTTTCGCCCGAACATAGGATGGGTTCGACGATCACGCTATCATCCGGCTCAAATCGATAAAAGTTCAGACCGCCGTAAGCCGCTGCATACTGGTCTTGTTTGCCAATGGGTTCGCCGCAGAGTTCGATTTCTACCGTACAGCTTTCTTCCGCAAGCTGGCCGGGCGAGACGTACCGGGATTCATAGGCATGCAAGGCTAGCAGCAATCCAACCGTAAAGGAGCTGGACGAACCAAGGCCAGTGCCGCGTGAAGGGATATCTGCAATGGATGTAATTTCAAGGCCGCCTGGAATGTTCAGTTTCTGCAGCGCGGCGCGAACAATCGGGTGGGCAACACGGTCGGCCGATTCCACTTCTTCTGTTCGTGAATAGCTTACGCGAATCCAGTCGTCGAATTTTTTATTGACGTTAACGTAGATGTACTTATCGATAGCGCTGGAGACCACCGCCCCGCCGAATTGGCGATAGAACGACGGAAGGTCGCTGCCCCCACCGGCAAAGCTCATGCGCAGCGGCGTTTGGGTAATAATCATGACTGAAGATCGTGCTGATTCAAAATGAAGTGAACTGCGTTAAGCACGTTCTCGGCAGTAGCGTCGGGATTGCATTTTTGTGGACCCATTCGGCCGGTGCGAACGAGAACGGAGCGGATTCCAAAGTTGGCTGCGGCCTGGACGTCCGCATCGCGGTCGCCAATCATCCAGGAGCGGCGGAGATCGATATTCATCTCCTTGGCCGCAACTTCCAGCAAACCGGGGGCGGGCTTACGGCAACTGCATACGAACTTCAATTCCTCCCGCTCTCCCGGGAAGCCTTTATCGGGATGATGAGGGCAGAAGTAGATGCCATCGAGATAAGCATTCCATTCGCCCAGCAGCCACTCCAGCTTGTTGTGGATCAACTTTAAACCCTCTTCGGTGCACTCGCCGCGCGCTATTACGGGCTGATTTGTAATCACGACGGCGAGCCGACCAGATTCGTTTATCGCGCGCACAGCTTCTGCAGCACCGGGCAGAAGGTGCATCTGATCGGGAGAGTGCAGCCAGCCCTTGTCGTCGTTCAAGGTTCCATCCCGGTCAAGGAAGATTGCCGGAAGAGACGTGGAGAGGGAGCCGTTCTGGATACGTCCCGATTCGTAATGTGCAATTACCCGATCCAGCCGCGCTGGCGTCCCGGCATCCTTGATGTATTCGCGGCTGACATAACCATGCAATCGCGAGCCGTTTTCGAGTAGGGCAGGGAAGACGTGTTTACCGAAATCGAGCGGATATGTATGGGTATCGCGGCCGTGGTACCAGGAGATGAGCGAGTCCTTCTCGACCACGTACAGCGCGGCGTTTACAAGGTTGGCGAAGTAGCGGTCGGGAGGATGGGGATAAGGATGGAACGCAACTACGTCGTTGGCATCGTTCACCTCTACAAGGTCGGAATCCTGGGGATGATCGTTAGGGTGAAGAAACAGCGTTGCGCTTGCGCCCGAGGGATGGGCTTCGGCAAAGCGCCGGAGATCCACATTCAGCATGGTGTCGCCATACATAACGATGAATCTGGCCTGGAGTTTGTCGAACGCGTCCAATACCGCCCCTGCTGTACCTAGGGGCTTGCATTCCAAGTGGTACTGGAGATGAACGCCCCAGCGTGAGCCATCGCCGAAGTAATGTTCGATGTGGCGGGCGCCATAGCCGGTAAGGAGCAGGATTTCAGTGATACCATGTTCGCGGGCAAGAACGATTTGGTGCTCGAGGAGCGGCTTGCCGCCAATTTTAACCATGGGCTTGGGCAGGTGCCCAAGACGTTCTTTGAGACGGGTGCCTTTCCCCCCGGCGATAATAACAAGCTGCATGAAATTAAAGACGGCGGGCTAGGAACTCCTGGTGAATTTCGCCTACGGCCTGTTCCACGGCTTGAATAGACGTCATCCGGGGGCTCCAGCCGAGGCGTTTCAATTTGTCTATGGAGTAGCGAAAACGGGGAACATCGCCGACCCAACCCCTATTGCCGCCCGTAAAGCGAATGGGCTTGGATGGCGTGGCTTCCCGACGAACCGCTTCGGCAATCTGGCGAACGGTGGCGCCTTCGTCTGGCGGCCCGATGTTAAACCAGTTCAGCGGAGCATCGGCTTTATCACAGATCACCTGCATGGCTTCAATCAGTTCTGAGACGTGCAGATATGGCTTTTGTTGAGTTCCGTCGCCCAGAACTTCGAGATCCGGCGGATTCTTGCTGAGCTTTGTTAACAGGTCGAAGATGATGCCGTGGGTAGCCCGGGACCCAATCACGTTCGGGAACCGGAAAATCCAGGCCCGCTGCAGATAGCTTTCCACGGCAGCACTGATGAGGGCTTCAGAAGCCAGCTTCATTGCACCGTAATTTGAAATCGGAAACAGAGGGCCTGTATCCTCGGTGAGAATGGCGTCGTGAACACCATAGACCGCCGAAGTCGACGCAAATGCAAGCTTCGGAATGCTCCGCTCACGCATGATGAGCAGTGTGTTGAACGTGGTTTGGAAGGTGTCGCGCAAATCGACATTGGGGTCCGCAACACCGGCGCCGATGTCAGAATTGGCCACCATGTGCCAAACCATATCGAAATGGAAGCCAGCCACGAGCTCACGGAATGCCGGAAGATCGACAAGATCGCCTTCGAAAAAATGAAATGCCGGATGATTCAGGGCACTGGATAGATTGGCGCGCGTTCCTCGCGACAGGTTGTCGATGCCTACAACTGTCTGACCTTCCTGCAACAAGCGGTCGGTGAGGTGACTGCCGATGAATCCGGCGGCGCCAGTAACCAGCACCGCCTTTTTTGATAGCGCTTCAGGCATTAGTAGATATGGCTAAAGAAGCTCGGCGGTGCTGAAGAAAAACGGAATCTCCTGCGCAGCGGTCTCCGGCGCGTCGGAGCCGTGAACGCAGTTGCGCTCAATATTTTCCGCGAAGCGCTTACGGATGGTGCCCTCCGCTGCATTGGCGGGATTTGTTGCTCCCATCACTTCGCGCCATCTGGCGATAGCATCTTCACGCTCCAGGACCAGCACGACTACGGGGCCCTCGGTCATGAAATTAATGAGGCCGGGGAAAAACGGCCGCTCTCTGTGAACGGCATAGAAAGCCTCCGCTTCGAGCCTGGATAGGCGGATTCGCTTCATGCCCGCGACGCGAAAACCGTTGTCTCCGATGATATTGAGGATATCGCCCACGTGGCCGGTTTCCACCCCGTCGGGTTTGATCATTGCAAATGTGCGTTCAAGAGCCATTGATTAGAAAAAGTCCTAAGTAAGAAATTCTCGATTTAATGCCTGGAATTGAGTGCCTGCTGCATCTTTTCGCCCATCAATGCTGGCGACGGGCAAATGATAATGCCGGCATCAGCCATGGCCGCGATCTTGTCTTCGGCCCTTCCGGAGCCCCCGGATATGATCGCTCCTGCATGGCCCATGCGCCGTCCGGGAGGCGCCGTTTGCCCGGCGATAAAGCCCACCACCGGCTTTTTAACATGTGCCTTGATATAAGCTGCCGCTGTCTCTTCGGCGTTGCCGCCGATTTCGCCGATCATGATGATCGCGTGTGTGTCCGGATCTTCATTGAACAACCGGATCGCATCGGTGTGCGTGGTGCCAACGATCGGATCGCCGCCGATTCCGATACACGTCGATTGACCGATGCCGAGTTTCGTCAGCTGGCCGACTGCTTCATAGGTCAGCGTGCCCGAGCGGGAGACAATGCCGACGTTCCCCGGCTTATGGATGTGCCCTGGCATGATGCCGATCTTGCACTTGCCGGGTGTGATTACGCCCGGACAGTTAGGGCCGATCAAACGAATGGCGGACTTAGTTTTCAGATAGGCCCAAACTCGTTCCATATCGGTTACAGGAATGCCTTCAGTGATACAGACGATCAGAGGAATGCCAGTATCGGCCGCTTCCATGATGGCATCGGCTGCATACGGGGGAGGTACGAAAATGACGGAGGCATTGGCACCCGTTTCTTTTACTGCTTCTTCCACAGTGTTGAAAACGGGCCTGTCAAGATGAGTTTGGCCGCCTTTACCGGGAGTTGTGCCGCCCACCACGTTTGTTCCATAGGCAATTGCCTGCTGGGCGTGGAAAGTTCCTTCGCGGCCGGTGAAGCCTTGGAACAACAGTTTGGTTTTTTCGTCTACAAGTACGCTCATTGTGCTAAAGCCACCACCTTCTCGGCAGCATCTTTCATTCCATCGGCTACGGTGAAGTTCAGTCCCGAGTCTTTCAACATCTTCTGGCCCAGTTCCACGTTGGTGCCTTCCATGCGAACAACGACGGGAATTTTGAAGTCGAGTTCGCGGGCAGCGGCTATTACTCCGTTAGCCAAGGTGTCGCAGCGGAGAATTCCACCAAAAATGTTAATGAGGACGGCCTTCACGCTCGAGTCAGATAGCAGAATGCGGAAGGCGTTCTTCACTTGTTCAGCGCTTGCGCCGCCTCCGACGTCGAGAAAGTTCGCCGGCTCGCCGCCGGCATACTTGATAATGTCCATGGTCGCCATAGCAAGGCCCGCCCCGTTGACCATGCAAGCAATGTTGCCGTCCAGTTTTATATAGTTCAGGCCAAAGCGCGACGCCTCAACCTCTAGCGGATCTTCTTCGTTGAGATCGCGAAGCTCATGCAGGTCCTTATGGCGGTACATTGCATTATCGTCAAGGTTGATTTTGGCGTCGAGCGCATAGACTTTGCCATCCTTCGTCAGGATGAATGGGTTGATTTCGGCGAGCGACCCATCAATGGCGATATAGGCTTTCGCCAAGGCCATCATGGCCGCGGCCGCGGCATTAACGCTCGGCGTAGGGATGCCCATTCCGAAGGCGAGTTTGCGTGCCTGATAAGGCTGAAGGCCGAACCCCGGCACCAACGGCTCCTTCAAGATAAGCTCAGGAGTTTTAGCGGCAACCTCCTCAATCTCCATACCGCCTTCCTTCGAGGCCATAAAGATCGATTCGCCCAAGGCCCGATCGAGAACGATACCGAGGTAGAGTTCGCGTTCAATCGGAAGCGTTTCCTCAATGAGCAATCGTTCCACTCGACGGCCTTCGGGTCCGGTTTGGTGCGTGACCAGAGTCATGCCCAGCATCTTTTTGGCAATTTCGGCGGCCTCGGTTGAGTCTTTCGCGATCTTGACGCCACCACCTTTGCCGCGTCCGCCCGCGTGAATTTGGGCTTTAACGACCACGCTGCCGCCTACTTTCTTCGCGGCCGCTTCGGCTTCCTCTACCGTGTAAGCGACTTCGCCACGCGGCACAGGTACGTCGTATTTGGCGAGAATGGCCTTCGCCTGGTACTCGTGAATCTTCATAGACTGGGTGGGCACCAAACGTTGGAATAGCGACGTCTAGGCCAACCGTTAGTGTATCTCGGCTCGGGAAAACCACCAGGGTTCATGCGATAATCCCAACGCCCCGTGAGCCGCTATGAGCGAAGCTGCCGATGCAGAACGCATGGTTTTCCGCTTCCGGCAAGAAGCAAGCGGCCTAATTTGATGCTCAGGTTCGATTGTTTCCCAAAACCAAGCGGCTGACAAAATCTGTTGCAAAGCCGTATGCCACGTGGGAACCGAGCGCGCTCAGCTGGGAAGAAAGCGGTGTTTTTTTGAGTGGGCCCAATAGCCCCAAAGCGGGCATGCCAATTTCATCCCCAAGCAGCCAAACAACGCCTCCATAGACCGTTCCGCGGCCAGCCCGAAGTATCCGCATCCTATGGCTGGCAACCCCGTAGAGAGCGCCCATCAGCGCCCCGATCGCGTAGTGAAGAGCGGGACCGGCCGTATCGAGTTCCTGTTCTGATAGCGTTCTGTCCAACAAGTGCCCGGCGATGGCCTGAGCAGCGTTTCGCGTGGCTTCAACGTCTTCATTCCCAACCTCCCGTTGGTGACCGCAACCTTCCGCTTCGCAGAACGACTTGTAAACAGCGCTCCATAGCGGTGGAATCTGGTTCATCACAAGGGCTCCCACCAGTCCGCCGGCAGCTCCGGCTACAAGGCCGGTCCAAGCGCGCTTGGTGTTTGTCATTCAATGGTCTCCCCTCGTATGATTCACACGGTGGGAACAGATCTCAGCAAATCAGTGAAGAACCGCGTTCTAAACGACTGCTAGTGTTTGACGGCGGCTCGCAAGGAGGTTTGCAATGGCCCGGCACCCATCCGCCAGTTCCGCGAACTGCTGGGGATCCAGGGACTGATAGCCGTCGGAAAGGGCCCGTTCCGGTGCGGGATGTACTTCAACGATCACTCCGGATGCGCCCGCTGCAATGGCGGCCAGCGCCATTGGAAGTACCTTGTCGCGCTTTCCCGTCCCGTGGCTCGGATCGACAATAATGGGCAGATGACTGAGGTCTTGCACAGCGGGTACAACACTAAGGTCGAGCGTGTTGCGTGTGTGATCGGCGAACGTACGAACTCCGCGTTCGCAAAGGACAACCTTGTAGTTGCCCTCCGAAAGGATGTATTCGGCTGCCATCAGGAACTCTTCCAAAGTCGAGGACATGCCGCGCTTCAACAGAATGGGCTTACGGGACCGGCCCGCACGGCGCAGCAGCGAAAAATTCTGCATGTTGCGTGCACCGATTTGCACGCAGTCCGCGTAATGTTCGACGAGATCGAACGTTTCGGTGTCCATGGCCTCGGTGACAATGCCCAGCCCTGTCTCCTCGCGCGCCTCGGCGAGATAACGTAGACCTTCCTCACCAAGGCCGTGGAAGCTATATGGGGACGTGCGCGGCTTGTACGCGCCGCCTCGAAGCAGTTGTGCGCCGGCGGCCCTGACGGCGTGCGCCGACTCCAGTATCTGCTCGCGGCTTTCCACCGAACACGGCCCGGCACAAAGAACGATCTCCCGACCCCCAACCGGAACGCCATTGATCGACACGACTGTTCCATCCGGTTTCATTTCCCGACTGACAAGTTTGTAAGGCTTCGATACGCGAATGGCCTCGGCGACGCCGGGTATGTCTGCAAACTCGGCCGGATCCACCGGCCCCCTATTACCGGTAATGCCAACCGCCGTACGTTGCTCTCCGGGAATAATATGGGATTTGAATCCCAGGCTTTCAATCCGTTCGCAGACCCGAGCTATATCGGCGGGACCTGCTTGAGCCTTCATGACGACGAGCATTCGATGTTTCCTCTACCAGAACCGGAGAGCGGGCGAGCAATTTTTGTTCTCCGCGTTTATTCCCGGTACGTTCTAGCGTAATAGATTTTTGAGTTTCTGTGGAACGGGTGGATTAAATCGATGAAATCGCAAAAACCTTTTATGCTGAATGACACAATAGCGGTATGTGCTTTGGGAGAAGGTACCGGACTGCTTGTACGTTATATGGAGGAATGCGAAGAAGTGTGCATCTTTCCTGCCAGGTGACCCTGAACTAGCAGTGATTTGGTTCATGGGACAGGCAGGCTCCGGGTAAGCGTCTATTCGGCTTTGTTTTGAAAACGCTTCGGGCTATTCGAATGTTGTTACAGAACCATTGTTGTTGGTTTCCGTTGGAAGCTACACGTGGTGCTGCGGCCTTCGATTGTTGCAGCCTTCAACTAAAGATAAATGGTGGGTGGAATGTGTAGTTTGCAGATGCTGGTGATCGAATGAGTGGGGAACGAACGGTTGACCTTCCTTTTCGCAATTCCGTTCACCTGACTCAAGAAGAAGCTTATGAATTGATGCGCAAAATGCTCTCCGGCGAAATGGAGACGGGGAGCATTGCCCGCGTGCTGGACTATTTGCGGCGCAAAGGCGAAACGGTTGCGGAACTTGTCGGGTTTGCTTCGGCGATTCGAGACCTTAGCCTCCCAATACCGTCGGACGGAACGGATGAACTCTTGTTGGACAACTGTGGTACCGGCGGCGATGGAGCGCAGACCTTTAACATATCGACGGCCACTGCGTTTGTCGTGGCGGGAGCGGGACTGCGAGTAGCCAAACACGGAAACCGGCGTATTTCCAGCCAATGCGGCAGCGCCGATGTATTGGAACGGCTCGGGGTTCCCGTAAGCCTCTCCACCGAACAGGTGGTCGAGTGTATCCGGAGGACAGGCATCGGATTTCTTTTTGCACCGGTTGTGCATCGCGGAATGAAGCACGTGCAGGAAGCACGGCTGCGGTTGAAAGGCAGGACCGTGTTCAACATGCTCGGGCCTTTAACAAATCCCTTGCGGGCGCGGGTGCAACTGATGGGCGCATTCTCGGTGCGCGCGGCCGAGATGCTGGCGCTTGCCGCTGCGCGATTAAACGTCCAACGTGCTTACGTCGTGCATGGATCGGATGGGCTGGATGAAATTACAACAACTGGCCTCACAACCGTGTTCCAGGTGGAGGATCAACGCGTACAAAAGGGTCAATGGACGCCGGGGGATTTTGGAGTTCCTCCGAGTAGCCTTCAAGACCTACAGGGTGGCGATGCCGAAATCAATGCCCAAATTATCCAGACCATTCTGCATGGTGGGACTGGCCCGAAGCGGGACGTTGTTGTTGTGAATGCGGCTGCAGCGCTGCTGGCTGCGGGAAAGGCGGACGACTTGAAGGCAGCTGTTGCGCTGGCAACCGAATCTATCGAAAGCGGAGCGGCACGCGAGAAACTGCAGCAGGTGGTGGCGTTTACCCAGGAGCTCGCCAATGAAAGCGTTTGAGATACAGGAGTTTGGATTAGACAAGTTGGCGCTTGTTGATCACGAGATGCCGCGCCCCGGTACCGGTGAAGTGCTGGTACGAATGAAAGCCGCTTCTCTGAACTATCGCGATTACATGGTTGTCAGGGGTGTCTACAACCCGAAGATGAAACGCCCGATGGTTCCGCTCTCCGACGGCTCCGGAGTTGTCGAGGAAGTGGGGCCGAATGTTACTCGCTTCAAAGGGGGAGATCGCGTGGCAGCCTCCTTTATGCAGAAGTGGGTAGATGGTCCGGTTACCCCGGAAAAGGGAGCATCCGCGCTCGGTGGCGCAATCGACGGAGTGCTCCGCGAGTTCGCTGTCTTTTCTGAGGAAGGGCTCGTTTCTGTCCCTGCGCATTTATCGCACGAAGACGCGGCTGCTTTGCCGTGTGCTGCCGTGACGGCCTGGCATGCTTTGTTCGAGCACACGCCGACGTTCCCTGGCCAGACGGTTCTGCTTCAGGGCACCGGTGGCGTTTCCATGTTTGCGCTGCAGTTTGCAAAGCTCGCGGGTCTGCGCGCGATTGTGACATCGAGCAGCGATCAGAAACTGGCACGTGCACGGCAACTCGGCGCAGATGAGACAGTCAACTACAAACACGCGCCAAAGTGGGAAGACGAGGCGCGGAAGCTGACCGGCGGTAGAGGCGTGGATCATGTCATCGAAGTTGGCGGAAGCGACACGTTGCCCCGCTCCCTGCGAGCCGTTCGCATGCAGGGGACCATCAGCATGATTGGAGTGCTAAGCGGCGGTGGAGCTACGGCTGATCCGGCATCCATTCTGATGAATAGCATTCGGCTGCAAGGCATCTATGTCGGCTCGCGGGCAATGTTCGAGCGGATGAACCGGGCGATCGAGGTTCATCGGATGCAGCCCATCATCGATAAAGTGTTCAAATGGACCGAATTGGCCGAAGCGTTGCGCTACATGGAGCAGCAGCAACACTTCGGGAAGATTTGTTTGAGCTTCTAGGAGGCTGGAGAAAATGCCCGTTTACTCAAACGGCGTATCGTCCTCGCCTGTATCCGCGGCCAGATTTTCGAACTTAGTAAACCGGTTCATATAGGCCAGCTTCACACGACCGGTTGGGCCGTTACGCTGCTTAGCCAGGATTAGTTCCGCCGTTCCCTTTAAGCTCTCTTTGTCGGGCCGATAGACCTCTTCTCGGAAAATGAAGCCCACCATGTCGGCGTCCTGCTCGATACTGCCCGACTCGCGCAAGTCGCTGAGCATGGGACGATGATCGCCGGGACGAGTTTCTGGAGCACGGCTCAACTGTGAAAGCACGAGAAATGGCACTCGCAGTTCCTTCGACATCAATTTGAAACCACGAGACAGCGAGCTGATCTCTTGCACGCGATTTTCAAAACGTCCCCGACCTTGCATTAACTGCAGATAGTCAATGACAACCAGGCCCAAATCATGTTCGGCCTGCAATCGTCGCAGTTTTGAATGAACATCCATCAGGTTAGTGCCGGCCGTATCGTCAATAAACAGGGGCGATTCCACCATGTTGTACATCGCGTTCTGGAGTGCATGGCGTTCGTCTGCATTTAAATAGCCGGCGCGGAAACGTTGCTGGTCTACCATTGCTGCGGCGCAGATTAGGCGCGTCAGCAGCGATTCCTTCGACATTTCGAGCGAGAAGATGGCGACGGCTTTCGGATTGGTTTTATTCGTAGCGACGTTGTAGGCCATGTTCAGCGCCAGCGCGGTCTTCCCCATCGCCGGGCG
Source organism: Bryobacteraceae bacterium (assembly GCA_035475295.1). Taxonomy (GTDB): domain Bacteria; phylum Acidobacteriota; class Terriglobia; order Bryobacterales; family Bryobacteraceae; genus Bog-105. Next base: position 43,469 of record DATIMM010000241.1, read on the forward strand.
GGCTGCAAGGATAATGAGCTCGCCTTCGCGAAGACCGCCGGTCATCTCATCGAACTTCATGAAGCCGGTACTGATACCTTTGATGCGCTTGGTCGTATCGAGGAAGGCGTTGATGCCGCCGTCGTATTCCGTGATAATCTGCGCGGGGCTGGAGAGTGCGTTCTTTGCCTGGACATCGCCCAGCTTCATGAACGCGTCTTCCACTACCCCGAGAATTTCGTGTGCTTCATCATCGCAGGCCAAGCAGCGATTGATGGTGTCCTGCGAAACATTGATGATGCGGCGGAGCAAGGATTTTTCCTTGACAATGCTTACGTAATTTTCAAGGTTATGAAGCTGAGGAAGTCCATCATCCAAAGAAACGAGATAGCTGAGGCCATCTACCGACTGGAGTTGGCCATGGCGCATCAACTCGTTGGCAAGAGTTACGCGATCAATGACGTCGCCGCGATCATGCAACTCCGTCATGCGCATAAAAATGCGCTTGTGCTTTTCCAGGCTGAAGTCGTCAGCCGAAAGACTTCCCGCCACCTGCAAGAACGCTGTCTCGCTACTCATAATGGCGCCTAAGACGAAGCGTTCCGCGTCAAGATTGTCGGGAAGCGGATGGTCGAGAGAGATTTCGCGAACAGCCATAATTAGGAACTCGTTCAACGTAACTTAGGAGCTAACGCAACTCAAGCAAAATTGCGTCGGATAACTTATGTCCACAAGCCAATCTCAGCCAATCAGCGCCAATCGGGCATGAAAAAAACTGGTTTTCCACAAGCCTTTCCTCACTACATTTTCGTACAAAATTGTTTCAATGATAGCGCGGTATTTCACTCTTGAGAAGTGCGGCTTCCGGCGCTTGCTATCATGAAATTTCATGTCTGGATTAGCGCATCGCCATCCCGTTCACGGCACATTCACCGTCTCCTAGGGCCTTGCGCGTTTTACTAGTTCAACTACTGAAGAGATTGCGATAGGCCCGCCGGAGCACCAGGCGGGCTTTTTTGTTGCGGAAAATGGAATGAGTGAACTTCTCGATTTTGATAAGCAGAACGGCCTCATCACGGCCGTGGTCCAGGACTCCCGGACTCACCGTGTGTTGATGGTCGGCTATATGAACCGTGAGGCATTTGACAGGACTGTCGCTACCGGGCATGTGACTTTCTTCAGCCGCTCCCGGAACAAGCTCTGGACCAAAGGAGAGAGCTCCGGGCATTACCTGATGCTGAAATCTATCGCCACCGATTGCGACGGCGATGCCCTGCTGGTGATGGCGGAGCCGATCGGTCCAGGCGTCTGTCATAACGGGTACGAGAGCTGTTTCTATCGCACCTATGGAGATGGGGCTTGGACCGAAACCGAGGCTCCCGTCTATAATCCGGCGTCGGTTTATGGAGCGGCCAAATGATGACGCTCAAATTAGGGATTCCCAAGGGCAGTCTCGAGCACGCCACCGTTGAACTGTTTCGCAAGGCCGGATTCGCAATCACGACGGCCAGCCGCAGTTATTATCCGGCGATAGATGATCCGGAAATCGAGTGCATGTTGATCCGTGCGCAAGAAATGGCGCGTTATGTTCAGGATGGGGTGTTGGACGCGGGTCTGACAGGGCGCGATTGGGTGGAAGAAAACGAAGCGGATGTAGAGACAGTGGCCGATTTGATCTATGCCAAGCAGAGCTTTGGGCGGGTGCGGTGGGTACTGGCAGCACCGGAATCCTCGCCGTACCACAAAGTGGAAGATCTTCAAGGAAAGACTATCGCCACCGAATTGGTAAGCACTACGAAGCGTTATCTGGCAGGCAGAGGTGTGAAAGCACGCGTCGAGTTTAGCTGGGGCGCGACGGAAGTAAAACCTCCTGAACTGGCGGATGCCATCGTAGAAGTCACGGAGACGGGCTCATCGCTTCGCGCGAACAAATTACGAATACTCGAAACAGTACTGGAATCGAACACGCAGCTGATTGCGAACCGGGATGCCTGGGACGACGTTTGGAAACGCAAAAAGCTGCAGGATATAAAGCTCCTGCTGGAGAGCGCAATGAACGCGTTGGGCAAGGTTGGCTTGATGTTGAATGTGCGCAAAGAGGATCTGCAGAGCGTGCTTGATGTACTGCCGGCGTTGAAGAATCCTACCATCGGCCAGTTGAGTGACAACACATGGGTGGCGGTGAACACGATAATAGAAGAAACGACGGTGCGCAGTATTATTCCGCGTTTGAAAGAGGCCGGTGCCCAAGGAATCGTGGAGTATCCGCTGAACAAGATCGTGATGTAGCGCCGATGATTAAGATTATTCCCATTCGCGACATTCGCGAGGTGAAGCCTAACCACAGGAGTGATCTCGCGCAATACGAGCCTGTCGTTGGCCCCATCCTGAAGGCGGTACGGCACGAAGGTGACGCGGCGCTACTGCGGTATGCCCGCCAATTCGATGGCTTGGGCGACTTGCCGTTACGTGTTCCTCCAGAGGAGCTTGCCGAGGCCGCCGCACGCATGAAACCTGAGGTATGCAGGGCTGTCGAAGCTGCTGCATCCAACATTCGGGAGTATGCGGTGGCGCAACTGCCCCGGGAAAGCTTTAGAGAGTTTGCTACTGGCCGTAAACTCGGCTGGATAGTGCGCCCGCTCGATGCTGTGGGCTGCTATATTCCTTCGGGCAGGTATCCGCTTCCCTCAACTCTGCTCATGACCGCCGTGCTTGCGCAGACAGCCGAGGTGCCGCGCATCTGTGTCACTTCGCCAAAGCCTTCCACCGAGATATTGGGTTGTGCCCACATGCTGGGAATCAGTGAAGTGTATCGGGTGGGCGGAGCGCAGGCGATCGCCGCGATGGCATACGGTACGGAAACGATTGGTCGCGTGAATCGGATTGTGGGACCAGGGAACGTCTATGTTGCGGCTGCGAAGAAATTGCTGGCGGGCGATGTAGGTATCGATTTCGTCGCGGGCCCGACCGAGATTGTCATCCTGTCTGAGGAGGGAGAGCCACGAGTGATTGCGGCCGACATGCTGGCCCAGGCGGAACACGACACAACGGCCTCAGCAGTTCTGGTGACTACGTCGCAACACCTTGCGGAGTCAGTTTCTGCCGAAATCGAGAGTCAACTCGCGACGCTTCCAACCGCGGACGTGGCGAGAGAGGCAATCAATGGAGGGAGCGCTATCTACGTTGTTCCTGATGCCCAAGCCGCGGTGGATCTGGTAAACGTTCTCGCTCCGGAACACCTCAGCCTCCACGATTCCACTCTACTGCCCGGCATCAGGAATGCCGGCACGGTGTTTCTGGGGCCCGATTCGTCTGAATCCGCTGGCGATTACGCTGCGGGACCGAGCCACGTACTTCCCACGGGAGGCGCGGCGAAATTGCGTGGCGGATTGTCCGCTGCCGACTTTGTAAAAATTATTTCTGTTCAACAGCTCTCCGGGCGCGCCTTGCAGGACCTGGGCCCTACCATTACGACACTTGCCAGGGCGGAAGGACTGGAAGCGCATGCCCGCGCTGTGGAGGTACGCTCTGCCAAGTAATCCCACTAGCCCCGGAGCCAATTTGGCTTCGGATGCCCCAACGTATGTATCAGAGAATCCGCCCTTACGCCCACGCGAAGCCGTACTTCGCATGGCCGAGTACCACCCTCCAACGGGGGGCCGTCGGAACAAGCTGCGCCTGGACTTCAACGAAAACACCGTGGGCGCTCCACCGCACGTTCTGGACTTCATTAAGCGATATCTGACCGCAGCCGATCTCTCGATCTACCCCGAGTATGATCATGCGCTGGAAGATCTATGCTTGCACTTCGGCGTAAATATAGATGAGCTCACTTTGACCAATGGCACCGATGAAGCGATTCAGGTCCTGGTGAATACGTATATCGATGACAATGACGAGATTGTTCTGCTTCGTCCGTCGTACGCGATGTATAAGTTTTACGGCCAACTTGCGGGCGCGAACATTGAAGAGGTCGATTACACGCCAGGAACATTGGCCTTTCCGCTCTCGGAGTTGATGGAAAAGATTACGCCCGCAACGCGCGCCGTCCTCATCAGTAATCCGAACAATCCAACGGGCACCGGTACCGATCTGGCAAGTATCGAAAGGATTCTCGAAAAGGCATCGAACGCCGCCGTACTGATTGACGAGGCTTACTACGAATTCAGTGGCATTACGGCACTGCCTCTGATCAATCGCTACTCGAATCTATTTGTCAGCCGGACATTTTCTAAGACCTACGGAATGGCGGCCATGCGGTGCGGCTGCTTATTTTCCAACTCATTGAACATTACGCACGCTCGCAAGGCGCAGTCTCCCTATAGCGTGAACGCCCTGGCGGCGATGGCGGCCCGGATTGCGATACAGGACGAGAAGTTTGTTGAGGAGTATGTGTTAGAGGTCCTGACGGCGCGAGAACTTCTATACGTCGGGCTGGAGCGTCTGAATATTCCCTACATTCGAAGCCAAGCCAACTTCGTCTTGTTTGACGCCGGCGACCGGGCCGTTTCCGTTCGTGATGAATTGAGAAAACGAGGAGTTTTGGTGCGCGATCGTAGCTACGAGATTCCAGGCTGCGTGCGCGTCACAATCGGGACGCGCGATCAAGTGCAACGGTTCCTGGATGAGCTGGAGCAGATCTGGTAATGAAATCGCCTGATGTCATCGTGTTCGATATGGACGGAGTGCTCGTAGAGGTAACGGCCTCCTATCGGGAAGCGATTCGTGAGACGGTCCAGCACTTTACCGGCGAACTTGTTTCCCATGACTTGATTCAGGACTTCAAGAACGCGGGCGGCTGGAACAATGATTGGTTGTTGTCGCACCGCCTGATTACCGATCGCGGCAAAACCGTCCAGTACGCGGATGTCGTCGACTACTTCAATCGCGTCTTCCTGGGAGAAGACGGAGACGGCTTGATTCGCTATGAAAGCTGGATGCCCGCGAATGGCTTGCTGGACCGGCTACAGAAGCGAGCGACCCTTGCTATTTTCACCGGGCGTGCGAAGTACGAGGCAGACATTACGCTCGGCAGGCATGCTCAAGGTATTGAGTTCAACCCGATCGTTACGGACGATTCTGTTCCGAACCCAAAACCTGCCCCCGATGGGCTCTTTCAGATCATGCAGCATCACCCTGAAAGGACCATCTGGTATCTGGGCGACACTGTGGATGATGCCCGCAGCGCGCAATCGGCGGGCGTGCCGTTCGTCGGTGTTTCCACTCCGCACAATCCGCGCCATCGGGAGATTACGGGAATCCTCAAAGATCTCGGGGCATTCGCGGTTCTCGCCGACATCAATGAATTGGAGGCATTAGTGGAGGGAGCGTCCCGGTAACGCATGAGAGAAGCCCACATCGAACGCAACACAAAGGAGACCCAGATCAAAGGCGATCTGCGGATCGATGGCACTGGTGTATATCAGATATCCACCGGCATTCGATTTCTGGATCACATGCTGGAACTTTTTAGCAAGCATGGCGCTTTCGATTTAGAACTGTCAGCCACCGGCGATCTGGACGTGGACCAGCATCATACGGTGGAAGATACCGGTATCGTTCTCGGGGATTTGTTTGCCAAAGCCTTAGGGGACAGGCGCGGAATTAATCGCTCGGGGTATTTCGTACAGCCCATGGATGAATCCCTGGCGGTGGTAGCGGTCGATCTTGGAGGCCGGCCCGCGCTTGTGCTCGACCAGCAGGTCAACGTAGTTCACGTGGGCGATTTGCAAACAGAATTGCTTCACGACTTTTTTGAGGGGTTTACCAACCACGCCGGAGCCAACCTGCACGTGAAGGTGATGTACGGGCGGTCTAATCATCACAAGATTGAAGCCATCTTTAAGTGTTTTGCGCGTGCCATGCGCTACGCCTGCTCGACGGACGAACGCTTGAAAGATCAACTGCCCTCCACGAAGGGGCTCTTATGACAGTGATCGTTGACTATGGCGCCGGGAACCTGCGGTCGGTGGAGAACACTCTCGCCGCTTTGGGAGCACAATATACGGTCACCAATAAACCGGAAGTAGTTCAGCAGGCTTCGCGCTTGATCTTGCCCGGCGTCGGGCACTTCGGCCAGATGGTGAGAGCGCTCGACGAACTGAACCTCCGGAACTCTATTGTGGGCCGCATTCGTGCCGACGTGCCATTTCTGGGCATCTGCGTAGGGCTGCAATGCCTGTTTGAGGCGAGTGAAGAGTCACCGGGTAGCGCTGGACTAGGGCTATTTCCAGGAGCGGTCAAGCGTTTTTCCGGCGAGGGGCGCATCCCTCATATGGGGTGGAATTCGCTCGTGCAGAGGAGACGCTGCCGCTTGCTCAGCGGCCTGGGCGAGACGCCCTTTACGTACTTCGCGCACAGCTACTACGCCCCCGTAATAGAAGCTACGGCGGCGACCTGCACGTATATGCAGCCCTACACGGCTGTGCTGGAGCAAAACAATGTCTACGCTGTGCAGTTTCATCCCGAAAAATCCGGCTCCGCGGGCCTGCATGTGATGGACAACTTTCTTCAACTCTCATGCTGACGAAACGCATTATTCCTTGTCTGGATGTCACCGGCGGACGCGTGGTGAAGGGCGTGAACTTCGTGGACCTGCGGGATGCCGGGGATCCTGTCGAGCTGGCCGAGAGGTACAACCAGCAAGGCGCGGACGAATTGGTGTTCCTCGATATCACGGCGTCCAGCGATGCGCGGGAAATCATGGCCGACGTGGTCGCCCGGACGGCCCGCAAGGTGTTTATACCGTTGACCGTGGGGGGCGGTATCCGAACCGTCGCCGACGCACGAAAGATCATTTTGTCGGGAGCGGACAAAGTTAGCGTCAACACAGCGGCTGTCCATCGTCCGGAGTTGATCCGCGAGCTGAGTGAAGAGTTTGGCGCCCAGGCTGTTGTTCTTGCGATTGACGCTCGGCGGAGGCAGGCGAACAAGTGGAATGTATTTACCAAAGGGGGCCGGCACGATGAGGGAATCGATGCGGTCGAGTGGGCGCATCGTGGCCAGGCGCTCGGCGCGGGAGAGATCTTGCTGACCTCAATGGATACGGACGGTGTGCAGACCGGGTTCGATTGCGAGTTGACGCGTGCCGTTGCCCAAGCCACTACTATCCCAGTGATTGCTTCCGGAGGGGCAGGGAAGCCTGCTGACTTTGTAGCCGTGCTGACCGAAGGGAGTGCGGACGCCGCCTTGGCAGCTTCCGTATTTCATTACGGTAAGTACTCAGTGGCAGACCTAAAGCAAGCCCTCGAAGTAGCCAACGTTCCGGTAAGGCCAGTCGCGGCATGATCATTCCTTGCATCGACCTGATGGGCGGCAAAGTTGTTCAGCTTGTGCAGGGCCGCGAAAAGGCGCTGGAGGGAGAGCCTCCCGATGAGATGTTGGAGCTGTTTTCCGGCTTTCCGGAGATTCAGGTCATCGACTTGGATGCTGCCATGGGGAAAGGAGAGAACAGCGAGATCGTCAGGCATTTAGCCGGTAGCGCAAAAGTTCGCGCTGGCGGTGGAGTAAGAACACCGGAGCGCGCTCGGGAATTGCTGAAGCAGGGTGTCTACCGGGTGATCGTCGGTACGGCTGCCTTCTCGGCCGAAGGAATCAATGCGGCACTTCTACAGCAGTTGGACGACGTAGCCGGCGCTGAAAATCTCACCATTGCCCTGGATAGCAAGGAAGGGCACGTTGTTGTAAAAGGCTGGCGCGAAGCGACGCGATGGACCGCCGTGGAAGTGATCGGCCAATTGGAGCCGTATTGCTCGGGCTTTCTTTGCACCTATGTTGATAAAGAAGGAATGATGCAGGGTACGGATCTTTCCTGGTTTGAAAGTTTACGTAAAGCCACATCCCACGAACTGATTGCGGCGGGCGGCATCACGACGATGGACGACGTGAGGGCGCTCAGCGACTTAGATGTCCACTGTGCCATCGGTATGGCCATCTACACGGGCCGTATGTCTCTGGACGAGCTGCGAAACTTGAATAATAAGCTAGTAGACAGATCGCTCACCCGGTAGGAACCATCGTCGGGCTCTCATAAATGCGCCATTTGTCCGGTTTTCGACATCTTATAAGTGAGGTGCATTTGGGAATGAGATGGAGATCCCCTTGGGGGATGGCGTTGGCGAGTTCCCTCGCCGTAGGAGCCGCTTTTGTCGTGTCCGCTGCCGGGCCCAAACCCGATAACAGCGATGCCAAGAATGTGATTACCGGCAAGGCCGCGTTTGACAGTTACCTGACAGAAAAGCCGGGAACGTTCAGAAAAATTACGGTTGATGATTTGCCCCAGCCGTTTGCGACTAAAGGTGTGGGAAATTCGCCTACTCTGGTGCCGCGCCCTTCGGATGCGTGGCCCAAAGTGCCGGCGGGATTCAAAATCGATCTCTACGCCAACAACGGGCTCGTGAATCCCCGCAAGCTTCTCACCGCTCCGAATGGTGATCTGTTTCTGGCCGACACCAACGGCCACAGTATTAGAGTTTTTCGCGGCATTACAAAGGACGGTAAGCCCGAACAGACATCTACCTTCACAACGGACCTGCCGGGTCCCTTTGGGATTGCCTTCTATCCCGTCGGAAAGAATCCGAAATGGGTTTATGTCAGTAATACGAGCTCCGTGGTCCGTTTTCCTTATAAGGACGGCGATCTGAAGGCAAGTGGCCCTGCCCAGACCATCATTCCGGACCTGAACGCAAAGGGTGGCCACAGCACCCGCGATCTTGCGTTCTCCCCGGATGGAACAAAACTCTTCGTCGCAGTCGGCTCGGGATCCAATATTGACGACCCGGATACGCATCCCCGAGAGCGCGTTCGCGCGCAGATACGCGAATATACGCCGGACGGGAAGTTCGTAAAGATTTACGCCTCGGGCATTCGTAATCCGGTCGGCCTCGCAATTAATCCGACCACTGGCCAGTTGTGGTGTTCCACAAACGAACGCGACATGATCGGCGACAATCTGGTTCCCGACTACATCACGCATGTTCAGGAAGGCGGCTTTTATGGTTGGCCCTGGTACTACATCGGCAATCATCACGATCCGCGCCTTCCGGAGAAACCGGAGCTCGCCAGCAAGGTCATTGTTCCTGACATCCTGCTGCAGCCTCACAATGCCTCGCTCGAACTGACCTTCTATGGGGGCAAGCAGTTTCCGAAGCAATACAGAGGGGACGTATTTGCCGCCGAACATGGCTCCTGGAACAAAGCCGTTCGGGCCGGCTACGAGGTGATTCGTGCGCCACTCAATGACGGCAAAGCAGTAGGCGATTATGAAGACTTTGTGACGGGCTTTGTCACTCCACAGGGTCAAGTTTGGGGGCGTCCGGTCGGCGTCGCCGTGGCTCCCGATGGTTCGCTCATGGTTTCAGACGACGGATCAAATTCCATTTGGCGGGTCAGCTACGTCGGCCAGTAATTGACTCCGACCTTTGGATTCCGCTCCAACGCCTGGACATTATTGTTCGGGAGAGGCGAGGACGCAGTTCACTTATCGCGTCCTCCCTCGCTCACCTGGAAATCTACCTGCCGGTTCCCATCCCCATCTTCCAATTGAACTCCACCGTTTCTGCCCAGGGGCCATTAACGGCCGGGGCTTGCGTGGCTGTGCCCTGCAGTCAACTCTGGCGATAATCATTATTAAGTGCGCATTGTTTACGCCGCGAGAATTCTTTACTGTAGTGTTCTGCTCCTTCAAACTGCCCGGACGCTCCCTTCCGCTGATCTCGACACGCCCCGTCTGGTCCAACTTCCTTCAGCCGGAGCGTCGCGCTCCTCGTTCGGGATCGTGAGCTGGAACATCGATCGGGGCAAAGAGCTTCCTAGAATCACGGCCGAGTTGGAGCGGCAACGCCCGGGCCTCTGCCTTCTTCAGGAGGTCGATTGGAATACCAGGCGAACTGACTACGCAGACGTTCCCGGCACTCTGGCGGGCGCGCTTCACCTCAACATGGCTTACGGAATCGAATTCGAGGAGTTGAGCCAGGAACGCAAGGGGGAATCTGCTTACATCGGCCAAGCCACCCTGACTCGCCTTCCGATTCGGAACGCCAGAGTCTTACGGTTCAAAACTCAATCAGGCTTTTGGAAGCCGCGCGCGTGGCTTCCTTCCTCCCCACCGTTTATGCAGCGCCGAGCGGGTGGCCGCATCGCCCTCGTCACAGAACTTGAGTTCCAGGGGGGCCTTTGGGTGGTCTACAACGCGCATTTGGAAAGCCGAAGTTACGGGCGGATTCAGGAGAAGCAGTTGCACGAGATACTCAACGATGCCAACCGCTACGGGCCGTCTACATCCGTCATCATTGGCGGCGATCTCAATACGAAGTACTTCCCTTCCATCTATTTGAAGAAATTGGAACGGGAGGGTTTTCACAGCGCGCTGGGCGAGCGCATTGAGCGGACTCACACCATTGCGATGGCGCTCGATTGGATCTTTGTGCGAGGACCGATCAAGATCGAACGTGGACAGGTCCGTAGGGATATGAAGGGTTCCGACCACTTTGCTGTCTATGCGGACCTGGCGCCGGACGCCGCCGCGCAGGCAAGGCGACAGCCCCACGCCACGCAGCCCTAAAAGAGGCCGGTGCTGTATTCACCGGCCTGGATCCGTTCAACGAACTGGCTCAACCGCCGGTTCGGCGTCAACCGATGTAGTACTCCTGCGCGACTCGCTCACCTTTACCAGAGCGATTCCGGCGAAAATCACGATCATGGCCGCAAACTCCCGGTAGCCAAAGGGCTCACGAAGAAACAGCGATCCTAGCGTTACTGCCACAACCGGATTGACAAACGTATAAATCGAAACCAGCGCCACCGGGAGCCGCGCCATCGAATGGACAAACGACGTGAAGCCCAGGATGGAACCAAAAACAACCAGGTACGCTACCGCCACCTCGGAGCGAAAGGTGATCGAGTGCGGAAAGCTTTCCAGCAGCGCCGCCGGCACAAACGTGGCGAGGCCCGCTCCTACTTGTTGGATAGCCCCGGTCACAAACGGAGATGCTTTCGTGGCGACCCTTTTCTGCAGCAGGGCTCCCAGCACCCATCCTGCGGCGCTTATCTGCAAAACAAAGAAACCGTTCACCGTGTTGCCGTGCCAGCCTTCGCGCAGAGCTGCCGGCAGAATCAAAATAACCACCCCGGCCAACCCGACCATTAATCCGCGCAGTGTAGATACGAACGGTCTCTGGCCACCGGGGAGTAGGGCGTCTACGGCAACCATCCAGAAGGGTGTTGTCGTATACATTAGCGCCGCCAGGCCGCTCGGTATCCAGAGTTCCGCAATGGCCAAAAGACCATTTCCGATACCGATGCATATGGCTCCATATAGTGCGGTCAGCAAAAACTCGCGGCGCCGGGGCATCCGCGCCCCAGCTCCGGCAGCGCCTGCCAATAGGATGCCGCCCGAGATCGTATACCGAATGGCAATCAAATACAAAGGGGGCAGACTTTCGAGAGAAATGCGGATTCCCAGGTAAGTAGTGCCCCAGAGAACGCAGACGGCCGCTAAGGCCAAATAGGCCCAACGCCGATCCGACTCACCTCCGTTGTTCGCCAAAACACCTTCAATGGTAGCTTGGCGCCTACGCCATCATTGTCTTCGGTGCAACATCCGAGATCCAGCAATAATCCGACCCCGAGACCATGCCCGCCGTTCTTTAGAACAGCCACCGACGGCCAACGGAAACGGCAAACCGCCCGAATCCAGGAAGCCCGAGAACGTTTGCTACCCTGCAGAGCCCAAAATGGTCGGGACGGGAGCGGGGAAATCCTTCAAAAAACAATTTCAAAAAATTAGACCAAAAAGCTTGCGGCAGCACTAGCCCTTTGTTAACCTACAAGAGTCGCAGCGAGCTAAGGCAAGCGGCGAAACGGTAGAAAGCAAAAACGAAAAAACGGGTTGCAGAAGCCGAGTGAGGTTTGATAGAGTAGCAAATGGGCGATGAAGTTGACGCCCAACGGAAAGTAAGATGAAATGAACATCCGGCCGCTAGGTTGGATTCGTTTCGGACTCCATAGCAGTTCTCAAGCAGTCCTGAAGTCATTCCAAAAACTACCGTAAGTAAAAGAGTTAAATCCTCCTTATGAGGGTGAGATTCTAAAAACCATCGGGTATTCCCGAGAAGATTTCGAGTGCGTAAGTCCCTGGTCCACGAAAAGGTGGCGGGACGAGCGGCTCAAACGGCTTTCGAGGCCGGCAGAAATCAGCTTTGCGAAGCAATTCGTTATCGCTGGACCTTCTGCGCAGTTGTTTGACAATCTGGTTGGACGCAATGAAGTAATTCGTCAGATTTTTTTGAGTAATAACCGGAGCGATTAATGGTCCTGTTTAGGCAGGGCCTCATTCTAAAAGATCAAACGAGAGTTTGATCCCGGCTCAGAATCAACGCTGGCGGCGCGCTTAACACATGCAAGTCGAGCGAGAAAAGGGGGCAACCCCTGAGTACAGCGGCGTACGGGTGAGTAACACGTGGATCATCTACCTTTTAGTGGGGAATAACTTTGGGAAACCGAAGCTAATACCGCATAAGCCTGTAAAGGGAAAGCAGCAATGCGCTGGAAGAGGAGTCCGCGGCCGATTAGCTAGTTGGTGAGGTAATGGCCCACCAAGGCGACGATCGGTAGCCGGCCTGAGAGGGCACACGGCCACACTGGCACTGAAACACGGGCCAGACTCCTACGGGAGGCAGCAGTGGGGAATCTTGC
>DATIMM010000242.1:0-3553 GCA_035475295.1 Bryobacteraceae bacterium
TCTGAGAGCGACGGCAACTACGGATAGCTCAGGCGGATATCGCTTATCAAACCTCGCGCCCGGTACGTACGCCGTTTCGGTCGCGGCAAAGTCATTCGGCGTAGTGAACTCGCGAGAAGTTCTCATCCAGGCGAATACCGAAAGACGATTTGACGCACAGCTTCAGCCGGCCTCCGTGGGAGAAACGATCATGGTGACTGCCGCGCCCCCCGAACTCCAAACGGATACCGCGACCGTCACTTCCGAGCTGGAGACCACGGAGGTACGGACGCTCGTGACAACTGCGGGATATAACATGCGCAACTTCCAAAGCCTCTTTCAGGTCCTTCCCGGCTTTTCGCCGCCAGGAGAGCAGCATTCAGAGGCCGGCAACCCCGCCGACACAATGATGTTCAATGCAAATGGCGTGTCGGGCAGTAATAACAGCACTCGAGTTGATGGCGTCAGCGACATCTATGCCTGGCTACCGGAGATCACCGCCTATACTCCGTCGACCGAAGCCATCGGTTCGATCAATGTCTCGACGAATAGCATGAACGCTGAGCAGGGATTCGCCTCGGGCGCGGCGGTCAATGTGATAACGAAATCCGGAACCAACAAATTTCACGGATCGGCCTGGGAATACAACATGATCAGCGCTTTGATGGCAAAGCCCTATTTCACGCCAAAGACGAGCGCAATTCCGAAATACATCCTGAACCAGTTTGGGGCCAACCTCGGAGGACCCATCCTGAGGAATAAGGCATTCTTCTTCGGAAACTTCGAAGGCACCCGGCGGTCGCAAGCGTCCAGCGGCAATCAGACAGTTCCATCCTCAGCCATGCTTGCCGGCAACTTCACCGGCGTCACTACGAACGGCACTACACCCGTCATCATCTATGATCCGGCCACTGGGAATCCCGATGGCACAGGGCGCCAGCCGTTCCTGAACAACGTGATTCCCGCAGACCGCATCTCTCACGCCGCCGGCCAGATGATCGCGCTACTTGAGTCGAACAACAATGCCGATTTGCCGAATGTCCCAACCGCAAACTTGCTTTCCGCGAGCGGTATCGGCAACGACTTCTATGGCTCTGCGGATAGTCTCTACACACGTAACAACGTCGATGCACGCGTCGACTTCAATTTGTCCTCGAAGACTACGCTCTTCGGACGCTATGGTATTCAGGACACCAACATCTTTGCCCCTCAGGCCCTCGGCGCGGCAGGCGGCGGCACGTTCGCGGTGAATGGCTCCAATCCTCAGCCGGGCAATGCGCCGAGCATCGTCCAGTCGGTTGGAATCGGCGGGACTTACGCGTTCCGGCCCAACCTGCTTCTCGATGCCAACATTGGGTATCTGCGCCAGGGCATGTCGGCCAAAAACACCGACCTCGGGAAGAACTGGGGGACTGATTACTTCGGCATTCCCGGAACCAATGGCACCTGCAGCCTCTGCGGAGGCCTGCCTGGCTTTAACTTCACCACTATTTCGGGTATGGGCAATACAGCCAACTCCAATCCCTTCCAGTTCCGGGACAACACCTACGTCTCCGCCGCCAACCTTAGCTGGACCAAGGGAAAGCACAGCACTCGATACGGAATGGAATTCGATCGCTTTTCGATAAACCACTTCCAGCCCCAGAATACCTACGGGCCCCGCGGTGGATTCCAATTCACGGGTGGGCTGACTTCGCTCACCGGCGGGGCGGCTCCGGATGTCTTCAACTCATGGGCCGACTTTCTGCTCGGTCTCCCGCATCAGCTCCAAAAAGACACGCAATATCTGAATCCAGCCACCTCTCGCGAGAACGTGTGGGCGTTTTATGCTCAGGACCAGTGGCAGGCAACAGCCAAACTCACGATCAACTACGGCGTCCGGTACGAGTATTATCCGATTGCCACCCGCGACCACTCCGGCCTCGACATCTTCAACCCCGCCGACGGGAACCTCTATGTAGAGGGGTCCCCAGGCGTTCCTGCAAGTGCTCAAGTCCATGTAGGAAAAGGCATGATCGTGCCGCGCCTTGGCTTGGCTTACCGCATCGACTCGAAGACAGTGGCCCGCGTCGGCTTCGGTTTGTCGAGTAATCCAGATAGCTATCGCAACGTGCTGACGACCTACCCGTCCGTGGTTTCGCAGACAATCGTAGGAAATACGGCGAATGTCTCGCCCTTGATCGGCGGATTGCCAGACACGATAGGTGAAGGGTCGGCGATTCCGGCTACTTCGTACTATGACGGCATTCCCGTATTGACAGCCCCGACCCTGAGCCCGAGCTCACCCTCGGTCGCCCTCGGCAGCCTTGGCACACCCCCGGGCACTCTCGGCGCAACTACCTTGCCCCTCAATTACCGGCGTGGCTACTACGAGAGCTACAACGCGGCATTGGAACGCCAGTTCGCCGGCACGATTACTTTGAACGCGACATACGTAGGCGAACAAATCAGGCGTGAAGTTCCTAATGGCCTCAACATCAATGCGAACCAGGCGCCCGGCCAAACTGCCGCCCAGCAGCCCATGAAGGCGCTGTACGGCATCACGGCTGGAATTACTTCCCTGACACCGATGGGCACTGGAAACTATAACGCCCTGCAAGTCCAGGCAAAGAAGAGGTTTTCGACTGACAGTTTCGTTCAGGTCAACTATACGTGGTCCCGTTCAATTAACGACTACGGCGATCAGTCCGACGGCGAAGGGGGGCCATTCACTGACATGATCCCTTATTGGCGTCTCAATCGCGGGGTAGCTGGTTTTGACCGGACGCATAACATTGAAATCTTCGGAAATTATGTGCTTCCCTTCGGGAAAGGTCAGGCGTTTCTCCAGCACGGACCCGCAGGATACATTCTCGGAGGCTGGTCTGTGAGCGGTTCGCTGAGCCGTGAAAGCGGTACGCCTTTTACGGTTACAGGCAGTGGTAGTTCCCTGGGGCCGAGCACGGCTGGCAGCTCGCAATTTGCCGACGTCATCTCAAAATCGAATATGATCCTCGGCGGCCACAATGCTTCCAAGCCCTACTTCAATCCTGCGAACTTCGCCGATCCGTCTGTGGCGGAAAAAGCTGCGTCAGGGTCGAGTTGCTCCTCGACTAACACAGCCGTGTGCCGCTTTGGAACTGCAGGATTGCACTCGCTTCGCGGGCCCGGACTCACTAATCCAAGCATTAGCGTGGCACGTACTTTTCCGATTACAGAACGGGTCGCCACTGAATTCCGCGCAGAGGCGTTCAACTTCACCAACACCCCTCAATTCAACAATCCTAACGCGAGCGTAACCGGCGGCTCATTTGGATACATCACTTCCACCGTAGGCAACTCCAACCGCGAACTGCGTTTTTCAGGTCGGTTGAGTTTCTAGGCGACCATTCGTACAAGCGATTCCCTTCACTTGCGTCGGTCCAATCCGTTCTTTCGCTTGACCGCGGACCACGCGATATGACCCGCAACCAAGCGCATCCGTCTGTCGTCGTTGTCCTCTCAGACCCGTGTAATCAAATATAAGGATCGGATTTCATGGACAGACGCGGGTTCTTGCAAGCGACTGCAGCTCTTGGGATGATCACTTCCATTG
>DATIMM010000243.1:0-63186 GCA_035475295.1 Bryobacteraceae bacterium
GTACAATTCACCCAGCAAGAAATTCAGCCGCGATACATCCCCGGTCTGCGCGCTCGCATTCGAAATCGCGAAAAGCGCCTCGCGGATTTTCTTCGGGTACGGGACCGAATGACTCGTAAGTACATTAATCTTGGCCTTAAAGCCCGAACCGGTAATGTCGATGATCGCTACATCGATACCGTCGAGCGAGGTCCCACTCATGATGCCTGCTATTCTCATCTTCTTAGCAACTCTAGCTGTAACTCGTGCAGAATCTGCAATGCCTCGACCGGCCGGAGTTCATTGATATTGATAGCCCGGATACGATCGGCGAGCCCCTGATTCACGGGCTCAAAAAGTCTTATCTGTAAGGGAGCTTTTGTGTCGTCAGGACTTAGTTCTTCACTGAGCGACTGTTCCCTTACTTCATGATGCAATAAAACTGACCTCGCGCGCTCAATTACTTGCATAGGTAATCCTGCTAATCGAGCCACTTCGATACCGTAACTGCGGTCCGCTGGTCCTGGTTCTACCTTTCTTATGAATAAGATACCGTCGCCAGATTCTTTTACGGCTACGTGTAAATTTCTTACGCCGTCCAGTTGCTCAGCCAAGTCCGTCAGCTCGTGATAATGCGTGGCGAACAAGGTTTTGGCCTGGATTCGGTCATGTATATACTCCACAATTGCCCAAGCCAACGCTAACCCGTCGTACGTCGATGTGCCGCGGCCAATTTCATCTAATACAATGAAACTATTTTCCGTGGCCGTGTTCAGGATCGCTGCCGCCTCCGTCATCTCTACCATGAATGTCGAGCGTCCCCGAGCTAAGTTGTCCGCTGCCCCTATGCGCGTAAACACTCGGTCTACTACGGGCAACAAAGCCGCCTCCGCCGGAACGAAAGATCCCATCTGGGCCAAAATGAGCACTAGCGCGGCCTGCCGAAGGTACGTCGACTTCCCGCCCATGTTCGGCCCGGTAATAACTCCTATATATTCCTTGGACGCATGAAGATAAACATCGTTCGGAATAAAACGGTTCGCCTCGCGTTCCGTCAGTTTCTCAATCACGGGATGCCGCCCGGCGTCAATGCGCATCTCGCCTGAATCAGAAAACCGGGGTCGCCGATAACGGTTTTCCACTGCGACCTGCGCGAGCGTACTGGAAACGTCTAATTCTGAGATGATCCTCGCAACAGATTTGATACGTTCCGCCTGCGCCGCCGCAAACGCCCGGATTTCTGCGAAGAGCTCTCGTTCCAAAGTGAGGATTCTCTCCTCGGCCGCCAGCACCTTCGCCTCTAGTTCTTTCAGTTCTGGCGTCGTATATCGCTCCGCGTTTGCCAGAGTCTGTCTTCGCTCATAGTGCGAAGGAACTAGGGAGAGGTTTGTCCGCGAAACCTCAAGGTAGTATCCGAAAACGTTATTGAAGCGAACCTTCAACGACTGGATCCCTGTGCTGGTGCGCTCCCGCGCCTCGATAGCAGCGATGTACTGGCGGCTGTTTCGGTTGATGTCCCGCAGCTCATCCAGTTCGCTGTGATATCCGGCTCGAATGGTGCCCCCATCCGCCAGGTTCATCGGAGGCTCCTCAGCAATTGCGGTTAGAATTCTTTCCCAAACTTCCTCCATGAGGTCCAGGGGAGCTCGCATGCCAGGTGTTTCGAGCCGACCGGTCACTTCCGCAATTCGGGGCAACTGTGCCAGCGACTGCCCCAGGGCTAACATTTCCCGAGGCGTCACCGTCCCGAGTGTTACTTTGGCCAGCAGGCGCTCTAAATCCAACACCGAGCCGAGCGCCTTCCGCAGATCGCCGCGCACGATGACTTTCGCGCTCAACTCCGCTACCGAGTCAAGCCGCGCCTCAATCTCCGCCCGGTCGCACGAGGGCTGCAGCAGCCGCCGCCGCAACAGTCTTCCGCCCATTCCCGTGCATGTCTGGTCCAGCACATAAATCAGCGTCGAATCGCGCCGTTCCCCAGCAAACAACGGCTCCAGTAATTCCAGATTGCGCACCGTCGCCGCATCCAGCACCATGTGGTCGTTGCGCTGGTAAAACGCCGGCCGATTTAAATGGTCCAGTGCAGAACGCTGCGTATCTCGCAAGTAGTGCAGCACTGCGCCTGCCGCAGCTGTTGCTAACGGCTTATCGCCCAGGCCACAGCCGTCCAGCGAAAGCAGGCGAAACGTATCCAGCAGCTGCCGCCCGGCATAATCGCCCCCGAACACCCAATCTTCTAAGGGAGTCCGCAAACATTGCGCTTCAATGGCGCGATTCTCCGGATGCAGAACCTCCCGTACATTGAGCGTTTCCAGTGCTGCTGCCAGTTCGGAAACTTCCATTTCTGTTGCCCGAAATTCGCCCGTCGAAACGTCGGCGTAAGCTAATCCGCAACGCTCGCCCTTTTCAAAAACGGCAGCTAGAAAATTGTTTTCGTGCGAGCGGAGCAGGCTGGATTCGGTGGCCGTACCTGGAGTAAGAATGCGCGTGACCTCGCGCCGTACCAGCTTCTTGCCCGGCCCTGCCTCCTCCATCTGCTCGCAGAGCGCCACCCGATATCCGCGCTGTATCAGCCGCGAAATATATCCCTCTGCCGCGTGATACGGTACGCCGCACATGGGTACCGCGTCGCCCTTCTCCTTATTGCGCGCAGTGAGCGTGATTTCCAGCTCCCGCGCTGCCGTTACCGCGTCTTCGTAGAACAATTCGTAAAAATCGCCCAGACGAAACAGCAGCAGCGTCCCCGGAACCTGTTTTTTTGCAGCTTGATATTGCCGCATCAGCGGCGTAGTTGCCTCTGGAATGCTCACGGAAGCGGTCGTCGTCCTGTATTGGTGTCCATTTATGCGTACAGCCCGCGTCGGCGGATCGCTGAAGCCACCCGGTCCAGCGCCAACATGTAAGCAGCCGTGCGGTTATGGACTCCGTGCCGCTCGGCGTAAGCAATCACATCGTTGAAGCTAGCTACCATGATCTCTTCCAGACGGCCATTCACTTCTTTTTCGTTCCAAAAGAATCCGCCCCGATCCTGCACCCACTCAAAATAGGAAACCGTCACGCCCCCGGCGTTCGCCAGAATATCGGGAATCACAAACACGTTGTTTTTCGCCAAAACGGAATCGGCCAGAAATGTAGTGGGCCCGTTAGCACCCTCGCAGAGGATCTTCGCCTTTATTTGATGAGCATTTGCGGAGGTAATTACGTTTTCTAGTGCCGCGGGAATCAGAACTTCGCAATCCATCAAAATCGCGGAATCCCTGTCGACGTTCTCCGCCTCGGGAAAATTCACAATCGATCCCGTCTCCCGCCGCCACTTGCCGAGCGCCTCGATGTCGAGCCCAAGCGGATTGTAAACAGCCCCATCGTACTCGACAATACAGACGATCTTGAATCCTGCCCGGCCCATCAGTCGCGCAGCCATCCCGCCGACGTTTCCGAATCCTTGAATAATGACCCGCGTATCCTCCGGACGCAGCCCGAATCGCTTCAGTGCCTCCAAAACCACGATCATGCAGCCTCGGCCCGTTGCTTCGGGGCGTCCTTTGGACCCACCCAGCTCAAACGGTTTCCCGGTCACCACTCCTGTCACTGTATGGCGCATGTGCATGGAGTAGGTGTCCATGATCCAGGCCATTGTCTGCTCGTTCGTGTTGACATCCGGGGCTGGAACATCCCGTTCGGGCCCAATAAATTCCAGAATTTCCGCAGTATACCGTCTTGTAATCCGCTCGAGTTCGCCCTCGCTGAGAATCTGCGGCTCGCAAATGACACCGCCCTTGCCGCCGCCGAAGGGGATATTGACGACCGCGCACTTCCACGTCATCCAAGCCGCCAGCGCGCGTACTTCATCAAGGGAAACATCGGGGGCAAACCGAATGCCCCCTTTGGCCGGTCCTCTTGCAATCGAGTGCTGAACCCGGTATCCCGTGAATACCTCCACGCGGCCGTCGTCCAGCACCACAGGGATATTGACAATCAACTCTTTCGCCGGAGTCCGTAATACTTTTCGTGTGCCGTCGTCCAATTTCAGCAACTCGGCCGCTTCGTCAAAGCGGTGGGCCGCCGATTGCCATGGATTTACTTCATCGGCAGGCGTGGTTGCTTCCAACAGCATGGAAAAGGGTCCTCATAAATGATTGCAAGCTCAGCTGGCGGAGAGATAAATCCACTCGCATCCTGGTAAATATCCGGAGTCAGCCGGCGAGCCTATTTACACACTGTCACGAAGCGCCCATAGCTGGCAACTACCTTTTGGGTGATATGGCTGCCGTGGTAACCGGGCGCCCTGCCATGCGTCAGTTCACATACGAATATTCGACAGACCTGTCACAAGGTAGGCTGGGTATAAATGACAAAGAACGTTTTGGGAACCGCTCTCCAAACTTGCTGCACGAATCCACTGACCGGCTTTTATCGCGACGGGAAATGTAACACCGGTCCCGAGGACGTGGGAAAGCACACGATCTGCGTCCTTTTAAACGACGAATTCCTCCAGCACCAGGCGTCCATTGGAAACGACCTTATTACGCCCCGTCCCGAATTTGGATTTCCCGGACTCAAGGCAGGGGACCGATGGTGTGTCTGCATCGAGCTTTGGAAAGCCTCATATGACGCAGGCATTGTTGGCCCTGTCCGTCTGGAAGCAACCCATGAGAATGCATTAGAAGTGGTTTCGCTCGAAATGCTTTTGCAGGGGGCTCACCTCGGCGAATCACGGGCGAACTAATCCAGCCCTCACCGGCCCACTTTCATCCGTGAGAACAGATACAAACGGCAGAACAGGCCCACGTAGCGGAAGATCTGCTCCGACCGCGTGACTGGCCCCCGTAACTTCCCAAAACAAATTGCCTCTTGGCTACGTCTCCTCTAAAAGAAGGATTTAATCCATGACCCCAGAAGAACGCAACATGCTGACCGACTTGGCGAACAAAGTAGCCCAGACCCCAGCTCCGCCCAAGGACCCCGAAGCAGAAGAGTTCATCCGCACTCGTATCGGCAACCGACCCGATGCGCTCTATTTGATGACTCAAACGGTGCTTATTCAGAACATGGCGCTCCAGCAGGCTCAGCAACAGCTAGCGCAAATGCAGCGAGGCGGTTCCACCCAGGGCCAGGTGTCCAGCGGCAGCTTTCTCGGCGGCGGTTCGCGGCCTAATTACGGCTCTGCACCTAGCGGCGGTTCGTACGGCGCGCCTCCGCCACAACAGCCCCAGTACAGCGCTCCATACGCCGGTGCTCCGTCCGGCCAGCCCAGCTTTCTCCGAGGCGCAGCACAAACGGCGGCCGGCGTTGCGGCTGGCGCGCTGGCCTTTGAAGGGATTCGTTCCCTATTCGAGCATCCCGGCTACGGTGGGGGTGGACTTATGGGCGGTGAGGGCTACATGGGTGGCGGTGCACCGCAGGAGGAGGTCGTAAATAACTATTACGATTCACCTAGCGACGGTGGCGATTATGCCGCTAACGATGCAGGTAACTATCAGGACGATAGCTTTGATAACTCCGGCGACTTCGGGGACGACTCGAATTTCGCCTAAACCTAGCGGGGTTGCTCCGTCCCCGCTTCTATATGCTGGGCAGGCGTACCCTGGGCTTTCTTCTCCAGGTACGCCTGCCGGCATCCGTTGATGACTTTCCGTGCGACAGGCGGCCCGTCCCAGCCCTCGATCCGAGTCTTACTGCCTTGTAGTTCTTTGTAGATGGAGAAGAAATGTTCAATCTCCCGTCGCACATGCGAAAAGACCTGATCGATGGTGTGAATGCTGTCGAACCGCGGGTTCCGGTTCGGAACGGCCAGCACCTTTTCGTCGTTCTCTTCCTTGTCTACCATTCGTAGCAGGCCAATGGGGCGGACCTCAATCAGGCAGCCGGTGAAGCTGGCATCGGTGACCAGAACCAATACGTCGAGCGGGTCGCCATCGTCGGCCAGGGTTCCCGGGATAAAGCCATAATCGCCCGGGTAGTGCATAGGCGAATATAACGCCCGGTCTAACCGGAAGAGCTGTAGATCGCCGTCGTACTCGTACTTGTTCGCTGAGCCTTTCGGTATCTCAATAATTGCCCGAACCAACTCGGGCGCATCCGGCCCTGGATCGATGTCGTACAGTCTCACGCGTTCACTGTAGCAAATACAAGCCCCTCTAGCGTCGCCCGCGAACAAGCGCAGTGCGAGATTAAGAAGATGTTGCCAAAGATCCGCTGGGGCGTCCTCGGAGGCGCCAAAATTGCCCGTACCAAAGTGATCCCTGCCATGCAGCGGGGTACCCGTACCGAAGTCGCAGCCATCGCCTCCCGCGACGGGGACATCGCGCGCCGTATTGCAGGCGATCTCGGGATTCCCAAGGCCTACGCCTCCTACGATGAACTTCTTTCGGATAAGGACATCGACGCCATTTACAATCCCCTGCCGAATCACCTCCATGTTCCCTGGTCGATAAAAGCTGCTGAGGCAGGGAAGCATGTGCTCTGCGAAAAGCCCATTGCCCTGACTGCGGCGGAAACAGTCACATTGATTGAAGCTAGGGACCGGACAGGCGTAAAAATGGGCGAAGCGTTTATGGTCCGCACTCACCCGTTATGGTTGCGTGCCCGCGACCTTGTGCGCAGCGGCGCTATCGGTGAACTTCGATCCATTACCAGCCACTTCAGCTACTTCAACAGCGATCCGCAGAATATCCGCAACATAAGCGAGATCGGCGGCGGGGCGCTCATGGATATAGGTTGCTATCCCGTTACGATGTCCCGCTTCCTCTTTGGCCGCGAGCCCTCCCGCGTGGTCGCCGTTATCGACCGCGATCCTGATATGCGGACGGACCGCCTCACTTCCGCACTTATGGACTTCGCCCCCGGACAAGCTGCCTTCACCTGCAGCACGCAATTGGTTCCTGCCCAGGGCATGCAAATTTTCGGCACAAACGGCCGGATAGAGATCGAAATTCCCTATAACATCCCACCCGGCGAACCATCTCGCATTCTTATTGACGACGGCTCCGCTCTGGGTGGGCGCAACGCACGCAGTGAGGAGTTTCCCGCTTGCGATCAGTACACCATCCAAGGCGATCTCTTTTCTCAAGCCATTCAGCAGAACACAGAAGTGCCCGTCCCACTTGAGGACGCCCTGGGAAATATGGCCGTCATCGATGCCCTCTTCCGCTCGGCCAGTACAGGTCTCTGGGAGCATCTATAAAGGGCTAGGCCCTCCCCTCAGAAACCCGGTGGGGCCGCTTGAACGAGCGCCGCGCCTGAACGACTACTTCCCGACTTCAATCGTCGGGGCGCCGCCCGCTACCTGCCGGGCCCGGAACATGCCTAGCGTATTGAAGCTCCAGACGGGATCGCTCTTCTGGTCGAGCACAATCACGCCACCCTCGCCGCCCTTCAATGTGCCTACTTCCTGATTGATGACGAAGTTGGCTGCGTCTAACGTCGACATGTGCCGGTACTGCACGAGCGCACAAATCTCCTTCGCGACAGCAAGCCGGATGAAGTACTCGCCCACTCCCGTTGAGGAGACGGCGCACGACCGGTTAGAGGCATACGTGCCTGCCCCGATGACGGGTGAATCGCCCACGCGGCCGGGCAGTTTGCCCTGCATGCCTCCCGTGGAGGTTCCGGCGGCAAGATCGCCATGCACGTCACGGGCGACCACCCCGACAGTTCCGAATTTATGGGCGAACGACCGCGCACCCGAGCCAGCGCTCCTGCTCTGTTGCTCACGTGGAACTCCCGCGGGCCGGGGCGGAATTGCCTTCCCGCTTTGCTTCAAGACCTGCACCAGTTCTTGCCATCTCATCTCGGTAAAGAAGTACGACGGAGGCATCTGCCGTAGCCCATTCTTGGTCGCAAACGAATCCGCGCCCGGTCCAGCCATCATGACGTAAGGAGATCGCTCCATCACGGCCCGCGCCGCCGAGACCGGATTTTTAATGAAGCGCACTCCCGCTACGGATCCCGCTTGCAAAGTGGAGCCGTCCATGATGGACGCATCCATCTCATTCTTGCCTTCCGCATCGAATGCTGCTCCGCGGCCCGCGTTGAACAAAGGATCGTCTTCCAACACATTGATTGCGGCTTCCACCGCGTCCAGCGCCCGCCCGCCGCGCTTGAGTTTCTCCACGCCGACATTTAGCGCCCGCCCAAGGGAATTCCGGTAAGCCGCTGCGGTGGCAGCGTCCATGTGCTCCCATTCACTGGATCCAGCCCCGCCGTGAACCGCCAGCGCCCAATTGCCGGCTTGCCCTTTCTCTATCTGCTGCCCAAAGCCTTGCCAACCAAAACAACAGATCAGCGCAAGAAGCGCCTGGACTGTCCGTCGCGATGTCATCGCCCTATTATGCGGCCTTGTTATGGGACTTCATCCCTTTAGCGGGTATAACCATTGCTGTGAAGCAACCGCAACGCTTAATACTCCTACTGTCGCGCTTCAACTCGTAGTAATTCTAGTGACCACATTCAATAGACTCCACTGTCATTTAAGGGACATCACATGCAAGTCTTGGAAAGTGGAATATTCATCGCGATAGTTGCTCATTTTCTAATTGGAGCGTCGCTAGTCTGGGATAAGGTTCTTCTCGGAGAGACTGAGAAGCAGAGCGTAGTGAATTACGTCTTCTGGCTGGGTGCAATTAGCATATTCGGCTGCATCGTGGGCGCGTTCGGGATGAAAATGCCCAGCGTGGGCATGCTGTTGATTTCGCTAGCCGCCGGCATTTGCGACTTAGTGGCCACTTACTTCTATTACAAAGCGCTGAAATCGGGCGAGGCATCCCAGACACTCGCCATTATGGGTGGATTTGCTCCGTTGGCGACGGCTCTGATCGGGATACGCCTCCTGCATACGCAATTAGAAGGAATGAGTATCTGGGGCTTTGCATTGATGGTCATCGGCGGATTTTTCATGTTCTTTTCCGAGCGCATCAATGTCCGGAAAATACTGCCCCTGGTTGTTATGTCGTCCGGGTTTTTTGGCATCAGCAATGTCTTCCAGAAAATGGCCTTTGACACGCTCGGGTTTACAACCGGCTTTGTGTTCTTTTCCATTGGCATATTTCTCTGTGCTCTTATGCTTTTACTCCGAAAAAAATGGCGGGATGAAATATTCACCAGCTCAAAAGACACCCAACCCAAAAGCAAGGTCGGGTATTTTAGTAACCGCCTCGTGTCCGGGGTCGGCTCGTTTCTTGTAGCCTTTGCTATCAGTCGTGCTCATCCGGATCTGGTCTCTGCCATCTCGGGTGTCCGGTACGCCACCATTTTCATTGGCGTCTACCTTCTCACCAAGTTCAAGCCACAAGTGCTGAAGGAGGCCTTTAGTGGATGGACCCTGACGGCAAAATCGATCGCCACCGCCCTCATCATTGCGGGTCTTGCCGTGACAGGACTCGGAGGGAACGGAAGCGCAGCCAGCGCCACCGCCTTTCTCTTCAAATTTGGCAACATCCTGCAGTATGGGGTGTCGAACCGGTGGCGAAATGTCTCCGGTATCATCCTCGACCAAACCGCGGGCCTTTAGTTCCGCCTTAGCAAGAGGCGAGCAACTCGTTTGAAGCGCAGATAAAAAAAGCAATACGAATTGAATTGTAGGAGAACTAGG
Organism: Bryobacteraceae bacterium; assembly: GCA_035475295.1. Lineage (GTDB taxonomy): Bacteria > Acidobacteriota > Terriglobia > Bryobacterales > Bryobacteraceae > Bog-105. The sequence continues at coordinate 9,569 of DATIMM010000243.1, forward strand.
GCATTGCCTAGTTTTAAAAAACCTTCACAAATAGGATTATGGATGTAGAAAAATAAAACCAGGACCAACCATGGATAGCAGCTTTACGACATATAAACCGAAGATTCTGCTGGCCGACGATCATCGCCTCATGCTCGATTCCTTCACGGCGCTGTTCGGAAGCCAGTATGAAGTACATGCGGTTGATAATTTAGCGCTCTTTGAACAATCGGTCGAATGGCTCTCTCCTGATCTTGCGATTCTGGATATCCAGATGCCGGATGGGAATAGCTTCGAAGTAGCGCATCATGTGTTGAAAAATCATCCGGCGCTCCGCCTCATGTTTTTGACCATGCACTCCGAAACGAAATTTGTAAAGAGAGCAGCCGAGATCGGTGCGTGTGCGTACATTGCAAAACGAGCCCCGGCTCAAGAAGTTCTCCTCGCGGTGCAGACGGTCCTCAAGGGCGGAAAGTATTTAAAAATGCCCGAAAGCGACGCGAGCACTCAGTCCGGCAATCACAATGGCCTGACTCAACGGCAGACCGAGGTACTGCGACTGATTTCCCAAGGCTGCTCGGCTAAGGACATTGCGAACGCCTTGAACATTTCGGTGAGAACCGCAGAGTTTCATCGCGCAGCCATTATGGACCGGTTGAACATGCATTCCACGGCCATGATGACCCGCTACGCGGTCGAGCAGGGAATAGCCTAGCTTCTTCTGAGTGCAGTTTTCTTGTTGTGTGCTGAGCTCTGTGCTCGGAAGAGTACTATTTTTGCCAAGAAGCATGTAATCCCAGTTGGGCTTCCTGCATCCTACTGACGCGCAACGAGATTCGATGTAGTTCAGTCTGGTCTCGCGACATCACTTATTCAAAAAGGATATAGGTTATGGATACGACGGATACCATGAAAGAAACCACCGCCAAGCTGACTGGGTCTTGCGATGTGACAGATAACATTCGACTGGCTATTGGCGCCGCCGCCGCTGGGGCCGCGATCTTTGCTCCACTCAGTTATCCCTGGAAAGGTGTTTTGACAGCGGTGGCCGCTGAGTCGATTCTGGCGGGCATTTACGGTTATACCCCGCTCAAGAAGCTTTTTGCCTTTTAGCCGGCCAACTCCCTGGCCGGCAGCTTCGGTGGACTGTGTCCCTCATCGCCATTTGGCCCTCCGTTCAGATGGCTTGACAATGTTGTGTATTGATTCACGGTCTGCCGTGTTGGCTCCTTCTCCGCTCAAGTACACAAAGGCCTTCGCTTGGGCATGGCTGAACGGCAAACTGCGAAGATCCTTGCCTTCCCCCTTTTTGCCCCGTACCGCTAGTCCGGCATCGATCCATTCTTGAGCAGAGTTTTTATCTTTGAGCAGCATAGAGAAGGCTCTTGTCTAATTACCCAGTAGACTACTGACCAGTAAGAATAATGCCAAGCTAAATCTACACCGAGCAATCATACTGAGTATAGGATCGGCGGAGAACACGATGGATGAACAACCAGTAGGAACGCTAACCTTCTCCGGCTACACAGCGCAGGTATACAGCACAAGCACACCGGGCGAATTCCGAGTAGTCTACCAGGATCCCGCCGGCAAAACTCTGGAGGAAGCTCCGATCACCGGCATTAGCACTTACCACCAGCGCGAGTCCGAGATTCTCGACCGGTTGCGGCAGTTTCGGGACGGCGCCCCACCGTCCCCGACTCCGTATCTCGGCGATCCCGGTGAGTATTAACTCGCTTGGCTGTAGCGCTACGGAACTATGGTAAGGACGCGGCCACGCGACCTTGGGGGAGACGGGTTCTGCTGGTCGCAATCCAATCTAGATCCGCACCGCCGCCGAGTGAATCACATCTGTCAGGCGCTTGTGCCACGCTACATCTCTCCACATTCCCACGAACTGTGGCCCGCAGAAATTGCTGGTCGCAATCGCGGTCCAACGGCCGGTCGCGGCAGCTTCCCGTACTCCTGTCTCGCAGAGGTCTTTAATCCAGTCCCATTCCAACAACGGCCAATCTTTGTAATCCACAAGGCCCCAGCACTCCGTTGTAATCAGCGGGCGCCCGGAAGCGTGAGACCAATCAGCCGCGAGTTGAATTCTATCGCGTAACTTTGATTTCCAATACTCCGGTTTCGATAGATAAAGTGGCTTCGCCCGGTCCACGATATGCTCATAGCCTTTCAGGTCGAAGCGATCGTACCGGTAATCGATTTCTTTGTTGAACTCTGAGGACTGGGCCATCCAGATATGCAGTTCCAGGAAGTCCAGCATGGACACATCTTGCTTCCGCCAGGTGTCGTACTCCGAAGTGAATGAGAACGTATAATCCAGGTCAGGATAGGCTTCACGAACCACGGCCACCGCGTCGCGCATCCAATTCGTTCCGCGCGGGCTTGCTCGCTTCATCTTTTTGGGAAGAAAAGGCGCCCAAACATCCAACGGGTATTCGTTGCAAAGGTCGACGTAGAGCAGGTGTTTCGTCAACCCGTCACCCGCTATGCTGTCCAGCGTCGTTTTCCAAATACGCCCATGCTCCTCAGGCGTGCGAATCTTCATTCTGGTGTTTCCCGTGTCCTGCCGGAACCAGGTAGATAGGGCAACTCGCAAGCCCCTCTCTCCGCATTTCCGGATGAATTGATTCAATGCCGGTTGCACGCGGACACGATTCTTCGCCGGACTACCCCAATCCTGCACGCTCCAGACCGGAATCAGTTCCCAGGTCTTTCCCGCGCCTGCTGATACAAGATGCGGGTAAGGATCAATCCGGACCGCATCATACCCGCGCTGTCTCAGCTCATCCAACACACGGTCCCAATCTTCGTATCCGGCTCCCGGCCAGCGCCGCTCCAGCCACGAGAAGTCCCACATTGTGATTGCCAGCGGATGCTGAAACTCGCGCAGTCTGGCAAAGGAAGTGGGCCCCTTAGCCAAGGCGGAAAGCGCTAACCCTGTAGCGCCTGTCAGTAGCTGTCGTCGGCCTATCACGATATGCTCACCATTTGTCGTCTATGAACATTACCAAACTAGAGACTGTACGGATAAAGGAATTTCCTCAGCTCCTTTGGCTTCAAATCCACACGGATGAAGGACTGAAAGGGTTGGGCGAGACATTCTTCGATGCCAGTACCGTGGAAACGTATCTTCACGACTCCCTTGCGCACCGCCTTATAGGACGCGATGCCTTGGCCATAGACGCCATCGCGCGCGACCTCGTGAACTATCTCGGCTTCCGCTCCACTGGCGTTGAGGCACGGGCCGCTTCGGCGGTCGACATCGCGCTCTGGGATCTGTTCGGCAAGTCCGTCGGCAAGCCAGTTGTTCAAATGCTGGGCGGCTGGACGCGCGACCGCATCCGCACCTACAACACCTGTGCGGGCGGCCAATACATGCGACGGGCAGAAACGCAATCCGTCGCAAACTGGGGCGTTCCAAACCAATCGGACACAGCGCCCATTTCCGGCTTCGACGACCTGAATGATTTTTTGACGCGGGCCGACGATCTGGCCGAGTCGCTCCTTGCCGAAGGCATTACCGCCATGAAAATATGGCCATTCGACATCGCTGCCGAAAAGAATCACGGCCAGTACATCTCGCCCGAGGATTTGAAAGCAGCCCTCTTGCCCCTTGAAAAAATTAGAAAGCGGGTCGGGGACAAGATCGACATCATGGTGGAGTTCCACTCCCTTTGGCAGCTGCTTCCCGCTATGACCATAGCGAAAGCGCTTGCCCCCTTCAAGACCTTTTGGCACGAAGACCCGATCAAGATGGACAGCCTATCTAGCTTGAGAAGATATGCCGAGATTTCGCCCGCGCCGATCTGTGCCTCTGAAACGCTTGGTACGCGGTGGGCTTTCCGGGATCTGCTCCAGACCGACGCCGCCGGTATCGTCATGTTCGATCTCGCCTGGTGTGGCGGCCTGTCGGAAGCGCGCAAGATTGCGGCCATGGCGGAAGCATGGCATCTCCCCGCCGCTCCGCATGATTGCACGGGCCCAGTTGTTTTTGCGGCCTCCACTCATCTATCCCTCAATGCACCGAACGCTCTCGTCCAGGAGTCGGTTCGAGCGTTTTACAAGGGCTGGTATCCGGAAGTTGTTACCGCGGTTCCCGAGGTAACAGACGGGTTCGTGACCGTTCCTCCTGGACCGGGCCTTGGATGTGAGCTAATGCCGGACCTTGATCAACGCTTCTCCGTGTCGCGAAAAGTCTCACCGGCCGCTTAGCTGTAGGCTGCAATCTCCGGTATTTCTCACTCGCGTGATACCGTTTTTAGTCGAGGACAACGCTTGATCACTTTCCTAAGTACGCGAATTCGATGGATACTCATCTTCTGGATCTTCACCATCAGTGCGGTGGCGTACCTGGATCGGGTAAACATCTCGATTGCCGGCCGCTCCATCGCAAACGAGTTCCATTTGACGAACGTAGAACTGGGTTGGGTATTCAGCGCGTTCGTTATTGGTTATGCGATTGCCCAGGCTCCGGCCGGGTGGCTCGCCGATCGCTTGGGCCCACGGCTCGTCATCACCGCCGGTGTGATCTGGTGGGGCATATTTACGTCCGCACTTACTATGCTGTCTGCGCAAATGGGCGGCCTTATAGTTCTTCTGATGATGTTCCGCTTCTTGCTAGGGATTGGCGAGGCCGTGATGTATCCGGCTTCTAACTGTGTAATTGCCTCCTGGATACCCTCCTCCGAACGTGGCATCGCTAACGGATTTATTTTTGCCGGCGTGGGCTTTGGCGCTGGTGTCACGCCTCCCCTCATCGCCTACATCATCACCGTCTACAGCTGGCGTGCATCGTTCTGGTTCAGTGCGGCGCTCGGGCTTCTCGCGGGTGCAATCTGGTACGCGCTGTCCCGCAACACGCCCAAACAACATCCGTGGACGACTGAACAGGAAAAGCGCTACATCGAAGCCGGTTTGCCCGCCAATCCTGCAAAGCACGCTGGTTCTCGGCTTCCCTGGCGCGCGATCGTAAGCGATAAAAACATTCTCGCCGTTACCTTTAGCTACTTCTGCTATGGTTATGCCGCATACATATTTTTTAGCTGGTTTTTTATCTACCTCAACGATGTGCGCGGCCTGAACCTGCGCCAGAGTTCCTACTACACGATGCTGCCATTCATTGCCATGGCGTTAGGCTCGCCAATTGGAGGGTGGATCAGCGACCGCCTGACACGCCGGCGCGGAAAGCGGATTGGACGCTGTGGCGTCGCGGCCGTCGGAATCGGATTATCGGCGCTCTTCATCGCACTCGGTACTCAAGTGCAAAGCGCCCAATTGGCCACTATCATTCTGGCCGGAGGCGCGGGTGCACTTTACCTGTCCCAAAGTTCCTTCTGGTCGGTCAGCGCCGATATCGGCGGCAAATCAGCCGGCTCCGTCTCCGGCTTTATGAACATGGGCGGCCAATTCGGAGGGGCGCTGACAGCCTCGCTGACGCCTGCCATTGCCAATCACTTAGGCTGGAATGCGTCTTTCCTGGTGGCCGCCGGACTCTGTGCATGCGGCGCACTGGCCTGGTTAGTGGTCAAGCCCGAGGAAGACCCGGCCAGCCTGGGCTAATTTATTGCAACTCGAAGCGGAACGGCTTTTCTACCGCTGAACGCGTCCCGATCCTCCGCCCTTAACGAGCCCCATGACCTCATCGAACGTGAAGCGATTGAAGTCCCCCGGAATCGAGTGCTTCAGACACGATGCTGCAACAGCAAACTCCAGCGCCTCGGCTTCCGAACCAAAGTGCGTAAGCCCGTAAATCAGCCCCGCGGCAAAGCTGTCCCCGCCGCCCACGCGATCCACAATATGCGTAATCTCGTAGTGCCTGCTCAGTAGGAAGTCTCCCTTCCCGAGCAGGCATGCCGACCAGCCGTTGTGAGACGCGCTGTAGGATTCCCGCAATGTAATAGCAATGAGCTTCAGGTTCGGATATGAGTGGCGCACGCGCTCGGCCAGTTGCCGGTACTCTTTGGCTTCCAATTTCCCGCTTTCCACATCGATGCCCACTTGAATATCAAGGCATTTCTGGCAGTCTTCTTCGTTCGCGATACACACGTCCGCGTGGCGCAAAAGCCCAGGCATCACCTCGTGAGCCGCCTTGCCCCACTTCCAAAGGTTCTTGCGGAAGTTAAGGTCGATCGAAACCGTTGCTCCCAGGGATTTAGCCCGTTCAACGGACTCAAGCGCCAGCGCGGCGGCCGACTCACTGAGCGCCGGAGTAATTCCGGTGACGTGAAACCATCCAATGCCGTCCAGCGCCTTTCCCCAGTCAATCAGGCCGGGTTTTGCAATGGCAATCGCACTACCGGCACGGTCATAGACCACCTTCGATGGGCGCTGGTTGGCTCCCGCTTCGACGAAATAAATTCCCAGTCGCCCCTTAGACCGGACGATATGGTCTGGGTCCACACCGAACCGTCTTAGCTCGCCTACAAATGCTTCCGCGATCGGGTTAGCTTCGGGCAACACCGTGATAAACCTGCTTCGGCCGCCGAACTGCGTCACCCCCACCGCGACGTTCGCCTCGCCGCCTCCCCAGCTCGCCATGAACTGTGGGGACTGCAGGAACCGCTCGAATCCCGGAGGCGCCAGCCTCAGCATAATCTCGCCAAAAGTAGCAACGATATCGGCCATTCATGAGGATTGTACAGTAGAGAGCATGCAAAGCGTGGAAACCGTCCGGCGCATTAAGGAACTCGGCATCGTTCCTATCGTCCGCACACCCGACTCGGATTCGGCCATTCGTTCTGTAGAAGCAATCTGTGAAGGCGGCATCCCCTGTGCCGAAATCACCATGACCGTGACCGGCGCTATTCGCGCGCTGGAGGAGGTTGCCAAACGTTTTGGCGACAAAATCCTGTTGGGCGCCGGGACGGTCCTCGATCCGGAAACAGCTCGGGCCTGCATGTTGGCCGGAGCGGAGTTCTTTGTAACGCCGTCCCTGAACGTGAAAACGATCGAAATTGCTAAACGCTACTCGAAGGCCGTTTTCCCAGGGGCGCTCACGCCCACCGAAATCACGGCCGCCTGGCAGGCCGGCGCCGATGGGATCAAAATATTTCCGTGCAGCGCTGTTGGAGGAGCAAAATACATCAAGGCACTGCGGGGCCCGTTTCCCCACATTGACTTTGTTCCCACCGGCGGCGTCAACCTCGAAACCATCGCAGACTTCATTGCGGCAGGCTGTTCGGCGGTCGGTGTCGGAAGCGAACTGATTGATGCGAGGAGCATCGCCGCCGGGAAATACGAAGTCTTCATCGAGCGCGCACGGCAATTCCGATCAAAAGTGGCGGAAGCTAGATCCGGCAGTTCGAGCTAGACGCGGTCCACCCGTCAAAGTCCTACTGGTAGCGGCCCAACAGTAGCGAATCCATATCCGGAACTACCGAAAGCGAGTCATTCGGATAATAGTGATCCACATTCTGGGCAGTGATAAGCGTGTGTTTCACGAATAAAGCCGTGGGAACCGGCTTGCCACGCAGAATGTCCATTGCCAAAGGAACCAGGTGAGCGCCATAGGTCTCCGGAAAGTAAGCGACGGAACCGATCAGCCGGCTCCGTGGTTGGCGCAACGCGGCTCGTGCCGCGATAGTGGCATTCTGTCCGGCAACCGCACAGTCCTCCGGCCTTGCAGATTCTTCAAAGGCCCGCAGAGCTCCCAGAGCCGTTGCGTCATTGATGCAGCCTACGAGAATGCGTTTAGCACTGGCTCGCCTCAGGAATTTGAGGACGGCCTCCAGGCTCTCCACGTAGCCACCCTTTGCATCGATGTTGACGACGGTTGCTGGCGCGCCCAGGGGCAGAACTTCGCTGATTCCCGCTGCCGTGCCGGTAAGACGCGACTGTGTCAAAGGGCCGGCAGACGCATGCCCAATCAGCATCACCGCGTCCGCCTTACCGCCCCAGGCGCCCATTGCCCAGCGTCCGAGCGCTCGACCCGCGATTCGTCCGGCCAGGTAGTTATTCCCGCCAAAGAATGTAGCGCCGGGGTGAGGCGTGTGAATCGCCACCAGCGGTATGCCCGCCTCAGAAAACTTCGAGGCGACCAGAGGCGCAACTTCATGGTGCACTTGAAATTCAATTGCCAGCGCAACCCGTTCACGCACTAGACGCTCGGAATTCCGTATGGCGGTGCGTGCACTACATTGATTATCCAACTCAATCAGCTCTATGCCCCGCGATTCGGCTGCCAGGCGAATACCTTCGGAGACCGCTCGGGAAAATAGAGAGTTCGCCGCCATGGCGCCGTAACCAATACGGATACCCCGTTCCCGGATCGGTGCCATGAGACACCGGTATTGGTCGCCTGCCACTCGCTCAAGCAGTCCGCCAGCCACCAGGCTCTGCGCCGCTCGGAACGCCGTGGTCTTATTCAGTCCGGTACGAACCACTAGTTCACGTAAAGAAAGCGACTCGTCCTCTGAACGGAAAACCTGCAACAGCTTGCATGCCCGAAGAATCGGACCAACTAGATACTTCCCGTTATCTGCCCCTAAGTTCGGGAATTGTGTCGACTCAAACATCCATCACCACCAGCTGAATTCACCCACATGGTTCGTGCCAAGAAACGCAATCGTCCCTTAGACGAAGCTGAGAAGTCCTTCAAGCGCGCACCTCAAATGGGTCTATTTATATCAGATACCTCGCTTTATCTCTCGTCCTCTATGGATTCGAGCGTTTCTCTCTGAGAAACGGCCGTACCCAATCTCCCTCCCTGTGGTCGCGTTCCACCGTTTGGAGTATCGTTTCACTCAGCTAGAGGTCCATCGTTCGTCAATGTCATCAGAATCCACCGAATTGCCGCACCGCCGTCGAGTTCTGGCAGCTGGTTTAGAGTCCGTGGGTTTGGCAGCGCTAAGTGCCCAAACTACCGAAGCGCAGGAGCACATCGTCCGGAATGCGCCGATTTCCCCAAAAGATAACCTGAAAATTACAAAGCTTGAAACGCTGCTGGTCAAACCTCGGTGGTTATTCCTTAAGATCCACACGAATGCAGGAATTGTAGGGCTAGGCGAGCCCATCACAGAAGGTCGCGCTCTCACCTGCGCGGAAGCCGTGAAGGAGATCGAACCCTATCTGGTGGGAAAAGATCCGCGCCCCGTGGGCAAACACTGGCAGGCCATTTACCGCCATGCTTTCTACCGTGGTGGCCCGATTCTCACGAGCGCTCTCAGCGGCATCGACCAAGCGCTTTGGGATATCAAAGGCAAAGCGCTCGGCGTACCCGTTTATGAGTTGCTGGGCGGCCCGCTGCGCGACCGTGTCCGCGTGTATGCACACGCCGGCACGCCCGAACAGATGAAAAAGTTGCAGGCCCAAGGCTTCACGGCATTCAAAACCGGTGTGGCGAAGAAGCGCCCCGCACGATACATCGAAACTCGCGCCGAGATAGGCTACGCTGCGGAAACTTTTGCCGGACTGAGGCAAGCGATGGGTAACGACGTCGACATCGCCATCGACTTCCATGGTGCCATCAGTCCCGCCACCGCAAAGTTGTTGATCAAGGCGTACGAGCCATACCAGCCCATGTTCATCGAAGAACCATGTCAGGCGCAAAACCACGATGTCATGGCCGAGATCGCCCGAGGGACATTTCTTCCCATTGCCACCGGCGAACGGGTCTTCACAAAATGGGGATTTCTCGATGTGCTGCAGAAGAAAGCGGCAACCGTCCTGCAGCCGGATCTATGTCATGCCGGCGGAATCACGGAGGTGCGGTTGATCGCCGGAATGGCGGAGGCCTACTACGCCGATGTGGCTCCGCATAATCCGCTTGGGCCAATCTCGCTGGCCGCGGGCGTACAAATTGCTGCCAGCATTCCTAATTTCCTCTGCCAGGAACAGGTTTCTCTCGGCGAGGGATACCTGAAGCAGCCATTCCGGGTGCGCGACGGATATCTCGAACTCCCGAAGGGCCCGGGCCTCGGCATCGAACTAGATGAGAACGCAATGGCTGACAAAATCGGTCACGACTGGCGCAATCCAGAGGCGTACGATGCCGAAGATCACTCCGTCGTCGACTGGTAGAACACTCCGGTCGTCAAGTGATACAGTTATCCGCCAATACGGCGAAGGAATAGGTGGTCATCGATGATCTTCAGAACTCGTTGTATAGTGACGATTTTTCTTTCGGCATGCGTCTTGTTGGTGACGCCCTGTGCCGCCCAGCTTGCGACGGCGGAGTTGACAGGCACGGTGACAGATCAGAGCGGCGCGGACGTGCCGAACGCCAAGGTCACGGTAACCAAGATCGACACCGGCCTGTCTCGAAGCGTTGTTACCGATGGCTCTGGTAACTACAAGTTCACGCTATTGGATCCGGGAGTCTATAACCTTTCCGCCGCAGCGCAAGGTTTCAAAAAGACCATCCAAAGCAACTTCGAACTGCAGATAAACCAGAGCGCCGAGATGAACTTAAAGCTGGCGTTAGGAAACGTAAGCGAAACGGTAGAGGTCAACGCCGCTCCGCCGCTGCTCGAAACTCAATCGTCGTCCATCGGAACGGTAATCGATACCAAATTGGTGAGTAATCTTCCGCTGAACGGCCGCAACTTCGTCCAGCTTGCCACGCTCACACCGGGCGTAAATGGGACCGGCTATAGTGTTGCCGGCACGATTATGAGCGGTACGCGGCCGGACGACAAGCGCCCCGGCACTGAGCTTTTCTCAAACGGCAATAGAGAAGGCTCAAACGACTTTCTATACGACGGCGCGGACGATAACGAGCGTCTTACGCTTTCCATCACTCTGCGGCCGCCCGTAGAGGCTATCAAGGAGTTCAAGGTACAGACGAACCTCTTCAGTGCCGACGTCGGCAGAAACTCAGGAGCCATCGTCGATGTCATCAGCAAGTCCGGTACGAATCAGTTTCACGGCAGTGCCTTCGAATTTCTGCGCAACTCCTACATGGATGCGAGAAGCTTTTTTAACGCCAAAGGCACTCCTTTTCCCTCGTTCAAATACAACCAGTTCGGAGGTTCGTTTGGAGGCCCGATCATTCACAACAAAACCTTCTTCTTTGTCGATTACGAAGGTTATCGCCGCAGCTCTCTGAATACTCAAGTTGTCACCGTACCGACTGCTGCGGAGCGCAGAGGCGACTTCACAGGACTCTCCAAGATCTACGATCCGCTGACAACGGTACTGGATCCTGCAACCGGCCGCTACGTTCGGCAGCAGTTTTCCGGGAACATCATCCCTGCTGCGCGATTTGACCCTCTCACGGCCATTCTCGTCAACGCCTATCCTCTGCCACAGACTTCAGGCGCCATCAATAACTACACAAGCAACACTACGCAATCGCAGAATTGGGACCAGGGAGACGTCCGCATCGATCAGCAGATTACGTCGAACGATTCATTCTTTGCACGCTGGTCTGTTCAGCACACCACAACGATTGTGCCGAACACGTATCCCGCCACGACTCTGCCGGGCATCTCTCAGCCGATTTCACTTGGCAACGAAGACTCCTTCGCGGGGACCTCCTTCACACCGGACCAGCAGGCGGTCGCCACCTACATTCACATCTTTTCTCCTCGGCTGGTAAATGAACTCCGGGCTGGTTTCAATCGCTTCAAACTGGATTACAGCCAGCAGGGCGTCACGCCGGGATCCGACTTCGGAAACAAGTTCGGTATTCCTAATTCAAACGGCGCACCTCAGCAGAGCGGCTTTCCCATTGTTTCTCCCGCTAACTATGGGGGAATCGGCCAGAGCCGCTCTCTGCCGATCTTTCGCACTGAAAATACTTATCAAGGTGTGGACAACGTGACATACACGCTGAACAGGCACACGTTGAAGTTCGGCGAGGACTTTCGGCGGCGTCAGTTGAGTGAATACCAGACCAATCAAGGCAATGGCCGCTTCAACTTTGCTCCGACCTTCACGGATCAACCCGGTGTTAACGGAACGGGAGACTCTATCGCGAGCATGCTCCTCGGTTATCCCAGCCTGACTCAGCAGGACTTCGAACTTGCCTTTCCGGGGTTGCGAGGTATCGAGAACGGTCTTTACATTGCTGACGACTGGCGTGTTAACGACAAGCTCACGTTGAACATCGGTCTTCGCTGGGACTACTATTCGCCCTACAGCGAGGTAGCCAATCGAATCGCCAACTTCGACCCCGCGACCGCCACGATGCAGGTCGCGGGTCAAAATGGCGTCAGCTCCACCGCCGGTGTTCAAAGCGACTGGAAAGACTTTGGCCCGCGGTTTGGGTTCGCTTACCAGGCCGCTACTCACACGGTAATCCGTGGCGGTTTCGGGTTGTTTTATAACCCGAACGGAAACGGTGGCACTTACCTCCGTGGCGAGCGAACGTTGCCCTTTGGTCCTGTCTACCTCCAAAGTCCCAGCGATACGTTTGTTACGGGTCCTGGCGCTCCCACCACATTCAGCCAAGGCTTCCCGGCCCCACCTGTCATCAATTTGGCTGCTGCGGCAAATCCCTCGGGTGCGCTCCTGGGCACAATCAATAGCTTCAAAGCAGCCTACGCCGAACAGATGAACTTCACTATCGAACAGGAAATCACTCCCATCCAGGGCATGCTGCGCATGGGTTACGTCGGCAACCTAGGCCGGCGGCTGGATACCACCTTCAATATCAACCAGCCGGTGCCGGGACCAGGTGCAACTGGTCCGCGCCGCCCTTACTATTCCATCAATCCTAAGATCACGGATGTGACTTTCGACGTGTCAGACGGCGACAGCAACTACCATGCCTTCCAGGTGAGCTTTGATAAACGTCTGGTACATGGCCTGACGGCTCTCGCCGGTTATACCTGGGCGCATTCCATTGACAACGTCGGCACGGTATTTGGCGGCGGCACCGGTACACCACAGGATCCGCGTTGCCGCAGTTGCGATCGGGGCAATTCGGCCTTCGACATACGTCATCGCTTCACTGCGAGCTTCACCTACCAGATTCCCGGCTTTAGAAACAAAGGCATCACTGGAATCTTGTTAGGCAACTGGCAGACCAACGGTCTCGTTCAGGTGCAAACCGGCCTGCCTTTCACGCCTCAACTAAACTCCACAACCGTGAACACCGGTACCGCAAGCCGTCCGAATTGCCTGGCGGGTCCAGTCCCACCCTTTCACCAGTCTCTCCGCGAATGGTTCAATCCGGCTCAATTTGTGACGCCGCCCTTGTATACCTATGGAAATTGCGGTCGCGACATTTTGTATGGGCCGGGACGCTGGAACTGGGACCAGTCGGTCTTTAAAAACTTCCCGGTCACGGAGCGTGTGAACCTGGAGCTTCGCTTCGAGGCATTCAATGTTTTCAATCATCCCCAGTTCGGTCAACCGAACGCTACGATCGGCAGCAGCCAGGCAGGTATCATCAATTCGATCGTCGGAAACCCGCGTGATCTTCAGATCGCGGCCCATCTGACTTTTTGATAAGAACCTATGAACCGAAGAAGCTTCACCAAGTTTTTAGCCGGAACGTCGCTTGCCGGTCTTGTAAAGCCGCCGCGCGTACAGGCCACGCCGATTCCAAAAATGAAGATCACCAGAGTCCGAGCCTACTCCCCGCCGAATCCGAATCCACTGTTCAACCAGAGCGACATCGTCGTCACTGTCGAAACAGACGCGGGAATCACAGGTGTCGGCGAAGGCGGATCCAAGGAAATGCTCGAGCAATGTGCGGGGCGGCTAATCGGACAAGATCCTCAATACAGCGAGCGTCTTTGGCAGGACATGTCACGTGCCTTCTTTTATCCGGCGGGGCGCGAAAAGGAAGATGCGATTGGCGCTCTTGACTTGGCCCTGTGGGACATCAAGGGAAAGGTCCAGAATCTGCCGGTCCACGCTCTGCTGGGTGGAATGGTGCGCAACTACTGCGAGTGCTACAACACGGCGGGCATTATCCCGGGCATCCATTCTGGTATGAGCATCAAAGAACGCGCACAAGCCACAGTCGAAGCCGGCTACCGTGCCTTCCGCATGGGCGCGGCGGACGAACCGGCAAACACCACCTACAATATTCGCGAACGTGTCAATCAGCTTTACGAGGATTGCGCCCAGGCTCGCGAAGGCGTCGGCAAAAACGGCGATTGGGTTGTAGACTTCCATCAGCGGTTCGACCTTTCTGATGCTATTCGCGGCTGTGACATGATTCAGAATCTGGCACCCTTTTTCGTAGAAGATCCTGTTCGGGCTGAAGCCTTCCATGAGGACCTCCCGATTCTTCGTCAAAAAGTGAACGTCCCGATTGCTGCAGGCGAGGAGTGGGGCAATCGCTGGGACTTCAACAAACTCGTCGAAAACCATACCATCGACTATGTGCGCGCTACGCTTCCCAACGTCGGCGGTATCACCGAGATGATGAAGATCGCGGCTATCTGCGAAACGCACTTCGTGGGCATCGTGCCCCACTTCACTGGGCCTATTGCTACTGCAGCTCTAGTCAACACACTAGGCACCTTTTCGGGCCCTGTCCTGATGGAATATAATTTCCAGGGCCGGACGCTTCCTCATCTTCCGGTCTGCCTGGATTTCAAAAATGGCAAGCTGTACCCGAACAACCGTCCTGGGTTGGGGGTAGAACTCGATATGAAGCAGTTAAAACTGATCACCGAGATCACGCAGCCAGTGACCGCCCGAGCCCAGACCTACTTCCGCCCCGATGGCTCTATCACCAATTGGTAACGTGCAATACAATAAACGGAATTCGTTCTTCAGAGGGTTCTTAATGACTTCAGCTATCCGTGCCCTTCTAGCTCTCGTCTTGTTCGCCGCGATCTGCTTGGCTCAGGCGGAACGCGCTAGCATCACTGGAACGGTGACCGATTCGAGCGGCGCAGCTATCTCAGGAGCAACCGTCAAAGTCACCGACGAGGCGACAAACAATACGCTCACGCTGCAGAGCGATAGCGCAGGCCAATACACCGCTCGAAACCTGACTCCCGGAAGCTATACCATCGCAGTGGAGAAGAGTGGATTTACCAAGCACGTCGATAAATCCTTCGTTGTGGAGGTCTCGCAGACCGCGCGTCTCGACGTGTCTCTATCGCTCGGTTCTGTCTCACAGACGGTCGAGGTCACCGGCGCCGTCCCCGTGCTGCAGACCGAAAACGCTTCCGTCGGGCAGGTCATTGGATCCCAGGCGGTAAGTCAACTGCCTCTCAACGGAAGAAACATCGCCCAACTGGCGATTCTCGCGCCCGGTGTTACAGGCTTAAGCTATGCGCCAACGGGAACGGTGAACTCCGGTGCCCGTCCCGACGAACTGCGCCCCGGCGGTACCACTATCGAGGCAAACGGCGCGCGTGATACAGCCAATAAAATGCTGCTGGACGGCGTCGATAACACCGAGATGATCTCTCAAACTTTCATCGTGCGGCCCAGTGTGGAAGGTGTTCAGGAGTTTAACTTGATTACCAGTAATGCGGGTGCTGAGTACGACCGCGGCGGTGGTGCCATCCTCGTCACCAGCACCAAATCGGGCAGCAATCAGTTTCATGGCTCGGCGTACGAGTTCCTGCGTAACTCTGCCGTCGACGCCAAGAACTTTTTCGACAGGCCAAACGCCCCCATCCCGCCTTACAAGTTGAACGATTTCGGTGCCAGCCTGGGTGGCCCTGTCATCCGCAACCGAACATTTTTCTTTGCGAACTACGAAGGCTACTATGAACGCGTAGCATCCACCGTTGTTACCACCGTCCCCACTCTGGCGGAAAAGCAAGGTAACTTCCAGGGCATCGCTACCATTTACGACCCCACTACGACGGTAGCGAATGGCTCAACGTACACCCGAACCGCATTTCCAAACAACATTATTCCCGCGTCTAGGTTCGACCCCATAGCTGCCCGCATTGTCAGCCTGTATCCAGCTCCTCAAACCTCGGCCCTGATCAACAACTACATCTCCAATCCCGTGAAGGCCACTGATGATAACCGCGGCGACGTTCGCATTGATCACCAGATCGCGTCCAGGCAAAACTTCTTCGGCCGGTATTCCATCGATGACGCTCAGATTCAAATGCCGAATACCTACAACAACGATATCGGCGGCAATGAGAACGCCTTCTCGGGCCCTGACTCCACTCGCGGACAGAATGGAGTGCTTGCCTATACCAACGTGCTCAGCCCTAATGTTGTAGCCGATTATCGATTCGGGTTCAGCAAGTACACCAGCTTCCTCCTGGCCGCGCCCCTTACCAACCCTGTGTGGTCGCAAATTCCGGGACGCGATCCAAATGATCGGTTTCAGCCCACTGCGCCCATCATTAGCCCTTCTGGTTACGGTGGCCTGGGCGACTCACGGTCGGAGCCGCAAGTACGCCTGGAACATACGTTCGAAAACATCGCCGATCTCTCCTGGACACACGGCAAGCACAACTTCAAGTTCGGCATCGACTTTCGTCACCGCGTAATCAGTGAGCCGAAAGTAGCGCCGGGGCAAAGCTCGTTCGGACGTTTTAATTTCGACAACACGCTAACAAACAATCCCTCGTCTCCCGCCGGAACCGGAAACGCCATTGCCACCATGCTGCTCGGCTATCCATCCAACACAACCCGCTACTTTTTTCTTCCGCCTAATGCGCACGTCCTGGGAAACGAATTCAACTACTATGCGCGCGACGATTGGCGCATTACAAACAAGCTGACTCTGAACCTTGGTGTGCACTACGAAATCGACACGCCGTACCACGAAGCCGATAACTACTGGGTAAATTTTGATCCGGTAACAGCGAAAATTCTGATCGCGGGAAAGAATGCGAATTCAACGGCAGGGTGGAAAACGGATTATGGTTCGATTGCGCCTCGCATCGGTTTTGCTTACCAGGTAACGGGCAGAACCGTTCTCCGGGGCGGCTACGGGATTTTCTTCGATCCGCAGGCCAATGAGGGCACCACTATCCGTCAGCAGCTTCAATGGCCGTTTGCGCTCGTTTACACCTTGACGCCTGGTTCACTGTTCCCGGGCAATCAGGTTTCACAGGGGTTCATTAGTGTTCCCAGTCTGCCCCCCGGATTGTTCAACACACCCTTTGGAACTCTCAAAGGAATCCAGTTTGATTTCAAGAATGCATCCGTTCAGCAGTTTAACTTCGGCATCCAGCAACAGCTCAGCGGACGTTCATCGTTCACTCTCTCCTACGTCGGCTCGCTCGGGCGGCATCTCACCTGGACCGATCCAATCGATCAGCCGTCGCCCGGCCCCGGTAATATTCAGGCGCGGCGCCCGTATAACGTTCAATATCCAAACGTGCAAGGAATCAGCTATCTGGAGTCAGCCGGCAACTCCGCATACAACTCACTTCAGGCGAGCTTTCAACAACGTCTCAGTAGCGGGTTTTATTTCACGGCCAATTACGTGTGGTCGCACAGTCTGGACAACGCGCCGTTTGACGGCGGTGCGAATGGACCGATTCCGCAAGATCCCAACAACCGACGTGCGGACTGGGCGAGTTCCGATAACGACATCACCCACCGCGCCAACATCTACGGCACCTATGAACTGCCATTCGGCCCCGGCAAATCTTTTCTAAACAGTAATTCAGCGCTGAACAGATACGTTGCTGGTGGCTGGCAGATCAACGCGATCGCCGTGGTCCAGACCGGGCTGCCCTTTACCGTAACCACCACCGGCTCGCCGACCAACACAGGCGCCGGCAGCCGTGCCAATATCGTCCCCGGCGTAGACCCGGTTCCAGCGAACCAATCGATCAACTCGTGGTTTAATCCGGCTGCCTTTGCATTTCCGTCCGCCTACAATTGGGGCGATGTTGGGCGCAATACGTTGAGGGGCCCGGACGAGGTGAACTTCGACTTCACGGCAGAAAAGAAATTCCCTATCGCTGAAAACAAAAACCTGCTGTTCCGCGCAGAGTTTTTCAATCTCTTCAATCACCCTCAATTTGCGATCCCAGCAAGTACGATTGGCTCTGCTGGAGTGGGTACAATCACTTCTACCTCACATCCAGCCCGTCAGATTCAGTTCGCTTTGAAGTTTCTGTTTTGAGTGGCACGCGTAGATGCCTGCCACTTCCATATATAAGGAGATGTGTAATTGACTTCCCACATACGGCGTAGAGAATTTCTCGCTTCTCTGGCCGCCCCATTTGCCGTTGCGCCTCTCATGGCGGCAACGCCGTCACGCGGCATGCCTATCCCAAAGATCAGAGATGTCTCGGTCATCTCCACGGAACCCGCTGGTGTCCGCTTGGTAGTCGTTAAGATTCAGACCGATCAGGATGGACTCTACGGCTACGGCTGCGCGACCTATACTCAGCGTGCCGACTTGGTTGTTGATGCCGTCAACCGCTATCTCAAGCCCTTGGTCGTCGGCCGGCCTACTGATGCCATTGAGGACCTGTGGCAGGTGATGTACAACTCTTCGTATTGGCGCAACGGTCCGGTATTGAACAATGCCATCAGCGGAGTCGATCAGGCGCTTTGGGACATCAAAGGCCGCCAGGCCAATATGCCCGTTTACGAATTGCTTGGAGGAAAGTGCCGCCGGGGAGCGATGGTCTACAGACACGCCTCGGGCAGCGAAATTTCCCAAACCATTGATCAGGCTAAAAAGCTAATGGCCGAGGGTGCCAAGGCTGTTCGGCTTCAAGTCGGCCTGGCCGGTATGGCTGCTTACGGAGCCTCCGCAGGGCCGAGCCAGCGGGCCCAGAACGGGCCTCCGGAAGATCCCGTATTCGAGCCCGAGCCCTACGTGCGCCGCACGCTGGAGTTGTTTGAGGCAGGCCGCAAAGAGCTAGGACCGGACATTGAACTGCTGCACGATGTCCACGAACGTGTGCCGCCACGCTTGGCCGTGCAGTTCGCCAAAGCAATGGAGCCGTTCCGCCTCTTCTTCCTCGAAGACGCCCTGTCGCCGGAGAACATTGACTACTTCCGCCAGATTCGAGCCAACTGCACTACGCCTCTCGCCATGGGGGAGCTGTTCAACAACCCGCACGAATGGAATATCCTCATCAAGGACAGCTTGATCGATTACATTCGAGTGCACGTTTCGCAGGCCGGCGGTCTGACTCCCGCTTGGAAGATGGCCACAATGGCCGAGGCCTTCCAGGTAAAGACGGCTTGGCACGGACCGGGCGACGTTTCTCCCATCGGACACTGTGCAAACGTTACCCTCGATGTCGTGTGTCGAAATTTTGGCATCCAGGAATGGACCGAGCCCAACGACCGCATAAACGAGGTATTCGACGGCTATCCACAAATGAAGGACGGCTATGCCTACCCCAACGATAAACCCGGCTGGGGAGTGGAAATAAATGAAACGGCCGCAGCGAAGTATCCGTTTGGCTACTCCGAACGCGGCGAACACAAGAGCCTCA
Organism: Bryobacteraceae bacterium; assembly: GCA_035475295.1. Taxonomy (GTDB): domain Bacteria; phylum Acidobacteriota; class Terriglobia; order Bryobacterales; family Bryobacteraceae; genus Bog-105. The sequence continues at coordinate 28,852 of DATIMM010000243.1, forward strand.
ATGGAGGCTGGGGCGTCGTCCGTCGCCAGGACGGCAGCGTCATCAACCAATAGTTGTTGGGACGGCAGCTCTATCGTGCAACTGCCGTCCCAACACGTGTTAGCTCCAAAGACGGTCGTCCCAGGACTGCTTCTCGTCCCACTCCTTTGTGGGCTCGAAGAAGCCCGTTCCGGGCCTGAGATGCTGTCTCACGACATCATCGTTTAACGTCACGCCCAAGCCGGGTTTATCCGGAACGGTGGCGTAGCCCTTGTTGACTATCGGCTTGTCGATGCCCTCGACGAGGTCCTGCCACCAGGGCACATCCAGCGAGTGATGTTCGAGCGCCAGAAAGTTTCGCGTTGCTGCCGCGCAATGGACGTTCGCCATGAAGCTGACGGGGGTCCCGGCAAAGTGCATCGCCATAGGGACACCGTACCGAAACGCCATGTCACCGATGCGATGCGTGCGCAAAATTCCTCCTGAGGTCGCCAAATCCGGATGAATTTTGCTCACCGCGTGATTGGAGCACAGCACCTCAAAATCCTCCTCGCGGTAGATGTCTTCTCCGGTGATTGTAGGCGTGGGACTTTCAGTGGTGATTCGCTTCAGCAGGTCCGTGTAAGTCCACGGAACCACATCCTCCATCCATTCGAGGCTGAATTTTTCGTATGCGCGCCCAAGACGAATGCAGGAGTTCACGCCGATGTGGCCCAAATGATCCATGGAGAGCGGAATCTCCATTCCAACCGCCTCACGGACGGCTGCCACGTACTCGCTCAGTTTCTCGATGCCTTTATCGGTCACCTCCGTTGCGAGGAAGGGATGAGGCTGCTCACTTCGCTCCCATTTACTCAAGCCCGATGGCCCGCTCAGTGTCCCGGGAATGTCTGCCACCATCTCGACTCCCAGGTCCATCTTCAACCATGTGAGGCCCATCTCCTCTTTCCGCGCCTTGGCGCGCTGCGCATAGATCTTGGGGTCCTTGGACTCTGTCGTGTCCGCATAGATCCTGATCTTGTCACGCCACTTCCCGCCGAGCATCTGGTAAATCGGCACGCCATAAACCTTACCGGCAATGTCCCAGAGCGCCATCTCGATGGCAACAACACCCCCCGCCTGCCGTGCGCCGCCGCCAAACTGCTCAATTTTTTGAAAAATGAAATCGATATTGAGCGGATTTTCACCCAAAATCCGACTCTTCAGTGCCAACGCATAATTCGGGCCCGCTCCATCCCGCACCTCGCCCAGCCCATAAACGCCCTGGTTGGTATCGATGCGGATGATGGGACAGGGGCTCGGGCCCGGCTTCACAACCATCGCATAACGCATGTCCGTGATCTTCAACGTTGATGGGCTCGAATTCGTGTTGACGTTGCGAAAGTGCGGTTCAGGCGCGGCTTTCGCCCGCGTGCCCAGAAACGCTCCGCCTAGCATGGCTGCCGAACTCTTCAGGAGTCCGCGGCGATTCATTCTAAATTTGCTCTGGTTTACCATTACGCTCATAATCCCTTTCTTCTTACGGGTGCTTCGGGCTCAAGCGAAGCTTGGAGCCCTTGCTTTCCAAATACTTGTTGAATTCATCCACCATCTGAGGAGTCCATTGGCCGTCCACCTGGCCGGGCGCGTACTTGCCCTCGCGCAGCATCTCGTGGCCCCAGTCGTCCCTGTAGTGCGTCAGTTCCGCATCGTCGGCCACCTTCGCGGCAAGCTGAGCCGGAATGAAGGTAATGCCGTCGCGGTCGCTTAGTACCACGTCCCCCGGCAGTACCGTTACCTCACCCATCCGAATCGGAACGTTGATGCCCATCAGCATCACATCCGCAATGGCCGAGGGATCGAAACCGCGCGTGAAAATATGGAAGCCTTTGATCTCTGACAAACCGGATGGGTCACGAACAGCTCCGTTCACAACCAACCCTGTTCCCGTCTTGGACATGATCGAGGTGCCCAGATTATCACCGATGATGGTCCCGTCCTTGACCTTTCCGAAAAGATCGACAACCATGACGTCGCCTTTTGTGAGAGTGTCGATGACCCATGAGTTCTGGCCTCGTCCGGTCCGCCCCTCCTGCCGGCCATGATCATTGATCACGGCATTCATATCCGGCCGTAGGGGCATGAATACCGACGTGACAGCTCGCCCAACCAGCCGCTGTCCTCCATTCACTTCTTTCCAGTCACCACCATCGAACTGAAGCTTATATCCTGCGCCTCGCAGCGTTCCCCAGGCCTCTTCGGCGGTCACGTCCTTCAGTCGATCCAGGACCGAGTCCGGCACCTTGGGTCTTCCATCGGGAAACCGTTCGCCTGCCCAGGCGCGAGTGATGTCAATACGCTGTTCCTTGCTGAACATGCCAATTTGCGCGGTCAGCGGTAACGCGGAAACCGATAGGAAAACCGTCCACAGGACAGATCCCTTCCATGGAATCATGCAGATCCTTTCAACTAATCTCCCCGGGTACTGCCGGGTAGGAGAAATTATATGCCCATCCAAAATCGAGTCCACGATACCTGCGGCAAATTACTTGTGAGGAAGCTCCCCTCTTGACGAGTGAACCCTCCGTTCATGTATACTCACTACACTTCACTAGGGAGGTGAACCGATGTTTCCACGTTGGAGCATTCTTATTGCCTGTCTATGCGCGACGCTCAGTATTGGGAGCGCGCAAGTCTCCACGGGGTCGATCTTGGGGACCATCACTGATTCGAGTGGCGCTGCCGTTCCTGGTGCTCAAGTCACCGTTACGGAAATCAACAAAGGCACTACGCAGCAGTACACCACCGACGAATCTGGAAATTATGTGGCGCCTTTTTTGGTGCCGGGGCACTACAGTGTCACAGTTGAAAAATCGGGCTTCAAGCGTGCCACTTCGCAAGACAATCTGGTGGAAGTCGATCAGAGGGCTCGCCTTGACTTCACTCTGCAGTTAGGAACAGCCAGCGAAACCATCGAAGTTACTTCCGCTGCTCCTCTCGTGCGATCGGAAAGCTCGGAGCTTGGTGAAGTCATTACGTCTCACGCTATTGAGCAGTTACCTCTCAATGGCCGTAACTTTGCCCAATTGGTGAATCTCGCCCCGGGCGTGACCGCCGGGCAAGCGGGCGAGAACCTCTCTGGTGCTAGTACCTTCAATCCGCGTGCGTCCTCTAATTTTAATGCTCTCGGCAGCCAGGCCAATGCCAATGCGTGGCTGGTGGATGGCATCGTCGATAACGAATACACTTTCAACACGGTAATGGTCCAGCCTTCCGTCGAATCGGTGCAGGAATTCAAAGTGCTCACCGGCACCTACTCTGCCGAATTCGGCCGTGGCGCAGGCATTGTCACAACGCAAACCCGCACCGGTAGCAACCAGTTTCACGGCAGTGCATTCGAGTTTCTTCGCAACAGCTATCTCGATGCCCGAAACTACTTCAATGCGAAGGGACAACAGCAGACGCCCTACCGTCGCAACCAATTCGGCGGCTCGCTGGGTGGTCCCATCCTGAAAAATAAGACGTTCTTCTTTGCCGACTACTATGGATGGCGCGAGATAAAAGGCCAGACGTTCATCAATACCGTCCCAACGGCGCAGGAACGCACGGGCAACTTCAGCGATCTTCCCGTAACGATCTATGATCCCTCCACGACGACCCAGGCGAACGGCGTTACGGTCCGTAGTGCTTTCCAGGGGAACATTATTCCCGCCAACCGGCTAAACCAGGTGGGTCTGAACGTGGCCAGCCTGTATCCTCTCCCTAACCTACCTGGTTTGTTCAACAACCGAACCGACACTCTGAGCCGCAATCTCAACGACAACGGCGGCAATATCCGGATTGATCACCGGTTCAACGAAAAGGACTCTCTATTTGGCCGGTACAGTTTTGAAAAGTTCACGCTTTTCGACACGAAAGGGCAGGGAGGCTGCTGCATTCCGACGCCGGCCGGTCTTCCCTTCGATCTCGGTCCTTTCATCGCTGGCGGCCAGAACACAACTCTCACCGCCTCCGGCCTTGCATTGAACGAAACTCACGTCTTTTCGCCAACGGTCGTCAACGAGTTCATAGCAGGATTTGCGCGCACTAATCCACTGACTCTTCAATCCGACTACGGACACAAAGCCGCTGCTTCCTTGGGTATTCAAGGAATCAACATCAACCCATACACCAGTGGAATCCCCACCATCAACATCAGTGGCATCCCCGGCAAGCCAAACTACACCTCTTTGAACGGCGGCCCGTCGTTCCTTCCAGCCAATCCGCGTCAGACCTCTTACCAACTTCAGGACAGCATTTCATGGACGCTCGGAAGCCAGAGCCTGAAATTTGGTTATCGCATCATTAAGGACGAAGTATCGCCCTTCACAAACACAAACACCAGGGGCGCTCTGAATTTCGGCTTGAACCTGACAAACGATCCTGTCTCCAAGAACGGGGGCAATGGCCTCGCGTCTTTGCTCCTCGGTTTGATGGCAAACGGCACCAGCGCCGATGCCTCGCGTGGCTTCCTGCAAACGCCGTACTATCTCACCGTCTGGGAGCACGCTGCCTTCGTCGAGGACGATTGGAAAGTGAATCGCCGTCTCACGCTGAACCTCGGACTACGCTGGGACCTCTTCACTCCGTACACCGAAGAACGGAACCGACTGACGAATTTCGATCTTTCCAATCTCAAACTCGTCTATGCCGGCGTGAACGGCACCTCTGATACTGCCGGAGTCCAAACCCGGTATAACGATTTCTCTCCCCACTTCGGCTTCGCCTACGACATCACCGGTCGTGGCACATCCGTCCTGCGGGGTGGCTTCTCCATGTCCTACTTCCCGGAGCAGCCATCCGGCTCCAACTTTTTGGGCCAAGCCGTGCCTTGGACCATTTCCCAGAACACGCCCACAGTTGAGCTGTTCCCGACGGATCTCTCCACCGTGCCCCGAATCAACAACCCCTTCACGCCGCCCGTGCCTGTGCAGCCCGCCACTACGGCTGATCTCATTGCGGCCAATCCCAGCATTCTCGGCGCTTCTTTCCGCAACCAGACGCCTTACTACGAAACCTGGACCCTCAGCCTCGAACGCCAGTTGAACACGAACACATTGTTCGAAATCGCCTACGCTGGAAGCCGTGGGGAGCATCTCCTGTACTGTTACAACCCGCAAGAGGTCGAACCCGGGCCCGCCAGCGTACCGTCCAACCAGCGCGTGACCATTCCTGCCATCGCAAGTCTTCGCACCATCACTCAGTGCGATCCGCGAAATATGTCTAACTATCACGGCATGCAGGCCAAGCTCACTCGCCGCTTCTCCCAGGGACTGCAATTCCTCGCAAGCTACACATGGTCGAAATCGCTCGATTACGGCGGCTCGGCTGCCAGCGGAGGAGGCGCCGTCGGAAATCCCCAAACCATTACGAATCTGAAGGCCGGTTACGGTCCCTCCGGTTTCGATGTTCCTCAGCGATTCGTCGGGAGCTGGACATGGGAACTCCCGATCGGCCCTGGAAAGCGTTGGCTCAGTCACGGCATTCTGTCCAACGTCCTTGGCAACTGGCAACTCGGCGGCATCGGCACCGCGCAAAGCGGACTGCCTTTCACCGTATTCCTTTCTAATTGCGTCAACAACGCCTCCAGTTGCTGGCCCGACCGTCTGGCCTCAGGGGCCAACCCCGCTCAGCAGTCCTTCTCGCATTGGTACGATCCCTCTGCCTTTGCCGCACCTTGCGCGGTCGGGCTCGTTAACGGCAAGTGCTCACAATTCGCTTACCGCTTCGGCAACTCCGGGCGTGGTATCCTGCGTGGCCCCAAACTCGTCGATTTCGATCTCTCGATCTCCAAAAATCTCACCTTCAAGGAACGCCTCCAGGCCCAATTCCGGCTGGATGCATTCAATGCTCTCAACCACCCCTATCTCGGCTTTCCGAACCAAAACATCGATCCGGCCAACCCGGCTGGCAGTTCTACTGCTATTACCTCCACAAACGGCGACAACCGCGATCTCCAGGTCTCCATCCGCCTAGCTTTCTAGGCGGATGGAGGGTCGTGTCCCGCTTTCGGCCCTACTGTCCAAAACCGCACACCGATTCCCATTTCTGGACAATCGGTGTGCGTCTCTACCGGGCATCTTTTTGAAAACAGGCCCGGTAGCGTAAGGCAGCTCAATTGCGCTAATTGACGGCGGTGCTACCAGGCGTTCTCATCGCTCTTCGTTCCTTCAGGCGCTCACCTGCATTTACGGCAATGGCCGTCGCTGCGCTGGCAATCTGCATCGGCGCAAACGCGGCCCTCTTCTCCATCGTGAATGCCGTACTCCTGCGTCCCTTGAACTTTCCCAACCCGCAGCGCCTGGTCTCGCTCGGGAAGGGATTCCTCGATTAGGCTGGACTGCGGCTCCCTTCTCCTGTCCCGACTATCTGTTCGTCGCGGAGCGCAACCGCTCCTTTGAATCCATTGCTTCCTATCGAAATGAAGAGTATGAGATCAGCAGAAGCGGGCCTCCCCAACGTGTGGAAGGCGCGCGCGTCTCGGCATCACTGTTTGAAACCCTCGGAGTCCATCCGCAGTTCGGCCGCGCCTTCACTAAGGCGGAGGACGAGCAGGCTGCTGCCGTAGCCGTTCTCAGCAACGCCTTCTGGCACCGTAGTTTCGGCGGTCGCCGCGATGTGCTGGGCGAAACCGTCGATATCGATCGCAAGCCCTACAAGATTATCGGCGTTATGCCGCCCTCTTTCTTGTTCCCCTTGCAAGGTCCACAGTTCAACCACGACCCTGCCGATATCTTCGTCCCGGTTTCATGGACAAAACGGAACGCCAGGATGTCGGCAACATGTACAACCACAGCGTCATAGCACGATTGAAGCCGGGCGTGACCCCCACCCAGGCATCGGCAGACCTGATTTGCCGTGCCGGCCGCTGTTCGTGCGGACCGGACGCGCCTCATCTGCCAATCGCTCACCGAAAGCTTGGCCCTTTCGGTATTGGGGGGATCGCCCGCGTCGTACTCGCCTTCTGGTGTACTCCCGCCCTGATTCGCTGGGCGCCCGTCCAGATCTCTCAGCTTCAAAACGCCGGGCTCGACTGGCGGGTCGTCTTTTTTGTATCTGGAATCTGCGTGCTAGCTCCGGTCCTCTTCGGACTCGCCCCCGCGCTCGATGCGGCAAATCAGGATATCGTCAATCGGTTGCGTGAAGGTGGCCGCAGTGGCATGCAAAGCCGAAGGCAAAAGAGCCTGATGTCCACCGCCGTTGTCGCGCAGTTCGCGCTGGCTGAAGATAGCTTCGTTCTACGATAATGTCCTGCATAGCCTAACGCAATTACCCGGCAGTCCGCAGGTTGACGCGATCTCAAGTCTCCCAATGGACTATACCGATAACACCGAAATCCGCATTGACGGCAAATCTTAAGCGGAGACCGCACACCAGTCCGTGATGCTCTCGTTCGTGGCCGGAATCGCCTCTCTGTCCTCGGTGTCTCGCTGAAGAAGGGAGGCCTCGTAAACGATGATGACCAACTGTCCACGCCACGTGTCATTGACGTAAATGAGGCCCTCGCTCAGCGAATCTGGCCTCATCAAAATCCGCTCGGCAGGCATTTTGAACTCTCGCGCGAACGGACTAGTCTGAACACATGTCGCGCCACGTAAAGCTCTAGTTGGAAGCCCGCAGGCTAAAGCAACGTGATTTCTTGAACGCTAGGAAACCGCGGAAACAATAAATGTATGTGGCTTCGGCTGGCCCGCTTCATGCCGCTTTTGTACCACTGCTTGCTCCAGCGCATCGGCACTCTGCTCTGCCGCTTGCACGCCGGGTAGGTCGGTATATTTGGCCAGCGGCACCTGCACCGTCCGCCATCGGTCGTTATGAATACTGCAATGCCTCACCGTTAGCTGGTAAACCTCCTCCGCCTGCTTCGACATGGGTGTCTCCTGCAGTCCAAGGTTCACGCCACGCGCCAATTCATCGTTATTGAACGTGCCCACAATCTCGCCATCAATCCTCAGGGAGTACACTCCGCTCTTCAGGCCCGTCACCTTTAATGGTTCACTGTTTAGCCGCTCTGCAACATCGGAGCTTCGCAACACCAGGCTCACCGGATTATTGTTGTTTGCCGAATGTTCCCACTCCGCCAACGGCAAAGGAAGCGCATCATCCAATTCGGTCCATTGAATTCCATTGGTGCCCGAAAGTTGCGATACCTTGGCATGCTCCGACGATTTCAATACCGGATGGGTTCCAGAGGCATCAATCACCACCGCTGCTACCACCGGTCGCGCATTCCAGGACGTCAGCAGTCCCTCTGCCATCACCATGTGCCCCGCAAAGCTCGGATGCACCCGGTCAGGCAGAATCTTCTGGGCCTCTGGAGGATTCAGTGCGTCCGCTTTCCGCAGCATCTCCACTTCCCCGTTATTTAAATCGGCGACATTTAAACCTGCCTTCTCGCCGTAGTTGCCGATCCACTTCCCGAAGCTGATCATCACTTCGTTGTAGCCCCCGGGAAAGTTCGGAGCCCGCGTGACATCGTCGTACGGCGAAGGCTTAATCGCCGTTATGTGAATCCCCGGCAACGCCGCCCGCACACTCTCCACAATATGCTTGTAGCCGTTGAAGAATGTCTCGTCTGTCGCTTCGTTTTCGGGTTTGTATAGGCCATCGTTCATGCCCAGCATGATCGTCATCACGGTGGGCTTATAGGGGATCACATCCCGCTGCAGCCGCAAATCGATGGGGCCTCCGCCACCGCCGCTCACTTTGTCGCCGCCCCACCCCGAATGCACAAAGCTGACATTCAGGTCCGGATACCGCGTTACTACGTAAGTCTCGGTGATTACCGTGTACAGGCGTTGGTCGGTAATACTGTCTCCGTAAAACACGACGCGGTCGCCATTCTTAAGGGCAAAGTCATTCGCCGCCAGGACCGACGACGCTCCCATCAGAGCACACAGTAGCCCGAACCTGAATTTCATCAAGTGCTATTCCCTCTTCTTCAGTTATTTAAAAGAAAGCTCAATACAATCGGTCAGGCCCACCGCATTCGCTATCGCAAGAGCTTAAACGAATACAGCACGTCACCCGACGCCACCAAAACATATTGGTGTCCGTCCAGTTCATACGTGATCGGACCGTTGCTTACGTTCCCGTTCAATCCCACATGCCAAAGGATGCGGCCTGTGCCGGGGTCGAAAGCAACGAAATGATGGTATGGGTCTCCGGTGAACAGGAGTTTCCCGGCCGTGCTCAAGATGCCCGCGCCATCACTGTGAAGCGGCGTATACGGATGGCTCCAGCGAACTTTGCCGGTCTCGGGATCAATGGCCTTCAATGCGCACTGTGCCCACACTCCGCTGTCGCGCCCCGCATATCCTTCCGGTCTGGGGCTCGTGTCTGTCAGATAGTAAATCGAATACGATTGAGTCGTGTTTACGTAGAACAGGCCCGTGCCCGGATCGTACGATGGCGAGAACCAGTTCGTGGCTCCACCGCTCGCGGGACTCGCCAGCGCACCACTCGTCTGCGGTTCCTTACTCGGAATTTCAAGCGGCTGTCCCTTTTTATTGGTTCCACTCGCCCATGTCTGATCGATGTAGCTGGTGGTCAGTAAGTGCTCACCATTCGTGCGGTCCAGGAGAAAAAAGAACCCGTTCCGGCTCGCCTGTGCCAGCAACTTGCGTTTCTTACCTTTGTAAACCGCGTCGAACAAAATAGGCGTCTGCGTGGCATCGAAGTCATGCGTGTCATGAGGAGAAACCTGGTAATACCAGGCCAGCTTTCCCGTGTCCGGATTCAGCGCGACAATCGAGCAGGTCCACAGGTCATCGCCCTTGCGGCTTGCTCCCGCGTGAACCGGATTCGGATTGCCCGTTCCCCAATAGATCAGGTTCAAGTCCGGATCGTAAGTGCCGGGGTTCCAGGTCATGCCGCCCCCGTGCTCCATCGCGTCCGCGCCGGGCCAGGTCTCTGATCCTGGTTCACCGGGTCGAGGTTCCGTGTTCCAGTGCCACTGCACTGCGCCTGTCTCGGGGTCGCGCGATTCCAGATATCCGGGTACATCTAGCGAGTCCCCGCCCACGCCTACAATCACGTGATTCCGAATCACGATGGGCGCCGGCGTGGAGAAGTACTCTTGCGCTAAATCGGCAATCACCACTGACCAACGGAACTTGCCCGTCTTTGCCTCCAGCGAGATCAGATGATTGTCCGGTGTCTCAAAGAAGAGCCAATCATGGTAGATGCCAACACCGCGGTTGCCGATGTGAATTCCGCCTTGCGATTCCCATTTGTAGTGCCATAGCTCTCGGCCGGATCGCGCATCCACCGCCCAGGCGTTGTCTGGCTCCGTGAAATAAAGTACTCCATCCGCCAGCAGTGGAGTTGCCTTGATCCCGGAACTGGGCCCGCTTCCCGGATTCACCTGGTGTGTCCACGCCAGTCCCAAACCCTTAACATTGGCCGCGTCGATTTCTTTCAGCGGGCTGAATCGCCGTCCAGAGTAATCGCCGTTGTAAGTAGGCCAGGAATTCGGCGGCGGATGAAGCAGCATGTCGTTACTGACAAGCTCGCCAAACAGTCCAGCCGGCACGCAACAAAGCGCGAGTGTCGAAAGTAATACGCGAAATCTCATTTCAATGTCTCCAGGTAAGCAAGAACGTTATGCAGATCGGTATCGTTGATCGTTTTCACCAGGTCCACATGTGCCTGCAGTGGGTTACGCACGTCCACCTTCAATCCGTCGTCCCCGTTCCCTTGCCGTTCCCAGGAATGATAGGTACCGGAGGAGTCCTGTACCGCTACGTTGAAATCATCCAGGTGCATCAGAAAGCCGGAGACTTTTTGGCCATTTGGCTCTGTCACAGTGGCCGTCTCGCGTGCTTTCTCCGGCAGGTCTTCCTCACTCTTGCCGGGCGCAATCGGATAAAGAATCAGTGACTGCAAAACATCGGGTTCGTACTTTTTGGCAACGCCCGCCAGATCGCCCGTGGCGGAGTGACATGTACTGCACTTGCCCGCGCCGTCGAAATACGTCTTCCCAGCCTCAGCGTTGCCGGTTACTATGTTTTGAATCTCGTAGGCTCCGCGATTGGCGGCTGCCTGAATCCGCGACTTCAAGTACGCTGCGATGTCTGAAATCTGGGCGTCCGTGATCGATGGAAAAGCGGGCATTCCTTTCCCCGGCCGGCCACCATGAACTACCGGACCGATGTTGCTGCCATTGTTGTCGTGCAGCACCAGGATGGATCGCACCAGGTTGGGACCGCCTTCCCCGCCGGTTGCCGTTGCGCCGTGGCAGAATCCACAGGTGGCCGTGAAGAGCTGCTTTCCCCGCTGGACCGCCGCCGGATCGGGAGCTTCACCGATGGCAAGAAACTTGGCCATGCGCTCAGCCCGCACGTTTCCCTGTGCTTGCTTGGCCTCGGTCGCCGGTTTCGTTCCGGGGGAAGGCGACTGGGCCTGTGCTGCTGCGTTTGTAGTCTGTCCTGCTGACAGCACGGCCGCGCTGCAACATAGCAACACCGCCGCTCTGAAATTATGCTTGGTTCGTTTCAAGATTACCTGCTCTGTACTTCTACGTGCTTGTGCCGATTCTGTACTTATACCGGACGCCGAGGGTGGAACCGCCGGCAAACGCGCTACGGTACACGATGATTAAAGTGTAATGCAGATGGGCCCTCGAGCTTCAAAAACACCTAACGTTCCTTACATAAAGGTCCTAACTGACATGAATGACGGGCCGCTGCTTCGGGTCGGGAATGGCTCGCCGCAATACCTCGTGTGTGATCGGCGCCGCGTCTCCTTCGCCTAGGAACACAAACCGGAACAAATTTCCAATCGGATTGCCTTCGTTCCACTCGAAGTATGCATGCGGAATCTTTCCGGTAGCTTCCTTTATGCACATCAGCACCGCCGCAATGGAGTTCGCCACCACCGGGCTGCGCGCCCGCAGAATGGAGTGTCGGCCCACCCGCTCGCCAGTCACCTGCAGCACCTCTTCAAATTCCGACGCATCGCTGCGTTCCACCTCAAAGAAGTACAGCCGCTCATCGGGATCCAGGTTGTGAGCGTATCGGACCGCCCGATCTATCCTATCCAGATCCGATTCGTTCCGCGGCTTCGGCTTGCGCGCCACCAGCCGGATAATCTGATCTTCGTCTTCTGCCAGCAGCGCCTTCGCCATCGCGTCGAAGTGCACCTCTTTAATTCGCACTTCCGTCGAACGAATCGCTCGCGAGATCAGCGAGACCGCCACGATCGTCCCGATGAAAAAGCCCGAGATTTTAATACCTTCCGGCCTCTCGGCGATGTTCAGTGCCGTCGTATAAGCGAACACCAATGTGATGACCAGAAACGGCCACCGCCGCCAATCGCTCCAAACCGTGATCATCACCGCAACCGCTGCCGAGGTAATCAGTACCAGTACGCCAGTGGCATAAGCCCCGCCCTGCGCATCCACGTCCCCATGGAAAAGCATCGTGACCGCAAACGCGACCCCCAGAAACACGAGCACCAGGGGACGGGAAGCGCGCGCCCACTCCGGCGCCATTCCAAAACGCGGCAGGTAGCGCGGAATCAGGTTTAACAACCCTGCCATCGCCGACGCCCCGGCAAAGCCAAGAATCAGGATGGTGCTGATGTCATACAAGGTTCCGAAACCATTTCCCAGGTACTTATGTGTCAGATAGGCCAGCGCTCGCCCGTTCGCTTCTCCGCCCGCCTGGAACTTTTCCGGCTCAATTAGCAGGGTCGTCACGATGCTGGTCGCAATCAGAAAAACGCTCATGATCAGGGCCGCGGCCATCAGCAGCTTCTTCGTATTCCGAACCCGATTCGGAATGTCGTCGCACTTTACCAGCGGCATCACCGCCACGCCCGTTTCAAAGCCGGAGAGCCCCAGCGCCAGCTTCGGAAATAAGATGAGGCACACGCCCAGCATCACGAAAGGGTTTCCGTGCTGGGCTATCAGCGCATTACTCCAGTGAGAAAGTAGCTCTGGACGTTTGGCAATCTCCCACAACCCAACCATCGTGGTGATTCCATTCAATAGGAGGTAAACCGCAACCAGCATCACGGCAACGCCGATCGCCTCTTTGAAGCCCTTTAGAAAGATCGCGCCCAGCACCGCCAGAATCACCAGCGTCACCCCGATCTGATGCCTCATCCATAACGGCGTGAACGGGTTATTGATAACGTGCGCCGCGCCGTCCGCGGCCGAAAGAGTCATCGTGATGGTGAAATCGGTCGTTGCGAATCCAAGCAACACCAGCACCACGGTCTTGCCGCCCCACTGCGGAAATAGCTTCTCCAGCATGGCAATGCTGCCCTGCCCATTGGGACTCGCTTCCGCAACCCTCCGGTAAACGGGGAGCGCTCCCAACAACGTCACTACCACGAGAATTAGAGTCGCCAGCGGTGATAGCAGCCCTGCCGCCAAAAAAGCGATACCCGGCTGATATCCCAAGGTGGAAAAGTAATCCACGCCGGTCAGGCACATCACCCGCCACCAGTCGTGTCTGTGTTCCGGCTTTCCGCGTATGCCCTTTGGGAGCCGGATGTCTGCGAGTAGCCAGTCGACGAAGCTCAAAGGTTTTTACCGATAAAGCTTAGGGCCGGTACGTCGCGCACGACGTGTCGGTTTCCCAAACCTTCACAAACGATATCGACGCTGTCTTCAGGTCTTTTTGTATCTCTTCGCAGAAGAATTTTGCAATGTTTTCCGCCGACGGGTTGATCGTGTCAAACGGCTTTAAGTCGTTGATGAACTGATGATCCAGGTACTCGCTGGTGGCGCGCAGTCTCTTTTTCAACTCTGCGAAATCGTACAGCAGCCCATTCTCATCCAACTCCGCGCCCTCCACGCTCACTTGGACTTTGTAGTTATGGCCGTGCAGGTTCTCGCACTTGCCGTGATAGTTGCGTAAGGCATGACCGGCTGCGAATGTGTGCTCAACACAGATTTCAAACATTGAAAAAGTCTTTTACGTCTCCTGGTTTGTTCGTGAACCGGTATGGAGGCAAGCTGTCGAAGAATATCTGCCCGTACCGGAGCCTTGTGATTCTATTATCCAGCAGAACCAGTACGCCCCGGTCCGATGCGCCGCGAATCAAGCGCCCAAACCCCTGCTTTAAGGTCAATGCCGCCTGCGGAATCTGGTACTCGAAGAACGCATTCCCTCCGTTCTCCTCAATGGCTTCGATGCGCGCGGCAATCACCGGATCACTCGGAACCGCGAACGGCAGCCGGTCAATAATTACGCAGCTCAGCTGATCTCCCTGTACATCGATTCCTTGCCAGAACGATGAAGTCCCGAACAAAACGGCGTTCGGAGTGGACCGAAACTCATCGATCAAGGCGGTGCGTGGCGCCTCGCCCTGTAGAAATAGGGGAAAGTCGATGCGCGGCTTGAGAAGTTCATAGACTTGCCGCATCTGCCCGTAACTGGTAAACAGCACGAACGCCCGGCCTCGCGACGCCTCCAGAATACCCTCGATTTCGTCGGCAGCTTTTCCTGCAAACTCCGGCCGCCGCGGATCCGGCAGTTGAGGCGGTACGTAAAACAGTACCTGGTCCGCGTAATCATACGTGCTCTGGACCGACAGAGTTCGCGCATACTGTAGACCCAGGCGCGTCTGGGCATAGTCGAAACTTCCTGCTACCGCCAATGTGGCCGATGTGAGGATCACCGAATCCACCCGGTCCATCAGATGGGCCGACAGTGTCTGCGAGACATCGATCGGTGTCGCTTGCAGATACACGCCCCGCCCCCGCCGCTCTACCCAGTAGACGTATGTTTTTTCCCCGCCCTCCATCCAGAAACGCAGCGCTTGCTGAATCAACTTGCTTCTGCGATGAAGCGGCAGGGTATCGTCGGCGGCTTGCTGCACCAGTTCCAGCCGGGTGGCTAGCAAATCCAACGCCAGCAGCAACTCCCCGTACGCCACCTCATGCTGCGCTAGAAATGCCTCCTGATTGCGAAAACCCTGCCGGCCTTCCTGCGGAAATAGCCGGAAGAACTCCTCTGCCCGGTCGCCAAGATGAATCAAACTGCGATCCAGATCCGGAGTGGAAAATAGCTTCCGGCGCGAAATTGCCGAAGTATCTTTTACCAGCGCCTGGATCTGCAGGTTGCTGACGCTCATCCCGAAATACTGCCCGGCTACGTCCTCGATCTCGTGCGCCTCGTCGAAAATCACTGCCGAATAATCGGGGATGATTTTCCCAAAGGACTCATCCCTCATCGCCAGGTCCGCAAAGAACAGATGATGGTTCACGATGATGATCTCGCTCTCGTGGGCCCTACGGTGCATTTCTGTAATGAAACAGCGCTCGAACTGCTTGCACTTCTGCCCCGAGCAGTAATCCCCGTGCGCGTTCAGCTTGGCCCAGGCCGTGCTGTTCTCCGGCAGTGCCTGCAACTCGCTTCGGTCGCCCGTCTCCGTTTCCGACTCCCACTCCCGAATCAGGCGAAAGTCCCGAAGCTCCTCCAGCCCCGCCAGCACCGGCTCCCGGTCCGCATCATAAACTTTCTGGCGGCACACATAATTTCCCCGGCCCTTCATGTAACTGACGCGCAACGGGCTATCAAAAAGAGGCTGAAGAAACGGAAGGTCCTTAAAAAAAAGCTGCTCCTGCAGATTTTTTGTACCCGTCGAAATCACAATCCGCTTTCCCGACAAAATCGATGGCACCAGGTAAGCCAACGTCTTTCCGGTCCCTGTCCCAGCCTCCACAATCAAATGCCGCTTCTCGGCAAGCGCCGACTCGACGGCCACTGCCATCTCCAGTTGCCCCTCTCGAAACTCGTAGTTCGGGTGCGCCTGCGACAACACGCCATGGCGCCCGAAAAACTTCCGGACCGTGGCCTTGCCGGAGCCCCTTGGTTGCTTCTCTTGCTGATTCGTGAGAGTGTTCACTACTGCTCAACCATCATCGATCAATTGAAGGACGGCAACTCAACGGCGGGGTCGTTCGGGCAGTAATTATTCACATTTTGCATCGTACTAAGCCTGTACTTCACGTAAACCGCCGGAAGCCCCGGCTCTTTGTCCAGAATGTCCAGCGCAAGCGGCCCTATTGCCGCCAGGTCCGTCAATAGACCCTCATCCACCCGGCCCTGCCACTGTCTCGTGGATGCACGCTGCCTGCAAGTAGGGTTGTGGCTTACCTTTTGAATATAAATGGACAGATCCTCGCCTGTGCGGCAAACTCTGAAAGGAAACTCCAGCCCCAATCATGTTGATTAGAAACTTAGTTCCTGCTCTCGTGCTAACCTCCACCGCTCTTGGAGTCGCTTGTGCCCAAGACCTGAAGATCTCCTGGGATCACGTGGAACGGATCTCCAGGACCACCCCCACTTTGCAGGTGGTTGTCAATCCTCCGCTGCGCCGGGGATCTAAAATTCACGATCGGGTCTACTCTGATCTCAGCAAATTGGGTGCCGACTACGTGCGCTATGTACCCTGGCTTCCTTACCCCAAATTGGGAGTTGCCGAATTGAAGCCGCCGGCCAACGGAAAAACATCGTGGGACTTTTCGTTGATCGACCCCATGACCGAAGACTTCATGAACGCAACAAAGGGCCATTCGGTAATCCTAAACTTCAGCACCATACCGGCCTGGCTATTTAAAACTCCGAAACCGGTCGCTTACCCCCAGGACCCCGATCAAGTAACGTGGGATTACACGCAAGGCGCCGAGTTGCGTGATCCTTCCATGAAAGAACTGGGGGACTACTATGCACGGCTGGTCAGCTGGTACGTCAATGGCGGCTTTACTGACGAATTCGGCAAGCGCCACGAGTCAGGACACCACTTCAATATTCGTTACTGGGAGGTTCTCAACGAAGTGGATTTCGAACACCGCATGACACCTCAGCAGTACACCGCCCGGTACGACGCGATAGTCTCCGCTATCAAACGCGTTGCCCCCAATATGAAGTTCATTGGGCTGGCACTAGCCATGCCATCTGACAATCCACAGATGTTCGAATACTTTCTCGATCACAAGAACCACAAATCTGGCATTCCGCTCGACATGATCTCGTACCACTTCTACGCCAGCCCCTCGTCCGATCAGACGCCCAACATCCAGCAGTACACGTTCTTTGAGCAAGCTGACCGGTTCATCGCTACAGTTCGCTACATCGAGGCCATCCGGCAGCGCCTGTCTCCTCAGACCGGAACCACCGTCGATGAAATCGGCTCCATCTCTGCCGACGACGGCGGGCAGGGAAAGCCAGGGCACGTCACCAAACCCATCCCGAACTCGTACTGGAATCTCTCCGGAGCCACGTACGCCTATGTGTTTGGAAATCTGGCATCGCTCGGCATCGATCTTGCAGGCGAATCCCAGCTCGTCGGTTATCCTACCCAGTTTCCAAGTGTCTCCATGGTTGACTGGAACGCCGGTGCGCCAAACGCCCGCTACCGTGTACTGCAACTGCTGAAAGAGAACTTCGCTCCCGGCGATAAGCTTGTGAAAACATCCAGCGGGAGTCCATACGTTTATGCACTCGGCGTCATCGCTCCGAATGGAGGTCACAAGCTTCTGCTCGTCAACAAGCGCGACCGCGACATGCAAATGACCTTGCCCCAGCCGGCCAAGGCCGTGCAGGTCGTAGATCAGATCACCGGCGCCAATCCGCCGTCGCACCAGGCACTGAACAGCAAACAGATTACTCTTCGCGGGTTGGCCGTCAGCGTTGTTACATTGCAATGACCTTTGGGGCAAGATAACTTATGCGCGTAGGACTCTTTGGCATCGGTCTCGACGCCTACTGGGATCAGTTCGAAGGCTTGAAAGATCGTCTGGACGGCTACACCCGGTTCGTAGCGGACCAACTCAACCAGCCTGACGTTCAAGTCGTCAACCTCGGCGTGATCGACACGCCCGAAAAGGCCGTGGCAGCGGGACATCGTTTTCGTGAGGCCGACGTTGATCTGATCTTTCTGCACGTCACCACCTACGCCCTTTCGTCAACCGTTCTGCCCGTTGTCCGGCGCGCCAAAGTGCCCGTCATTGTCCTGAACCTTGCTCCCGGACCCGCCATCGACTACGCCTCATTTAACCGTCTGAATGACCGCACAGCGATGGCTGGCGAATGGCTCGCCTGGTGCTCCGCGTGTCCCGTACCCGAGATCGCCAATGTCTTCGCCCGTTGCCGCATTCCGTTCTTTCAGGTAACCGGCATGCTCTACGATGACCCTGTCGCTTGGAGCCAGATAGCAGCTTGGATAGATGCCGCCCGTGTGGCGCATACGATGGAGCACAACCGCCTGGGCCTCATGGGTCACTATTACGGCGGAATGCTCGATATCTACTCCGATCTCACGCTTCAGTGCGCAACTTTCGGCGGTCACATCGAAATGGTCGAAGTCGACGAGTTATCGGACCTGCGAACCACGGTGACTTCCACCGAGATCAAAGACCGGATCGCCCACTTTAGCGAGATCTTCGACGTGCAAGCGGACTGCCCGCCCGAAGAACTCGAACGCGCCGCCCGTACCTCCGCGGCGCTCGACCACTTAACCGAAAAACATGCGCTCGGCTCGCTGGCCTACTACTACAAAGGAGCCGGAAATCCCGCCAACGAAGACACGATGAGTTCCATCATTCTTGGAACCAGCCTTCTGACCGCTCGCGGCATCCCCGTAGCCGGCGAATACGAAGTGAAGAACGCCCAGGCCATGAAGATTCTCGACGCCTTTGGAGTCGGTGGATCGTTTACTGAATACTACGCCGTCGATTTCAATGACGACGTCGTGCTCATGGGCCACGACGGACCCGGCCATCTGCTGATTGCGCAAGGCAAAACCAAAGTCCGCCCTCTGAACGTTTATCACGGGAAAATCGGAAAAGGCCTTTCGGTCGAAATGTCCGTCAAGCATGGCCCGGTCACTCTTCTATCGGTGGTTGAAACAGTCGATGCCCGCCTGAAACTTCTCATCGCCGAAGCCGAATCGGTTGCTGGCCCGATTCTCGAAATTGGCAACACCAATAGCCGGTATCGCTTCTCGATCGGAGCCCGCCAGTTCATACACGATTGGAACCGGCAGGGGCCGGCCCATCACTGTGCCATCGGAATTGGGCACATCGCCCACAGGTTGCAGAAGCTTGCGGCTCTGCTCGGAATCGACGCCATCCAGGTTTGTTGAATCCGAATTGTCAAGCTGGCTATTGACGATCGTCGTCACCGTCTTCATCGTCGTGCATACTTCTCAGGCGCTGAAATGAATCGTCGATGACATAATGAGCCACCGCCGCGCCAAGCGTCTCAGCATCATCGCAGGCCGTGCGGAAATTGATTCCTCCGTCTATAAGCGCTGCCTTGATCTCCCCCACAGCCGCCGAGAAACTGGTGAAGTGGCGAATCACCCCGGTCATCACATCCGAGTTCACGTCGAAACAACATCGTTTCCGAAGCGCTCGGCAAGGACCGCCGCCCCTGTGGTGCTCACCATCGAGTGTCCCGACGGATGTTCGGGGAAAGGTGGTGTGACGAGCAGCGGCATCCAATTCACATCCGGCTCCGTCGCGGGAT
This sequence comes from Bryobacteraceae bacterium, assembly GCA_035475295.1. Taxonomy (GTDB): domain Bacteria; phylum Acidobacteriota; class Terriglobia; order Bryobacterales; family Bryobacteraceae; genus Bog-105. Next base: position 48,336 of record DATIMM010000243.1, read on the forward strand.
TTCCATCCTGATCGACCGCTTGAATAGCCGTAATTGGTCGCCGTGAGGCAAAGTGGTACTTCGCATCCCCGCACGCAATTCCCGCATCTGCCATTGCAACGTTCAGCAACGCCAACAGCCGGGCGTTTTGTAATAGCGACTGATTATGCCGGCCGAGTATGGGAAGGGCAACACTGTTCCAGAGATAGCTCGTTGTACTCGTTATCTACACTGCGTCCACGCCTGGCACGCCGAACACGGCTCTGCTCAGAGATCTGCGAAGCGGCGCTGAGCGTTTGCTGGAGGATGGCGTCGATGGCCCGGACGGTGAGACGAACTCCGTATCCCCGGACGGCTCCAGGATCATCGTGGGCCACGATTGCAAGCAGGGAACCTGTGCTTTCCTGGTCCGTCCCGAGGGCGGGGAACCGGAACAACTTTGCCAGTCCTACGCTGCTCGCGGGTTCTCGCCGGATGGCTCCGTCGTCCTCATGGAGAAATACGCTCCTCCTGGCGAGGGTTGGGCCAGGATTACGGCGTTCGATCTCGCCATTAAATCGGAAAAAGACTTTCTCAGAGATGGAGAGCATTCCGTTTACCAGGCATACTTCTCGTGGGATAACCGCAGGGTGGTTTTTGAACGGCAGTTCATCGGGACATCGCAAATCATGATCGCACCGGTGCGGAACGGTGTACCCGGCCGGCAGAAACAGCGGATTACCATAACTGACGGACGCTATGTGGAGGACAAGCCACAGTTCTCACGTGACGGCAGGAGCGTCTATTTCCTCTCCAGCCGCGACGGCCATAACTGCATCTGGAACCAGAAGCTGAACCCAATCACAAAATATCCTGGTTGGGCCTCCAGTGCCCTACGAGCATCTGCACAGCCAGTCCTTCGACTTTTTCCGCCGAAGGCGGATGGCGCTCAATGTTGTGAAAAGCAAAATCGTGATCAGCATACCGGAGGTCGTCAGCGACTCTGGATCAAGCAAATAGAGTAGCGGTTTGACTCGCGCTCGGCATCTGCTGGCCTTAGCCAAACATCAGTCGGTTCCGCTGCGACATGATCCAGCCCCCGCCCTGCGCGATCATAAAATAGACGCTCATGGCCGACGAAGACATTCTCTATCTCACCGAACTCCTGGGCCAAAAAGTCTACGACTTGAAGGGCCGCCTGATCGGCCCTCTGGAGGACGCGGCCATTGTTCCTCTCATCGATCCCATTCGCGTCGACCGCTACCTGATTCGCGCCGGCCCAGGGCTTCTCAGCATTCGCTATGACCAGATTCAGTCCGTAACCCTGAACGGCATTCACCTCAAAGACGAGCGTCTCACGCCCTATCATTCCGACGAATATATGCTCCGCATGACGCGCGATCTGTTGGATCAGCAGATCATCGATGCGCAGGGCCGCAAAGTCGTTCGTGTAAACGATGTCACGTTCAAGAAAGAGTGCGAAGGCAGCAGTGAGGTCCTGCACATCTTGGAAGTGGATATCGGTCTCCGTTCCATTATTCGGCGGCTTCTCCGGGGGGTCGTGTCCCCGGCCGTGGTCCGCGCCTTGCAGCGTCGCATTCCTCCAAATTCCATCGCCTGGGAGTTCTGCAACGTCCTCGAGGCCGATCCTGCCCGCCGTGTCCGCTTGAACCTGTCCAACAAGCTCTTGGAGAACATGCATCCCGCCGACCTCGCTGACATCGTTGAAGATCTCGGTCACGCCGACCGGGAAGCCATCTTCAACGCCATCGACAGCGAGTCCGCGGCCGAAATCCTCACCGAGGTTGCCCCCGAGTTTCAGGCCCGCATTCTCGAAGCCCTTCAGGCCGAAAAGGCTGCCGACATTCTCGAAGAAATGGAGCCATCCGAAGCTGCTGACCTCCTCAACGAACTGGAAGAGGACAAATCCGAAGAAATCCTCGACGAGATGCAGCCCGATGAAAAGGAGGATGTCGAAGAACTTCGTGAGTTCCGCGACAACACCGCCGGCGGTCTGATGGATACCGGTTTCCTCGGTCTTCCAGAAAACGCAACCGTTGCCGATGCGATCTCTGCGCTAAAGACCCACGAGGAATCTCTGGAGTCCCTTCACAGCGTATTTCTGGTGGACTCCGGCAGCCACCTGCGCTGCGCCGTGCCGCTTGCCAAGCTGTTCTTTGCCGCGGGAGAAACGCCTTTGTGCGAGCTAGCTTCTCATCCGCTCCTATGCGTTAGCTCGGACGAAAGGCACGATCGTGTCGCGGAGATCTTCGATAAATACAATCTCCTCGCCCTGCCCGTCGTGGACGATCACCAACGTCTGGTCGGCGTAATTACGGTCGACGACGTGGTCGCACTCTTGCGTCAGGAATAGACTGATCCCGGCCGCGCACAATCTGCTCTGAGAGGAACCGGTACTAGGTCGGACTAGTAAGTATGCTTGGGCTCTCCAGGCGTCCGTCGGCCTATGTCCAGACTCCCGCGTAACCGGTATTCCATCGCTCTGCTGGCCGCGGGAACGCGCGCGCTGTTAATGCTGCTCCTCAGTGTCCCTCTCGGCCTGGAGGCGCAGACGGCGCTACCTTCCAGCGATATCGCGGATAAAAGCATTGAAGAGTTGATGAATATCGACGTCACCTCTGTATCACGTAAAGACCAAAAGCTCTCTAAAATCCCCGCTGCCGTCTACGTCATCACTCGGGAAATGATCGAACGCTCCGGAGCCAATATCATTCCCGATCTCTTGCGCATGGTTCCCGGAGTTCAGGTGGCTCAGGTTGAGGCCAACCGCTGGGCGATCAGCGTTCGCGGATTCAATGATATTTACTCCAACAAAGTGCTCGTGCTGGTGGATGGCCGTACCGTCTACACTCCCAGCTTTTCCGGCGTCTACTGGGACCAGCTCGATATACCCCTCAATACAATCGAACGGATCGAAGTTGTCCGCGGACCTGGCGGAACCGTTTGGGGTGCCAACGCGGTCAATGGTGTAATCAGTATCATCACCAAAAGTTCCCAGGACACAAAGGGCGGCTTGATCAGCGCTGGCGCTGGCTCCCAACAAACGGCCGACTATCTCGTGCAATATGGAGGAGCAATCGGAGGTGCCGCCTACCGCGCGTTCGGCCACTATTCCAGCTTCGGCAATTTGCAAACCCCCCAGGGTTTTAGCGGGAACGATCGGTGGTCCATGCGCCACGGCGGATTTCGCTCCGATTGGAATCCATCCGGGAAAGACTCGTTTATGGCCGAAGGAAACGTGTTTCAAACTGATGGTGGCCAGATGCTTCCAGGCGCAACCCTTTCCGCCGCCAAGCTGACCAACAGTGGTGGAGACATCCTTGCCTCCTGGTCCCACAAAAACTCGGATCGATCCGACGGTGTCCTGCAGGTCTACGACACATACTATTCCCGGTTTGACTCAGGAATCCGGGAGAAGCTCAACACTTTCGACCTCGACTACAAAAGACACACTGCGGTCGGATCGAGAAATGACATTGTGTGGGGAATTGGCTATCGCTACACGAGCGACAGTTTACGCCCTTCGGACGGACTGTTTGGTACACTCCCCCTTCTCGGCGTCTCCGTGACGTTTAACCCTCCGGCCAAAAACTACAGTCTCTTTAGCGCCTTTGTCCAGGATGAAATTAGACTGGCGGAAAACCTCTCGCTTACTGTCGGATCAAAAGTAGAACACAATGCCTTTACCGGCTTCGAGTATGAGCCGAGTGCGAGGCTTGCCTGGAGTTTGCCCAACTCTCAAACCCTCTGGCTGGCCGCCTCCAGGGCCGTAAGGCAGCCGTCTCGGTACGACACCGCACTCGACGTCGCGCTTCCTTTGATCCCGGTCGGTCCAGGAATTTCCCTGAACCAGCAGACTTGGGGAGATCCTAACTTCCGAACCGAGACTCTTCGTGATTATGAGATCGGCTACCGCATCTCCGTCAGTAGCCGGGTTCTGCTGGATTTCACGGGCTTTTACAGCTTTTACGGGGATCTGGAGAGCGTTGAATTGATCACGCCCCAGGTGAATTTCACGCCCGGCGGGATTTTAGTCTCCTCCGCCCTCCAATATGGAAACTCGCTTAGTGCCCAGAACTATGGCGCGGAATCGTCGGTGACCTGGAACGCCGCGTCCCGTTGGAAAGTAGCGGGCAGCTACTCGTGGCTAAAAGCAAATGTATATGGCCCGTCAGTGGAATCCAGCATTCGTGAGCTTTCCGCACAGAACCCTCTCATCGCACAACTGGTTAGCACCGGTGCAGTCCAGGGAATCCTGAAGGGCTCCGATACGTTCACCAACAACCTGGCCGAGGGTAGCGTGCCGCGACATCAGTTCAGCCTCCAGTCCTATCTCGACCTGACAACCCGGCTCTCCTTCGACAACTCTCTTTATTTCGTAGATACACTACCGGCACGTGATGTCCCGGCGTATGCGCGCTTTGATAGCACCCTCGGCTGGAAAATTCGTAAAGGCATAACCGCCAGCCTTGTTGGACAGAATCTGCTCAGTCCCCACCACCTCGAATTCGGAAACGTTGAGCAAGCAATTGCGACCGAGACAAATCGCAGCATCTTTGGAAAGGTCGTGTGGTCTTTTTAAATTCTGCACTGGCTTTTGGTGATGGACCGCTGCTATGAGAGGGCGCACACTCTTTTGGCGTCGGGCACCTTGGGCGTTAACTCTCATCCTGCTAGGCCTTCCTCTCCTTGGTGCCGAAACGCTCACGGAGAAGAAGGTGAAGGCCGCGTTCCTGTACAATTTCGCCAAATTTGTACAGTGGCCTGCGGGCTCGCTGTCCTCGTCTAGACAACCATTTGTTTTCTGCACCCTCGGCGCCACCCCCCTGGGCGGAACTCTTGACGAGGTGCTGCAAGGCAAGACGATCGACGACCATCCTCTGCTCGCGCGCCATTTAGCCAGCCTCGCCTCGGTGAACGGCTGTCAGGTGCTCTTTGTCTCAGCCCCGAAGGATGGGGGAGCCTTCACATTTCCTGCGAACTTGCGCTTGCCCGGTCTACTTACAGTTACGGAGGCCGAAAGCAAGAACCAGGTGTGCAAAAACGGAGCAATCATCACATTTGTTCTGGAATCCAACCGGGTGCGGTTCGTTATCGACGACAAAGCGGCCCAGAAGGTGGGACTCGTCATCAGCTCCAAGCTGTTGAGTCTGGCTCTTCCGGCCGGGAAATAGAGGCCGTATGCGTGCATTTGGTACCCTCTCCATCCAACGCAAACTGCAAGCGCTGATACTCCTCACCTCCAGCATTGCCCTCCTTAGTTCCTGCGCCGCTTTCTTCGCGAAGGAGTCACGCGATTTACGGTCCCACGTGGTACAGGATTTATCCGCCATTTCCGAGGTGCTGGGGGCAAACAGTACGGCGGCCCTCGCCTTTAATGACCCAAGCGCCGCCCAGGATGTTCTGAAAGCTCTCCGCGCAAAACCCCGTATCGTCTCCGCCTGGATCTGCTCGGGCGACGGTAAAACTTTTGCAGCCTATCGTCGCCAACCAATGCCCGTTCAGGATAGCTGCCAGGCGAAAGACTCAGCCTGGTTTGGCCCTGATGGAGTAACGGTGGCGCAGCCCATCATTCTGGATGGCCAACGTATCGGAACCATCTATCTTTTGTCCAGCCTCGACGAGCTCCGCTCCCTCATCTGGCGGTACTTCATCATCACCGGCGGCATCCTGTGCGGCGCACTCTTGTTGGCTTACATTGTCGGCTATAGATTGCAAGGCTTAATCTCGGGTCCGATCTTCGAACTGGTGAATACGGCGAAATACGTCTCCGAATCCAAAGACTATTCCGTGAGAGTTGCGAAATCGGGAACCGATGAGCTCGCGCTACTCATGGACGGCTTTAATCGGATGTTGCAGGAGATCCAGTCTCGTGACGCAGAGTTGAATAAGCATCGCGACAACCTGGAGCAGGAAGTTGCTGCTCGTACTTCGGAGTTGTTGACAGCCAACGCTCAGCTGATGAGCGCCAAGGAGAAAGCCGAAGAGGGCAGTCGGGCCAAAAGCGAATTTCTCGCCAACATGAGTCACGAAATTCGCACGCCCATGAACGGTGTTCTCGGAATGACAGAGCTCACGCTGGATACTGACCTGAGCGAAGAGCAGCGGCAGTACCTCAACACCGTGAAGTCATCCGCGGATGCGCTGCTCGCCATCATCAACGACATTCTCGACTTTTCGAAAATCGAGGCAGGTAAGCTCGGTCTCGAAAGTATCGAATTCGATCTCAGGCATGAGGTCTCGAATACTCTGAAGACTCTCGGCGTCCGGGCCAACGAAAAGAGGATCGAGCTGGCCTGCGATATCGATCCGCACATTCCCGAAGTGCTGCTAGGCGATCCCGGCCGCCTTCGTCAGGTTCTCGTGAATCTCGTCGGGAACAGCATCAAGTTCACCGAGCACGGGGAAGTGGTGCTGCACATCGCCCAGGAATCGAGAACTGCTAGTGGCACGATGCTTCACTTTTCCGTCGCCGACACGGGCATCGGAATCCCTTTCGAAAAACAGGCCGATATCTTCGACCCGTTCACGCAGGCTGATGGTTCGACGACTCGCAAATACGGCGGAACGGGACTCGGGCTCACCATCTCGCGCCAGCTCGTCGAAATTATGGGCGGTCGCATCTGGATGGGAAGCGAGCCAGGGAAGGGAAGCACCTTCCACTTCACTGCAGCTTTCGCTCTGGCCACCAGCGAGGCCCCGTCTGCCGCCTTCCTTCCACCAGAGCATCTTCGTGGCCTCTCGGTTCTCGTTGTCGATGATAACCGGACAAACCGCCTCATCCTGGAAAAGACGCTTATGTACTGGGGGATGCGCCCCGTGCTGGCAGATAAGGCCGATGCCGCCCTTTCGTTTCTGACGCTGGCCGAAGGCTTAAATGAGCCTTTCGATCTCATCCTGCTCGATGTCTGTATGCCGGAGATGGACGGCTTCGCTTTGTGCGGACGCATTCGCCAGATTTCTGGTCTGGGCGATGTCCCGGTGATGATGCTCAGCTCGGCGGGTAACAGCGAGCGCAGTGCCTATTGCCGTCTGCTCGGAGTCGCCGCGTACCTCCTGAAACCCGTTTCGCAGCGGGAGTTGAAGGAAGCCATCCTTTCGGTGCTTGCATCCACAAATAAACTGCAGCCTACCTCCAAAGCTCTGCCGGAACCCGGACGGGCAATCTCTGGTTCGCACGCGCAAATGCGAATTCTTCTCGCCGAAGACAACCAGGTCAATCAGCAGGTCGCCTCCCGGCTCCTGGAAAAGCAAGGCCATTCCGTTAGGATCGTGGGCGACGGCCGCCGGGCGGTGCAGGCTTTTGAAGATGAACGCTTCGATCTCATCTTGATGGATATTCAGATGCCCGAAATGAGTGGCTACGAAGCAACCGCTGAAATCCGGAAAGCGGAGCAACTCCTAGGCACTCACACGCCCATCATCGCCTTAACGGCACATGCAATGAAGGGAACTCGCGAGATCTGCTCGGCCGCTGGCATGGATGGATATCTGTCGAAGCCCATCAAAGTCTCTGAACTCTTTGCATTGCTCGATAGCTTCGTTTCGTCGGACCCTGACGCCGCTCTGATCTCCTCCTCCTAGCCGTACCTGCCTCAGTTTCCGAGTGTGACGTTTTCCCCTGGATGGGAGTCATACAGACATGGCAGTAGAAGAAAATGGTCCGACTCGCTCGGCGACTGAGAACATTCGCGAATTGACCGACGCCAGCAAAAAACTATTCGCCGCCGGCGAGCAATTGACAAACAATTTGAACGAGCTCGAACAGCGTGTGGAACACGCTCTGGACTGGAGATCTAGGCTCGGAGATCACGCTCTGTTACTAGCAGGCGTAGGTCTTGCCGTCTCTGTCTTGCTGTGGCGTGCAATTAAGAGCTAGTGGCTTCTGCGGACGAATCCTGAACTCCAGGCCCGATCGCAAAGCGAAGAGGGCGGCGCATAAGAAGCGGCCCTCTTCGTGTTTTCTCCTGTTACTTGCTCACCTCAACCGAGTAGTTTTGCCCTTCCCATCTCTCGTCCTCGGGCCAGAAGAACGTGAACTGAATCTGTGTACCCGTGGCCGTGCCCTTCACGTTTAGCCGCACATAATGCACTCCTAACCCGGAATCTGTTGTTTCTGCCTCTTCTGCCGTCTTCCAGCCGTCGGCCGTCCATCGCACACGCGCCGGCGCGGGCAAGTCAATGCGCAAATCCAACCCTGTCTGTAAGCGTCTGCGCTGCTGAGACAAGGTCCAGATGCTGAACGACGCTCGCACTTTCCGCCTTATATAGCGGCCCATCGTTTGAGGGGGCATGTCCCATACCCTGCGTTCCTTTAACGATCGCAGTAGTTTTATATATTCGGCATGAGCCCACACCAGCGGCATGCTTGACCCGCTCGGACGCCCGTTATACAGGTTTCGATCGGGGATATCCTTCGCATCCCAAACCTGCTCCGGGATCAGCCCGCACTCATTTGCTTGGGCCTCCATGGTGTCCCGCAGCCGTTCCGCCTGCTCAAAGCGGCCCCGTGCAATTTCAAAATGGGCTCGCTCGCCCGCGAACAAAGGCCAGCCGCGGCCGATGCCGGTCTTTGTGAAGGGCTCCCCGTTTTCCTGTTCACCGTACCCGTCATTTGTGTAGCGACGCCATACCGGCCCGGTGGCCACGTCTTCTTTCAACGTGGCATCGATCACGGTTACCGTGTCCAGAATGCGCGGGTCCTCGGCCGAGCGAAGCCCGAACCGGACCAGGGCGAGTGCATCCACGCTGATCACGTCGGCCGCCCTCATGTCGCCTTCTCCTTCGGGATGGTTTTTGATGTGGATTGTCAATTCCCCAGGGCACTCCGCGCCAATGGCTTCCGGTGGCGCGATCCGCATGTAATATCCCTTGACACCGTGTCTGGCCGCTAGGTCGGTCCCTTCGACATAAGTCATTTCATCGATCATTGCGTTCCACGCATCTGCGGTCTGCCGCAGAAACTGCGCTTCGGCATCCTGCTTCTCGATGTCGGCAAAGTCAGCTGCTGCCAGCAGGGCAGCAATGTCCACCGCCATCGTGAACGGCGTATAACCGGCGTTCTCCTCCCACCGGTCCTGTCCGGTGCAAGGGCCTACCCGCACAAGGAACCCAGCCGCGTTCCGGATCATCGGAAAATAGTCCCGAAGCCCCACCCCTCCGTCTCGCCGCAGGAAGTCGGCCAGCAGAATCGTCAATCCTGGACCATCCAGCTGCATGCCGGTCCAGTGTGGCGTTCCGTCCAGCCACATATTCTGACTCCAGTTGCCATCTGCCTCCTGCGTGCATTGCAGAAAGAACAGGGTCCGCCGTGCGCTTGGCAGATCGCCATAAGCCAGTCGGGCAATCGCCGCCTCGCCCATGTCCCGAGGCCAAAGTACGTGATAGCCGCCCGTTTTCTGATCGCCGCGCACCGCTCCCCAGGGACTCGACAGGCTCGCGATGATTCCGCCCGGAAAGCGCTTCGATTCATGGGTCTGCAAAACCGCCGTGCTCGCGCGGTAATAGTCCACGCCCCCCTTGGACGAGGGACGCCCCAAATCCAACCACGAATGCTGCGCCCTGCGCCAGCCCTCTACGTACTTCCGTCGCACTTCCCCGAATTTCTGCAGTAGACCCGCGCGTGCTTGCTGTCCAGCTTCGGCGGGATGTCCACCGCAGGCCAAAACCACAGTAAACTCGCCCCCGCTGGCCGCCCAGTCGATTTCCGCCGTTAGGGCCACATTCCCCTGGAGCGCCTCGGTATAGGTCCAGGTCAGTTGCTGGTGCTGCTTCAGATCGGTCAAGCCGTCGTTCGCGCCGACGAATCCCACCCCTGTCGCCTTGAACGGGACCGATGTCGCCAGGGCCATCGCGAGTCCGCTTCTGCTTGCAAACAGCATCGGAATGGACTTGTACTCGCCTACCCATCCATCGTTACGTTCTCCCAGGCCTCCGATATTCGGCTCTGCGTACAGGAACAGTCGCAATTGGTCCGAAGCAGGCTGAAACTGAACCATCATCAGAAGGGCATCACGGCCGGGATCGGTAATCACTTCTTTCGTAATCCGGTAACGTTGCTGCTGCTCTTCCCTCTCCACTTGAAAGCATGGCGCAAGCGGATTGCTCTGAATAATGCGGTGTTTCTCCTGCGATTCATCCGAGAAGAACCCTTGCGGCCCGGCGATCAAAAAACGCACCGAGCGAGTATTCGGCAGATCGATGGTCGGAAAGAATATCTCACTCAGCGTGCCGTCCACCATCGTGAACCACACTCTGCTTTGCGCCGGGATTGCTGTTCCCACCGCTTGCTTGGCTCCCTTCGCCCATCTGGGCGGCCTACCCGGAGCGTCTGGGGCGGCGCGTTGTACTCCGGTTCTTGTGCAAGCGTGGTTCTCGATACCTGTAGGCATAAATCCTGGTTTGTTGGACCCGAATAGGCCGGGAACGTTTGTCACCTTTCTGAAAACCCTTGTCTCTTAAAGCCCGAAACAGCACAGCCTGGTATCGCATTCCTGGTAGATTTCCGAGTCTGTTTACTCGCAATCAGCTACTCACGGGCGGATCAACAATATGGTTTGTCTAACTTCTTTCGTCCACTCTTTTCCTTCTTTGTACACACCGGATACTTTGGCCCCTTGCTCCTGGGCGTTTTGGACTCCTCGTTCCTTTTTCTGCCCTTCGGCAATGACATTCTGGTGGTGATCCTTGTCGCGCGGCACCACCAGGGTTTTCCGTTCTACGTCCTGGCTGCTGCTACGGGTTCCACCATCGGTGTCGTCTTCCTGGACCTGGTAGCGCGCAAGCTGGGCGAGGAGGGGATCAAACGGATGGCGGGTGAAAAGCGATTCGAGACTTTGAGGAAGAAAGTGGGCAGCCGTGCGGGATGGGCTATTGTGCTCGCCTCTCTCGTCCCGCCTCCGTTTCCATTCACAATGGTCCTTGCCACCGCCAGCGCTCTGAAGTATCCCCGCCTGCGCCTGTTCGTCGTGAATTGGCTGGCGCGTGCGCTGCGCTTTACCATCATCGGCTTGCTCGCTTTGGAGTTCGGCCGTCAGGTTATTAGCGTCGCCAATTCGGCGGCCTTCCGGTACACAATCATCGGGTTTGTGATTCTCTGCCTGATCGGAAGTGGTTTTTCTATTTGGAACTGGATTCGCCACACTAGATCCAGCCGAAAAAAGTCCTAACCGCCCTTTTATTTCTCCACGTCATCGTGCAGGTAAAGTACCTTTACCAGAGCTAGCCCAGCCGCCGCCAAGGGCGTTGCCACGGCAACACCTAACAGCCCAACCCACCTCCACAGCAACAACTGCGCGAGAATCGTCATCACAGGCGGCAGCAAAACGGCGTGCTTCTGCACCAGCGGCGTAAGCACATACCCTTCCACGGCATGGAGAGCGAGATACAGGAACACGACGTAAAGCGCCGTCATCGGGCTTACCGTTAGGGCCACCAATACGGTGGGAACGAACGCAATCCAACTCCCCACGTACGGTATGAAGATCATTATCCCTGTCAGAAGCCCCAGGGCAAATGCCAGCGGAACGTGCAGAGCCCATAGCCCGATCGTTGTCGCTACGCCCAATACGCTCATAGGCACCAGTTGCCCAAGGATCCACCATCGCAGGGTGTAAATCAGCTGGCTGCTAACTTCCTTCACGCGCTGCCGCCTGTTGGCAGGGACCAGGCGCAGCAAACCCTGCGCGTCCTCCCGCGCATTCACGGCTCCGTAGAAACCGACCACCAAAACAACTACTGCCCCCTCCAGCGCATCCGCCACTTCCCCCGTGATGGTGCTCATTCCCATCCGCGGCCTCATGGTTAGCGATTCGTGGGCCAGACGAAGCACATACCGGCCCCAATCGGATGTTTGCAGGTAGGCTGTAATCTGCCCCATGGATTGGGGAATGATCTTTGAAATCCTGCCAGTTTCTGCCACCGCATGCGGCACAACGAAATACCCGATCAACCCCGCCAGAACCAGAATGCCGATCACGGTCGTGGTGTAGGAAAGCCGCGGGCCGAAGGTTTGGGGCGTATGTTTCTCGACCCAATCCGCGCAGGCGTGAAGGAGAATCGCCAGCAGGACGCCGGCGAATGCTAAAAGCACTAGTTCGAAAGCGAACCAGATAAATATAAACAGGATCGCGGTCAGCGCGGCCCATAACACCAGACGCTTCGGCCAATCCAGACGGTCGAGTGACGAGTTCATGATTTAGTCGAAGCGCCTGCCAATTCCCATTCTTTACTATGCCTGTACCGTTACCCCCAACTCCTCGTCCGCTACTTCCATAAAACCATTGCCTGTCATGCCTTCCCACCCTCGGAGGGTCGCCAATTCGTCGGGCCGTCGGCAAGTCCCACTTGCCATTTTGAACTGTGCCGTTTCACATTGAACCGCCGATGTCTCAAAACGAATCGCAACCATCCTCGCCGGGCGGCTGTGGTTCGTATTTTCAACGACTTACCTTCCCGAAGAAGACGGCAGACGAAGTGCCCTAACACAGGCATGAACATCTTCTTGATCCTCCTGGCCCTTCAAGTTCTCGTGACCGTCTTCTCTCTCATCCGCGAGTGCGGTGAAGACAAGGCCTTCGAAGGTGATAGGATCGGGTACCGCAGTTAAGCCTGTGCCGTCAAAGCCGAACCTCCATACGCCCGCCATCGCCTGAACAGGGCAGTCCGTCCCCCGCACTCGCCTTCAGTCCCGCTGATCTCTCCATTCTGTTAACACCGGCTCGTTCCGGTTCGCGGTCCTTGGTAGTGCATCCTGAACTGTATGGTTCCCCGCCGGTCAACTATCACAGCGGCCGCTACCGCTCTCCTATTGTGGTCTTGTACCGTTATGGCCGCCACTTCCGCGCCACATGGTAAATGGGCCGTTGCGCTCCACGGAGGAGCCGGCGTCATCAACCGCAGCTCCATGGACCCGAAAACCGATGCAGCCTACCGGAGCGCCCTGAAAGAGTCTCTGAACGCCGCTGCCGCCGTCCTTGAGAAAGGAGGAACCTCGATCGACGCCATCGAAGCCGCCCTCCGTCTGATGGAAGACAACCCGCTTTTTAACGCGGGACGCGGAGCCGTGTCTACCGCCGACGGCGTCAATGAGCTCGACAGTGCCATCATGGACGGCGCTACCCTGAAGGCCGGAGCGGTGGCGGGCGTCACTCGCACCCGCCATCCCATTACTCTCGCTCGCGCCGTTATGGAAAAATCCCCGCACGTCATGCTCATCGGCTCAGGCGCCGATGATTTTGCTAAACACGTGGGACTGGAGCAGGTCGATCCCAGCTTCTTCTTCACCGAGCGCCGCTGGCAGGCGCTCGTCCGTCAACTGCAGAAAGAAGGACGGCCCATTCCTCCAAGGCCCGCCGGAGTTCCGCCCGCTCCCTCCAGCCCCGTCACCGAACTCGAGGCTCCCGCTGCCCATAAATTCGGCACAGTGGGCATGGTGGCTCTTGACCGGCACGGCAACGTCGCCGCTGGAACCTCTACCGGAGGCGTGCAAGCGAAACTGTGGGGCCGCGTCGGAGACTCTCCTCTCATTGGAGCCGGCACCTACGCCTCGAACGAGTCCTGTGCCGTCTCGGCAACCGGAACCGGCGAATACTTCATACGCCTCACTATCGCTCGCGACATCTGTGGCCTGGTGCAATACAAAAAAATGAACCTCCAGGCCGCCGCCGACCAGGAGATTCAGAAACGCCTCACAGCGTTCCACGGCGACGGTGGAGTCATTGCCATCACTCCCGACGGGCAGATGGCCTGGAGCTTCAACACACCCGGCATGTACCGCGCCCGTCTCGCCGAAGGTGGCACCCCGCAGATCTCCATCTATAAAGACGAGCCGTAAGATCTACCACCGGCTACCGAACCAGCCCCAAATCCTAGCGGCCCCTATGTTCCGAAGCGGCCGACTCGCGTCTGAATTCGCCACCCATTACCGGGCTGAACAGAAAATCGTGAAAGTCGGCCGTCAGGCCGTTGAAGCGGAAGATTGTCGCGATCTGCGCCCAATTTGAAAGAGCGCTTCTATGTCGTCGGCAGGGATCGTAGCCTTAGCGGTCATGTGCAATCCAGAAAGCCTCTCAACGTATCGCTTCTCTGCCGAAAATATGTGCCTCACCAACTCGCCGAAATCGACCATCGCCATTCGGCCCAGCATTGATCTCCAAAGCCGGTCCACCACGTTGCCGCAGCTAGTCAAGCCACTTTCGACGCTCCCAATCCGTATAGCCCAGTAATTCAGCGATGGCAAGGCCCACCTGCATCTGCAACCTCCAAAGCGGGAGCGTGCCCCTTCGCCCTTCATCACGATTTGAACTTCGCGACGTCGGGCAACGGCGCTCACCGGCAGGCGCTCTACCCGACAGCGTTGACCAGTTCCCAGATCCGCGCCAGATGATGATCGTCGTGTTCGGCGACAAAATACAAATGGTCTACCAGTCGCATCGGCGTCTTTAAGCGTGGGTGCGGAATCGCCCGAGCAAATAGGGATGCATCCAGTTCGTCCACACGCTTCAGCAGTCTTTCTCTTTCTGCGCGGAACTCCGTCAGAATCTGTTCCAGCGGGCGCGCGTTGTGGTTCGCTTCCTGGGTTTTCCGATTCGTCAAGTCCGCCGCGGTAAGTTCGTCCCTCGCCGTCACGTAATCGCCCACCCGCGCCAGCCACAGCGGTTCCAGATCCAGCAAATGACCGGTGTGTTCCTGTGCCGACCACTTTCCCTCCGCCCTCCCGGTCAGGACGTTGTGAGCACGGCCCCGAAGCGCCTCTTCCAGTCTCGCCGGAGTTCCGCGCAGGCGTGCGCACAGATTCGGATGGAGTTCCACCGGAAATGAAAATTCAAATCTGCGTTCAAACCAGTTCGCCACCTGGCTCATGATTTCCACC
>DATIMM010000244.1:0-3423 GCA_035475295.1 Bryobacteraceae bacterium
GACCTACACCAACGTGTTTCGCGTGCTGGAAGGCGATGCAGCGATGCGCGAGCGCTATAGCAGGCTGGTGGATCGCTTTGAGCTCATGCGGGAACTGGCGCTGATCCTGAACCGCAAGCGGACTAAACGTGGCTCCATCGATTTTGATGTTCCCGAGACCAACATCGAGCTGGATCTGTCGGGGCAGATGATCGGGGTGACGCGCGGCGAACGCAACATCGCTCACCGGTTAATCGAAGAGTTCATGCTGGCGGCGAACGAGGCGGTGGCCGGTCATCTGGAATCCGCCGGCATTCCCAGCCTGTATCGCATACACGAGCGCCCCGACGCCAAGCGTGTCCTCGAGTTCGAGGAGTTAGCCGCTCACTTCGGCTATTCGCTTGGGATCGGTGCGATGCCCGTGAAGAAGTTTAGTCGAGTGGAGCGCCGCCGTGACGGGCGACGGGTCCGCAAGGACATTGTGCTCCCGAACGAGGACTTTGCACTCTCGTCACGCAATTACCAGCGCCTGATCTCGAAGATCGCCGGCAAGCCGGAAGAACGCATTCTCAGTTACCTGATGCTGCGGTCGTTGAAGCAGGCTCGCTACAGTCAGGTGAACGAGGGCCACTTCGCGCTGGCCGCATCGGCGTACACGCATTTCACATCGCCGATTCGCCGCTATCCCGATCTGATCGTCCACCGCATCCTGTCGCACTACCTGGACACGCAGGAGATGCTGCTGGAAGAGCGCGCCTTGAAAGAGCTCGGGGAGGATACGTCGTTCACGGAGCGCCGGGCCGCGGAAGCCGAGCGCGAGCTGATCGAATGGAAAAAGGTGCGCTTCATGGTGGACCGGGTCGGCGAGGAGTTTGATGCGCTCATCATCAGCACGACCAAACACGGCTTCTTCGTCGAGCTGACCGAGTTCTTTGTGGAGGGCCTGGTTCCCATCGATTCCTTGGATGGCGACCGGTTTCACTATCACGAAAATGGACGCCAGATCATGGGAGAACGAAGCCGAACAACGTACTCGATCGGCGACCAGGTGCGAGTCCGGCTGGACCGGGCGGACGTGATGGAACGGAAGCTTCAATTCGCTCTGGCGGATGCCGATGGCGGCGGGCGCCGCCGCAAACGCAAGAAGAAGTAGACGTACCTACCGGGACCATGGTTTCCTGGGATCTATTCTTCTGGCCAGGATCTTTTCTTCAGGACCTGCTGCGCTTTTCCGAAAAGAGTTTTTCGTACCCAAACCGACACTTGCAGGTAGCCTTCCCGTTTGGCGGCTTCCCGCAACAGGTCTTTTTCTTCTTCACTCATCTGCACCATCAGCATGGGCCGGCTGGGCTGCTTTTCCATGTCGGCAAGTATAGCAGAAATATTGCATTTGTATTGACAAAAGCAATACGAAACGGTACACTGATATTACAGCAAAAAGTCTAAATTCTCCCCCGAGAAGCGCAGCCGCCGGGCTCCTGCGGGAGCCATCGGTGTGGATCCTCCGCGGTCCCGGCCGTGGCTTGCGCCTAGACCATTTGCCTGAGTGCAAAATGCCAATTCAATTCAAAAAAGCAGTAAAGTACGACGCCCGGGGACGGGTAGCGATTGTGGGGCCCGCGGGTTCCGGCAAGAGCTTCACATCCCTGAAATTGGCCACACTTCTCGCCGGAGACGGCGGCAAGATAGCGGCTATCGACACGGAACACGGTTCGCTCAGCAAGTATGCCGATCTCTTTGACTTCGACGTCTTCGAGATGGAAAGCTATTCGCCGACGAACTTCATCGATGCGCTGGATGAAGCTGAAAGGCAGAAGTACAGCGTGCTCATTGTAGATTCGCTCAGCCATTTTTGGACGGGCAAGGACGGCGCTCTGGAGTTTGTCGATATGGCCGCCAAACGCCATAAGGACAACATGGGGGGCTGGAAGGACTTTCGCCCGCATGAACGCCTGATGGTGGATCGCATGATCGCTTCGCCATGCCACATCCTCGTTACGATGCGGACCAAGACCGAGTACAAGGACGAGGAGTATACGAATCCCCGCGGTGAGCGGAAAACCAAGCGGGTGAAGGTCGGATTGCAGCCCGTACAGCGCGAAGGCCTGGAATACGAGTTCGATCTGGTGGCGTACATGGATGAAGAGAACAACTTCATCGTGGAAAAAACGCGCTGCCCGCACTACGCGAAGAAGGCATTTACACAGCCCATGGCCGAGGACTTCTTCCCGTTCCGCGACTGGCTGAAGGGAACGAAACGGGAGCAGGGAGCTGGCGCGCCGGTATCCGAATCGGAGAAGGCCGGGTCGCAGAACGGCAGCGCGGACCTATCCGCTCTCACCGGAAAAATCAAGGCGGCCAAAGATCAGTTTGGGAAGACCTTCGGTGACGCCGGCCGCACCGCCTACCTCGGCATTCTCGGGGCGAACGGGGCCGAAACAGAAGAAGACATCGCGTCGCCGGAGCAAGCCGCCGTCATCTTGAACGAGCTTACCGGCACGTTCAAGGCGATGAGGAAGGAAGCAACAGCAGCAGCATGAGCGAGCAGAATCTTACTTTATTTGAAATCGAAACCAAAATCGCCGAAGCGGCGGATCAGGCAGTGGAGGGCGACGAGAACGCCCTCTCGGTCCTGTCCGAGTATCTGAACGCAGGTTTGGATAAGCGGGACCGGGTCGCCTATGCACTGCGGCACTTTCAAGACCGGATCGAGGACCATGACCGGGAGATCAAACGGCTTCAGGCGCGAAAAGCAGCCATCGAGAAGAAGTACCGGAAGCTCTCGGACCGCGTGATCTCGATTATGCGGGGACTGAACTACGACCGTCTGGAGGGGCGCAGGAACTCCTTTGCTCTGTATAAGAATCCTCCTTCGGTACGCATCCTCAATGCAGATGACGTACCCGCGAACTTCAAGACCTTGAATGAAGAAGTAACGATCGACAAACGAGCGCTCGCAAAGGCGCTGAAAGAGAACGGCTCCGTTCCAGGCGCAGAACTAGTGACGGACGAAGTCCGTTTGAAGCTGATCTAACCACGCCCGTTTCGCCGGAGCAGGGAAGAGCCTGACCGGTGCCCCCTTCCGCTACTCCAGCACGCAGACGAATTCCGCCGCGATCTGGTACTTGTCCTCATCGGGATCGAGATCCCAGGACGGGTAATCCGGATTGAGGCTTTCGAGACGGATGCGTGTCTGGACAAACCCCTCCTCATCCGTCTTTTTCTCACTTTTGTACCGTTTCACCGTGTACTGATTATCGTCGGCCAGTTCGGAATTGCGTACCAGAACCAACCGTCCGTTCCGCGAGCCGACCACGTTGCGCCGGAACACGCACAAACTGCCGTTGGGAATGCGGGGCTCCATGGAGTGCCCGCGAATTTCGGCGATGAACATGTTTTCGTCGATCGGGAGATCCGGCGGGACCTCCACCCATTCCTCGGCTT
>DATIMM010000245.1:0-46410 GCA_035475295.1 Bryobacteraceae bacterium
CAAAACCGGGCGCCTTCGGGATATTCAGGATTTGTTCCTGGGTACAGGGCTGGGACCGGAAAGCTACGCGATCATCGAGCAGGGGCGCATCGGGCAGATTCTGAGCAACCGTCCACAGGACCGCCGCGCCCTGATTGAAGAGGCAGCGGGCATTACGAAATTCAAGACACGGAAGCGCCTGGCGGAAGCGAAGCTGGAGAGTGCAAAGCAAAATCTGGCGCGCGTCTTCGATATTTTGGAAGAGGTTACGCGCCAGGTAAATTCGCTGAAACGCCAGGCAGCCAAAACAAAACGCTATGGCGAGTTGAAGGTGGAAGCAACAGGTTATCTGAAACAGGTGCTTGTGGCAAAGTTTCAGGCGCTGGAGCGGGAAACCACGAAGGTTGCCATTGAGCTAAATCTAGCTTCCGCCGAATTGCAATCCGCACAAGAGGCGATCGGGACGCACGAGGAGCAGCAAGCGACGGTAGGCGCCGCGTTCCAAGCTACCGGGCACGAGCTACGGGAAAAGCGCAAGCAACTGGCGGACCTGCAACTGGAAGCAGAACGCGCACGGGGCCGTTTGGAATACCAGATGAAGCAGGCGCAGCAGATCGAGCAGAGGCTAGCCGCCGGTGAGCAGGAAGCGCAGCTTTTGGAACGACAGGAACGGGAGCGCGCTGCCGAATTGGAGCAGCAGTCGGCAGAACTGGAGGAGTTGGAATCGGAGTTCGCCGAAGCACGCGAGCAACTTGAGACGAAAGCAGCCGAGCGCCAGGAAGCACAGAACAGACTGGCCGAACAGGGACGCGGACTAGAATCTGCACGGCAGCAGGTCTTAAGACTCCTGGGCGAATCATCCGCATTACGAAACCGCATTACGCACGTGGAAGTGCAGCTTCAATCAGCCGATCGCGATACGGTTCGGGCCAGTACCGAGGAACAGCAATCGTCAGGCGATCTTCACCGCATCCAAGAGGCTCAGAAGCAGCTTTCGGACCGGCTGTCGGCCCGGCAAATCGAACTCACTTCGGTCACCGAACAACGCCAGGTGGTTGAAGGCGAATTACAGCAGAAACGTTCGCAACTGGGCGAGACGCGGCAGATGCTCGAGCGGTTGCGCGGTGAACATTCACGGCTGAAAGCGCGGCGCGACTCGTTGGATGAGGTGATTCAACACCGCAGCTACACGACCGATACGGTGAAGCGTCTGTTCACAGCCATTGAAAAGGGAAAAGCGCAGGATCTGCAAGTGGTTGGCGTGTTAGCCGATTTCATGGAAGCCGATCCACAGTGGGAGAAGGCGGCCGAAGAGTTCCTGCACGATGAACTAGAGTACGTGGTGGTTCGAGATTGGGTTAATGCCGAGCGAGGCATTGAGCTGATGCGTGGAGAGATTAATGGCCGGGCCACGTTTCTGGTGGAGGCTGCGGGCGAAACCGCGAGCGCCGCGGCCGAGTTGCCGGAGCCGTCTGGGGAATCGGGCCCTCTGGCGAAGCTCACCGACGTGTTGCGATTCACCAACGGCCTTTCGCGGCTCCCTCTGCAGTCTTTACCTCGCATTGCCAACTGTTATCTGACGGATGATCGCGGAACGGCGCAGGAACTCGCCGGACGCTACACTCATTGCTGGTTTCTCGCAAGCGACGGCATCAGTTATCACGGGCATGCTTTAAGCGGCGGCAAGAAGACTGGGGCCGGCCCGCTGGCACTAAAGCGCGAATTACGCGAGATCTCGCAACTGGAACAGGCGAAAGACGCCGAACTCGGCGCCACCCAGAGAAGGCTGGCGGGTCTGGAGCGGGCCGTTGCGGAGCTAACTGAAGAGATCGAGAGTCTCCGCGCGAAGCAACAGAAGGAGGAGAAAGACGTGCTGGCCCTCGATCATGAGAGCCGCAAGCTGGGGGAAGAGTCGCAGCGCGTTCAATCGCGCCTTTCCCAATCGCGTCTGGAGTTGGATCGGATCGGTCGTGATCGGGCCGTCCTTCAAGAAAGCCTACAGCGTGATCGGGATGCTCTAGAGCATGCGGAAACAGCAAGGGCCGCGCAGGAACGCGCCTTGGAGGCCGCCCGGGAAGAGCTACAAAGTTTCCAGGAAGACGCTGCGCGAACAAGCGAAGAGCATGCCATTCTGCGGGCCGAAATAGCCAGCCTTGAGGAACGGCAACGATCATTATCCGCCCACCGTTCCCGACTGGAAACGCAGATGCGTGATGTCGCTAATCGGCGCGCAAATTTGGCGCGGGAAAGCGATCGGCTCCATACAGAGCGCACACAACTTCTGGCCAACAATACGGAGACGGAAGCGAAACAGGTGCAGCTTTCCGATTCCATCGCGGAAACCGAAATCATCGTGCGGGATCTCGGAGCGCAGGAAGCCGAACTACAATCGCAGTTGTCTTCCATCGACGAGCATTTGAAGCAGCTTCGTGCGCTGGCTCACCGGGGACAGGAGCGCAAGTCGACTCTGCAGGTGGCAATCGCCAGAGCCGAGTCGGATCTGAGGCATTTGGAAGAAACCTGTTCGAAGGAACTGGAGACCACGCTCGCGCAACTTTCCAGTGATGTCGAGATTACAGCCAACGAAGAGGAACTGGCCAATCTCGACGCCAAACACATGGACGTGCGCCGCAAAATTGAGGCGCTTGGTCCCGTAAATTCCCAGGCTCTGGAAGAATACGAAGAAGCGCAACAGCGACAGGACTTCTTGAATGCGCAGCGGCAAGACCTGCTCGATTCCATTCGCGACACCGAGAAGGCGATTCACGAGCTCGATGCTGAATCGCGGAAGCGGTTCAGCGAGGCGTTCCACATCATCAACAAGAACTTTGGGGAGATGTTCAAAACCTTGTTTGGGGGCGGAGCGGCAGAAATGCGGCTGACGGATGAAGACAACATCGCGGAGTCCGGCATTGAGATCGTGGCATCTCCTCCGGGCAAACGGTTGCAGAGCGTCCTTTTGCTTTCGGGCGGTGAAAAATCGCTGACCGCCATGGCGCTTCTGATGGGCATTTTTCAGTATCTTCCGAGCCCGTTCTGCATTCTGGACGAGGTGGATGCACCGTTGGACGAGCCGAACACAGAGAGGCTTACGCGCCTTCTGCGGGAGATGGCGGGCGAAACTCAATTTATCGTTATCACTCACTCAAAGCGAACGATGGAAGCAGCGCAATCGCTCTATGGCGTCACTATGCAAGAGCCCGGCATTTCCAAACTGGTATCGGTAAAGTTCAAAAACGGCAATGGAGTGGCGCCGCCAAGAACGCGGTCCCACACCGAGGCAGCGGCTTTGGAACCGGCCATGGCGTGAACCTGGGTTACTATGAGCCAATCGGATCATGATGGTCAAGGTAACGCTTTTATTGGTCGTGGCCGCTGGCTGCCTTCTGGGAGACGCACCACCAAAATCGATCAACCCGCAGATCGAGCAGATCGTGTCTCAAGTATCGAAAGATCGGATTGCGGCGATACAGCAGAGGCTGGGAAGCTTCGGTACGCGAAATATTTATTCGTCCACGACCGATCCCAATCATGGTATCGGCGCCGCCCGCGAGTGGATCGCGGCGCAGCTAAAAAGCTATAGCCCTAAACTGCAGGTCTCGTTCGACAAGCATCATCTCGCCAAGCAAAATACGCGGATGGTGGGAAATGTTGAAATCTGGAACGTCGTGGCGGTGCTACCTGGAACGAGCGAACCGGAGCAACACGTGATCGTCAGCGGCCATTACGACACCATAAACATGACCTACAAAACGGGTCCGGATGGAAAACGCGAACTGGATGCGGAGGCGACTGCACACGCGCCCGAAGCCCCAGGCGTCACCGACGACGGCAGCGGTACGGCAGCTGTGATGGAGTTGGCGCGCGTGATGAGCCAGTACCAGTTCCGTAAGACAATCATTTTTATTGCGTTCGCGGCCGAAGAATATGGTCTGTTTGGGAGCGGCCTATACGCGGAAGCCGCCGCCGCGAATCACGAGCAGATTGAAGGTGTCTTCAACAATGACATCATCGGGACCGATGTGACCGGCGATGGACGAACGACTAATCACTACGTAAACATCTACTCGGAGGACCCGAACGACTCCCCTTCCCGCGCGTTAGCCCGTTATATGAAGGAGATCGCTGAACGCTATCAGCCGGGGTTTGGCGTGAATCTCGTGTTTCGTCACGATCGTTTTGGACGGGGAGGTGATCACAGCCCGTTCAATGCTGCGAGTTACCCCGCCATTCGCGTGACAACGCCTAGCGAAAACTTTTCGAATCAACACACGCCCACTGATACTTTCGCTAATACTTCGCCGAGTTATACGGCTCTGGTCGCTAAAGCAAACGCAGCAGGAGTGGCTTCGCTGGCGTTGGCTCCGAAGGCTCCAACAGTCCGCACACCGCCCACGGCGGGAGGACTCTCGTTTGTTTCGCCGCTCAGTCGCGGGCCCGGCTATGACGCGGTAATGCACTGGAATAACGACAGGCCCGAACCCGATCTAGCGGGCTACACGGTCGTGATGCGTAAAACGACCGCTCCATACTGGGAGCGAGAGACGTTTGTCGGCAATGTTTCTGGGTTTACGATGCATGACGTAAATATCGATGAGGTCGTGCTGGGCGTGAAGGCCATCGATAAGAATGGGGACGAGAGTCCAGTGACAGCGTTTGTCACTCCGCCTTACAAGCAGCGGAAAATTGAGACATACTAGGTCTGCGTGAGTCGGTTAGGCCTCATGCTATAGTCTTATTTGGCGTCACGTTCCGCGTGACGCCGCCTACCCACAAACCCGGGGCGCGTAGCTCAATTGGCAGAGCAAGTGACTCTTAATCACTAGGTTGTAGGTTCGATTCCTACCGCGCTCACCATACAACAGATCAACCTGTAAAGAGCGGTGGGGTAGTGCCCTAAATCTGTGTTGCTATAGTCTTCCTTACAAACCATAAAACCGGATACCCAGGCTGAAGGAACAAAGCGTTTGAGGTGGGTGTCCAAGCAGATAG
This sequence comes from Bryobacteraceae bacterium, assembly GCA_035475295.1. Classification (GTDB taxonomy): domain Bacteria; phylum Acidobacteriota; class Terriglobia; order Bryobacterales; family Bryobacteraceae; genus Bog-105. Next base: position 4,972 of record DATIMM010000245.1, read on the forward strand.
AGTGAGCTTCCGGCAACATGCTCTTTCGGTCTCGCTGATACTGACGCTCGCGCGCCCATTCCTCCTCTTTGGGGGTAGATCGAGTTCACACCGTTCCATTCGACCAGATCCAATCATCTACCGATTAGCCAGAGTATGCGAGTTTGCTTTTGGCGGCGTCGGGTTTGTTTCAGCGATTTCGCAGGGCGAGACCGATTATAGAAGGATCCTGTCCCGTCCGTCAGCAGCAGCGGATTTTGAAACAGTATTCGCTATCGGTAGCCGTCAAGCGAAGTGCTATGCGTTGGTTGGTCTTCGGCAACTGAACCGCAGGCGATTTGAGTCGTTCGCCGCGACTTTACAATCATCCAAAGCAGAGGTAGCGGTAGCCAGGGGCTGTGTAGAAATGGGCCACCCGATGGCAGAGATAGTGAATCGGATTCGCTCTAGCGTCTATTCGGGTCCGATGACCCGCGAGTTGATTCCGCCCTCAAGAGTCACACAGCCCCGCACGGCTCATCATCATGAGCAAAGCTGGATAGATCGTCTGGTGGGATTGTTTTCTCCTGTCGGACCACCTCTGCCCGATCCACCGCCCCATCCACCGGGTCCGCCGCCCCCACCGCCTCCGGCTCCGCCCCTTCCTCTTCGTTCAGCTTCGGATCGAGTATGGGCCGACAGTAATGGGCTGTGCCCCTAAATGTGTGCTTGGGAAATGCTGGTAAACAAGCGGCTTAGATGGCGAGCATTCCTGCTCAGCTTGCCAGGAACTCCAAATGCTCCCACTGTTCGGTTCACACCACGGCGATCGGAGGACTGACTTACACGTGCGATGCAGACGGCAGAAGTTGTAGAACGTAAGCCAGAGCGCAACACCACCACATGGCTCTCCCATCCTTGCTAAAGCATTCGTCAAGGGAGTGAATATGCGAATACCCTCGGCTGTGCACACTGGCTTGGCCCACCTAAGACGGAGAGTAACGTAAGGCTAATTCCTTTTAAATTTCCAGGTGTGACAAATGTCATTGTCGGAGTCGCGGTTCTGAGATAACACTGATTACATCCTGGCTGTAAAGGTTATCGTGAGATCGCAATTGTGACGTAGTCGGCCAACCAATCCTTGGTCCACGTTCTATCTTCAGCTTGGTTGTTGTCGGCTTTGTATGGCTCAGCTATTTCGACCAAGTGCGAACACGATTGCGAAGGTCTCGATCGCCGGAGCAGTAGTCTTGGCGGGGGCAATTCTTGCTCTGGCCTACACGATTGATCGGGGGCCCTGGATTACCAACGTTGGAATCGCACCAGAGCAACCGATCTTTTTTAGCCACAAGCATCACGTAAAGGACGACGGCATTGACTGCCGGTACTGTCATACCGGCGTTGAAACTTCGCAGTATGCCGGAGTGCCACCCACCGAGACCTGCATGACCTGCCATTCGGAAGTGTGGGCAAACGCATCCGCCACGCAGCCGATTCGAGATAGCTGGCAGAGCGGGAAATCCATCGAGTGGACGCGCGTCCATGATCTGCCCGACTTCGTGTATTTCAATCACAGCATTCATGTCAATAAAGGCATCGGATGCTCCACCTGCCATGGCCGGATCGACGAGATGGTCTGGACGTATAACGTCAACAAAATGTACATGGAATGGTGTCTGGACTGCCATCGCGCGCCCGAAAAATACATTCGCCCCAAATCGAAAGTTTTCGACATTACCTATGTAGCGCCTCCAAACCAGAAGGAACTTGGAACCCGACTCGTGAAGGAATATCACGTTCAAAGCCTGACGGATTGTGCGACGTGTCACCGATGAAAAACTCCACGCTAATTCCCGTAGAATCGCTGTGCCGCAAGCCGAAGCTGGACCTGGAAGGGCTTCGGAAGAAGCTGGCAGAAGGGCGCGGCCCTACGTTCTGGCGCACTTTAGATGAAGCGGCTGAAAGCGATGAGATTCGCGAATACCTGGAACAGGAATTTCCGGGGCTCGCCGGACAGGTGCCGCAAGGCGTGGACCGGCGAAGTCTTCTCAAAGTCATGGCGGCGTCCCTCTTCATGGCAGGCGCGGCGGCATGCACGAAGCAGCCCAAAGAACTGATCGTCCCCTACGTCCGACAGCCAGAAAACGTCATCCCTGGCCTGCCTTTGTTCTACGCAACAGCAATGCCGCTGCATGGGTATGCGCGTGGCTTGCTTGTTGAGAGCCACCTGAACCGGCCAACCAAGATCGAGGGCAACCCAGACCATCCCGCCAGCCTTGGAGCTACCGGGATCTTCGAACAAGCCTCGATTCTGAATTTGTACGATCCGGACCGCGCTCAGGGCGTCCTGCACCTAGGCCGACTGAGTCTCGGGGGCGAGTTCACCAGCGCGCTCATTCTGGAGAAGGAGGCGCTCGATTACAGAAATGGCGAGGGATTCGCGATCCTTACCGGAGCAACCACCTCGCCGACGCTTCTCGATCAGATGGCCCAGTTGCGCAAAAACTGGCCGAATGCACGATGGTCGGTCCATGAACCCGCTGTGAGTCCAGTGCCCTCGAACGCGGCGCGAAAGATTGCGGGCCGGAAGGCCAGTATCGTATATGACCTTTCACAGGCCGATGTGATTGTAAGTCTTGAAAGCGATTTTTTGAACACCGGAGCGGCAGCGCTCGCCTATGCGCGCCAATTTTCGAGACGCCGTAACGTGGATGGCACAGTGCGACCGTGCCGCTTATACGTCCTGGAATCGTCACCGTCGGTTAGCGGTTCTGTGGCCGACCATCGCTTTCCGGTAAGGAGCAGCGATATACCGACTCTTGCTTACTTGCTCGCCAAATCGGCCGGCGTTAACACACCGGTTTCTCTCGATAGTGGACCGGGATGGCTCAGCGCAATTGCCGAGGATCTCCGGAACTCGAAGGGCCGGTGTGTCGTCATTCCCGGGGAGTATCAGCCCGAGAGTGTTCATCTTGCTGCGTTCGAAATCAACAGAGCACTGGGAAATGTCGGCAAGACGGTAAATCTGTTGGAGGGCGTGGAGCCTGACGGGACCCAAACTATCGAAGACCTCACCAATGATTTAAACGGGGGCAGAGTAGAGGTCCTGGTGATCATGGGACCGAATCCGGTTTATACGGCTCCGGCATCGTTGGGCTTTGCGGATGCGATTCGAAAGGCCCGCCTTGTCGTGCGCTTAGGAGCGTTCAACGACGAGACCGCGCGGTGGAGCCATTGGCAGATTCCGGAATCACACTATCTGGAAACTTGGTCGGACTCTCGTGCCTTTAATGGGGTTGCCACAATTCAACAGCCGCTCATCGAACCTCTCTATCAGAGCAAGTCTGCGCACGAAGTACTTGCGATTTTGCTGGGACGCCCGGACCAAAGCTCGCATGACATCGTAAAGGGCTACTGGGAGAGTCACTCCAAGGGCGTTCCCTTCGAGACATTCTGGAAACGATCCCTGCACGACGGTGTGGTTGCGGGTACCGCGGTCAACGCGATTGATACTCAGAAGCTTCCGGCCATCAACCTTCCCCCGCTTTCAGCGCGATCACAAGACGCCCTGGAAGTCGTGTTCAGACCCGATCCGACCATTGACGACGGCAGCTATGCCAATAACGGCTGGCTGCAGGAACTCCCCAAGCCGCAGAGCAAGATGACTTGGGACAACGTGATCTCCATCGGCCCGCTGGCGGCAACTCGACTCAAGGTCTCAATGGGCGATGTCCTCCGGGTGACTGCGAACGGAAAACACGTGGAGGGCCCTGCCTGGATTCTGCCTGGGCACGCGGATGGCTCCGTGACGGTAACGTTCGGATATGGCCGCGAGGTTTCGGGGCGCGTGGGTACAAAGATTGGTTACAACGCGTACTCCATTCAGACCGCAGCCGAGCCGTTTCTCACCGCAAATGGCAGCATAGCCAAAACAGGAAAAACCTATCGGCTAGCAAACGTTCAAGAGACGCAAACGATGGCCGGTCGCGATCCCGTTCGCTCAATCGACCTCGCCGAATACCTGAAACGCCCGGACTTCCCGACAGAAGAGCCCGAAAATAAGCCGCAACCAGACGCCCACAGTTTGTACCATCCCGAGGAGTTCCCCTACACGGGTTACAAGTGGGGCATGGCTATCGACTTGAATGTCTGTACCGGTTGCAGCGCTTGCATCATCGCTTGCCAGTCTGAAAACAACATTGCCGTCGTAGGTAAGGATCAGGTCGCTCGAGGGCGCCATATGCATTGGATTCGAGTTGACCGGTATTACTCCGGCAGTCTTGACGAACCGGCGGTTCTCAATCAACCGGTGCCGTGCATGCACTGCGAGGACGCACCGTGTGAATTGGTGTGCCCGGTCGGTGCGACAGTTCACAGTAATGAGGGCATCAACCAGATGGTTTACAACCGCTGTGTCGGAACTCGCTACTGCTCCAACAATTGTCCGTACAAGGTCAGGCGATTCAACTTCTATCTGTACTCGGATTGGCAAACGCCCAGTATGTACGGCGCCCGCAACCCGGATGTGACAGTGCGCAGTCGCGGCGTGATGGAGAAGTGTACGTATTGTATTCAGCGAATTCAAGAAACGAAGATTCGCACGGAGAAGGAAGGGCGTCGCGTGCAAGACGGCGAGATCGTCACGGCGTGCCAGCAAGTCTGTCCCACGGAGGCCATCGTCTTTGGCGACCTGAACGATCCGAACAGTCGCGTCAGCAAAATGCAGGCGCTGCATCGGACCTACGGATTGTTATCCGATTTGGGAACTCGTCCACGCACGAAGTATCTCGGCTCCGTTAGAAACGTAAACGAAGCGCTACGAGGTTCGAATGGAACTAAAGAATCCTGAAGAGGAAATTCTCGAGCGAAATGTACCGGTGGTTGATCCCGGGCCTGATTCCGTCCTGGGACCGGGTCACGATTACGCGTCGGTAACTGACCGGATCTCGGGTGTCGTCTATCTGCCTCTAACGAAGGCGCCGAAGAACTGGCTCATTGGGGCGTTTATCGCCTTCTGTTTTGTGAACCTGTTCATGGTGGCCGTCGGGTGGCTGTTCTATCGAGGCGTTGGAATTTGGGGCATCAATATTCCGATCGGCTGGGGCTTTGCCATCGTCAACTTTGTCTGGTGGATTGGTATCGGTCATGCCGGCACGCTGATCTCAGCGATTCTGTTCCTGCTAAAGCAGGATTGGCGAACATCGATCAACCGATTTTCGGAGGCGATGACACTGTTCGCCGTCGCCTGCGCGGGCATGTTCCCGATTCTCCACCTGGGACGCCCGTGGCTCGCTTACTGGCTCTTTCCATATCCCAATTCGATGAAAATCTGGCCGCAACCGCGCAGCCCGTTGGAATGGGACGTCTTTGCGGTCTCCACGTATGCGACGGTCTCTCTTGTCTTTTGGTACATAGGTCTCATTCCAGATCTTGCCAGCATGCGTGACAATGCTCCCCGACTCTGGGTGAGGCGGGCCTACGGCGTTCTGGCCCTGGGGTGGCGCGGATCGGCGATTCACTGGCATCGGTACCAGAAGGCTTATCTGCTGCTGGCGGGTTTGGCGACGCCGCTGGTGCTCTCGGTGCACACCATTGTCAGCTTCGATTTTGCAATCAGCCTCATCCCCGGCTGGCATACAACTATTTTTCCGCCCTACTTCGTTGCGGGAGCTATCTATTCCGGATTTGGCATGGTGCTGACGCTTATCATTCCTTTGCGCTCCTGGTACAAGTTGCAGGACATCATTACCTTGCGTCACATTGATGCAGCCGCGAAGTTAATGCTCGGCACCGGGCTGATCGTCGCGTATGGCTACTCGATGGAGGCGTTCTTTGCCTGGTACAGCGGAGACCAATATGAAGGGTTCATGTACTGGAATCGCATGACGGGCCCGTATGGACCTGTCTACGCATTGTTGATCTTGTGCAACATCGCACTCCCGCAGGCGCTATGGTCACGGAGAGTGAGACACAGTCTGCTCCTGGTATGGATCATCTCCCTCATTGTCAATGTCGGCATGTGGCTGGAGCGGTTTGTCATTGTCGTCACCAGTCTGCATCGTGATTTTCTGCCTTCTTCGTGGGGAATATACATTCCGACTAAATGGGATGTGGCCACCTACGCGGGCACGCTTGGATTTTTCATGTTCCTGATCTTTTTGTTTGTGCGCTTGCTACCTTCGATTTCAATCTTCGAGGTGCGCGAAGTGGTTCATCATCAGGAGCACGCAGAGGAGGCTGTTGCATGAGCATCGAATCGCATCGGACTTCCTCGATCTACGGAGCGATGGCCGAGTTTACGACGCCAGAGGATCTCCTGGCTGCAGCTGAGGAGGCCTACGCGCACGGATTTCGGCGCATGGATGCGTACTCGCCTATGCCGATCGAAGGCTTAGCCGAGGTGATTGGCTACAAGCGCAACTGGGTAGCGTTTTGCGTTCTGATGGGCGGGATCTTTGGAGCAGCGGGCGGCTATTACCTGCTCTATTGGATCACTGTAATCGCCTATCCGATCAACGTCGGGGGCCGCCCATTGCATAGCTGGCCCGAGTACATCCCCATCACATTCGAGTGCATGATATTGGCGGCCTCACTGACCGCACTTGTGAGCATGCTCGCGTTCAACGGATTGCCCCAGCCATATCATCCCGTCTTTAACGTCCCCGAGTTTGACCGCGCATCGAAGGACAGGTTCTTTCTGTGCATCGAATCGACGGATCCCAAGTTTCGAACCGAGGATACGCTGCGTTTTCTGCGCAACATCGGCGGAAGCGAGGTGTCGATTGTTCCAGCGTAGTGCAGTCGCGCTTGCCATCTTGGCTTTCGTTGTTTGCGCCACGGCCTGCCGGCAGGACATGCACAACCAACCCCGCTACAAGCCGCTGGCCGCGACAGATTTCTTTGGAGATGGACGCGCGGCCAGACCGGCCATTGACGATACCGTCGCACGCGGACAGTTGCAGGTGGATGGGCCCCGGTACACCGGAAAGGAAAACGGAAAGGACATCGATTACTTTCCCATTCAGATCACACGAGCAGACCTGGCGCGCGGGCGGGAGCGGTTTGAAATCTTCTGTACCCCGTGCCATGGCCGACTGGGAGATGGCCACGGAATGATTGTCAGCCGGGGATTGCAGCAGCCTCCCACCTATCATGATGACCGTTTGCGAAATGGGCCGGTCGGGCATTTCTTCGACGTAATGACAAACGGATATGGTGCGATGTATCCTTATGCATCGCGTGTTTCGGTCGACGATCGTTGGCGCATTGCGGCCTATATTCGAGCACTGCAACTGAGTCAGAATGCACCGCGCGAATTAGCGGGTAGCTACGGCACCCAGAAAGCGGGAGGTGCCGAATGAGCCTTCATCGGACAAACGTGCCAGTACCGGAAATACGGCTCGGCGCACAAGCGGCTCGCGTCGAGAGGGCGGCGGGACTCGCAGGGGCTATTGGCATTCTTTTGTGTTTCGTGGCATTCTTTTTTGACCGTAACCGGCTTTTTCAATCCTACCTGTTCGCCTTTACCTACTGGGGCGGCTTCGCAATCGGCGGCTTGGGTGTCCTGCTGATGAACAACGTGGTGGGGGGCCGGTGGGGCGTGACAACACGCCAATTCCTGATCGGAGCTGTGCGTACTTTGCCGCTCGTCCTGCTGCTGTTCTTGCCACTTCTCTTTGGATTGAACGAAATTTATCCCTGGGCGCGGCCTGACCTGGTAAAGAACAGCGCTTTTCTACAGCACAAACAGGGATACTTGAATGTTCCTTTTTTTATCCTGCGGGTCGTACTTTATTTCAGCATTTGGCTGTTCTGGGGATATCGCGTGAACCGAATGGCCGACCGGCAGGACGAGACCGGTGACGTGACCCTGAGGGAACGCATGCGAGCGTTCAGCGCGCCGGGACTCCTGATATTTGTGCTGACGGCCAGCTTTGCGTACATCGATTGGGTTCTCTCCACCGATGTCGAGTTCTACTCAACCATTTACGGTGCGATGATCTTGATAGGCGATGTCTTGCAGTCGTTCGCATTGACGATTGTTGTACTCGTCCTTGCGTCGCGGGAAGACCGATTTGGCGGTCGGGTAAATGCGTCTTTATTGCACGACCTTGGCAATCTTATGTTTGCCTTCACAATCTTCTGGACGTATCTATCGGCATCGCAGCTGATTATTGTCTGGCCCGCGAACTTACCACAGGAAATCGGCTGGTACCTCGTGCGCGTACGCGGTGGTTGGAAGGTGTTGGCAGCGGGAATAGCGCTTGTCATGTTCGCCATTCCATTTCTTGCTCTCTTGTCCCAGACACGCAAGCGCGATCCCATCCGCCTTATGCGTGTTGCGATTTGGATTCTCCTTGCCCGCGTCGTCGATATCTTCTGGATTGTGGAACCGACATTCCGAACCAAGGGATTTGCTTTGTACTGGACAGATTTCGCCGCGTTTATCGGCATCGGCGGAATCTGGATTTACGTTTATCTGGGGCAGCTTCGGAAGCGGCCGCTGTTACCACTGCGTGATCCCCGTGTTGCTCAACCACTACCGGAGGCGGCCACATGAGCCAGGACCTTCAATCGCAGGACTTAACCGTATCCCATGAAAAACGCCCGGAGTTGCCGCCGGCAGCGTCGCACGGGGGTGTCCAGTTTGAGGAAACGGATACCAACGTACGCACGATAGTGGTTTCGCTGGTAATCATCGGCGCGATGCTGCTAGTAACGCTCACCGTCACGATCGTAGTTCAGCAATACTTAAGAATCACGAATCCTAGAGGAGACTTGCCATCCCCGCTCTCTCCGGCTCGTGTAATTCCGCCGGGGCCGCTGCTGGACGTGCACCCAGCAGAGACGTATCCCCTGGTTCGCCAGCATGAGGACGAGATTCTTAGTGGGTATGGAACGGACGGGAAGGGGCATCTCCACGTTCCGATAGATCGTGCGATGGACGCGATCGTGTCGAAGCTGCCAGTCCGCCCGAATGCGCCCATGGGCACCAATACACCCGGTGGTCTGGATCGCCGTTTTTCGGGTAGCTTACGGGAGGCGCCGGGATCCAACCATGGCGTTGAAATCCAGGGAGAAATCCAAAAACATGCTCAGCCGTAGTCTCCTCCTCAGCGCGTGCCTTTTGATTTCGTGCGCCTCGTCTGCATTCGCTCAGTACGGCCGCCCCAATGTCACCAAGGGCGTTGGGATTGATCAGAAGCTGAACGCTCCTGTTCCCTTGGATCTGTTCTTCCATGACGAGAGCGGTCAGTCGATTCCTCTGCGGACGTACTTCGGCGATAAGCCGGTTGTCCTGGCGCTGGTTTACTACAGGTGTCCAAACCTCTGTAATTTGACATTGACCGAAATGGTGCACAGCCTCCATCGTGTTGCGTTGGAACCGGGCCGCGATTACAACGTGGTCGCGGTCAGCATTGACCCCTCGGAAACGCCAGCTCTAGCCTCTGAAAAGAAAAGCAACTACGCGAAAGAGTTCGGCCGGGCGTCCTTTAATGAAGGCTGGCATTTCTTGACAGGATCGCAGGATTCCATTTCCCGGCTTGCCGACGCCGTCGGGTTCCGGTACCGCTGGGACGAACCTACCCATCAGTTCGTACATGCTGGCGGAATCATGGTGGCAACGCCCGAAGGCAAGCTTTCTCGGTACTTCTATGGCATTCGTTATGCCTCTGCCGATTTGCGTTTGGCTTTAGTGGATGCATCGCAACACAAAATCGGTTCCGTAGCCGACTATGTCCTGCTCTTCTGCTATCACTACGATCCTACGCAGGGCAAGTACTCGCTAGCGATTATCAACGTGCTGAAGCTTGCCGCCGGCGTGACACTGGTGGCTCTAGCGGGGCTTCTTTTCTTCCTGATGCGGCATAAGGGGGTTCAGCATGCTACCTGATTTACGGCTTTTTGCCGATCTGAGCAGCATTCCCCTATTCCCGATCGCCGCCTCCCGGCAGGCGGAACAGGTTGACCTTCTTTATTTCTTTATCTCTTTCGTCTGCATCGTCATGACGGTGCTGATATTTGCACTGATCATCTACTTCGCGTACCGTTATCGCCGCCAAGCCAACCCCAAACCAACTCAGATTGAAGGGTCGACGCGGCTGGAAGTTGCGTGGACAGTCCTTCCATTCCTGATCATGCTGATTATGTTTGCCTGGGGAGCGCAGATTTACTTTGCCGCGCAGGAGCCGCCGCTAAATGCAATGGAAATTTTCGTCACTGGCAAGCAATGGATGTGGAAGGTTCAATATCCGAATGGCGGACGTGAAATCAACGAGTTGCATGTACCCACTGGCCAGCCTGTAAAGCTCACGATGGCATCGGAAGATGTCATCCACAGCTTTTCAATACCAGCCTTCCGAATCAGGCACGACGTGATGCCAGGACACTACAACAATCTCTCGTTCACGGCCTCGAAACCGGGTCGTTATCGCATCTTCTGCACGGAGTACTGCGGCAATCAGCATGCATCCATGGGAGGATGGATAACCGTAATGACCCCGCAGGATTACATGACCTGGGCTGCGGGCGGCAGTGCGCAGGGAACACTCGCCGAGGTAGGACAGACGCTTTTTCAGCAGCACGGCTGCGCCAGTTGCCATCTGCTCGATCAGCAGGGCCGTTGTCCGAACCTGCGGGGCCTCTACCGCAAGCCGGTGCAACTGAACGACGGTACTACCGTCATTGCTGACGAGGCGTATCTGCGGGAATCGATCTTGGAACCGAACAACAGGATAGCGGCCTCTTTCCAATCGGACATAATGCCCAACTTCAAAGGGCAGCTAACTGAGGAAGAGGTGATTCAACTAATCGCATACATCAAGTCTCTTTCTCCAAGCACGCCTTCTTCTCAGCAGGGAAGCCAACAGTTACCGGTCGTTATCGCCCCAATAACCGGAAGTTTGCCCGGCAACCCACAAGGAAAGTAAACGATCACGAGGAACAGTATTTATGGCAACAGTGGCACAACAAGTTCCGGCCGTAATGGCGGAAGAAAACTACCTCAACGTAGACCACACGTGGAAGAGCTGGCTTTTCACTACCGATCACAAGCGCATCGCCATCTTGTATCTGATTTCTATCACGCTGATGTTCTTCATTGGGGGGCTCTTCGCCGTACTGTTCCGCATCAACCTGCTCTCGCCTACCGGCATATTTCCAGCGGAAATCTACAACCGGCTGTTCTCAATGCACGGTATTGTCATGGTGTTCTTTTTCCTGGTTCCGTCCATACCGGCGACGTTAGGGAACTTTCTCGTGCCAATTATGATCGGCGCGAAGGACCTTGCCTTCCCAAGAATGAATCTCGCAAGCTGGTACATCTACAGCATCGGGGCACTGTTCACGCTGTATGCAATTGTGCGCGGCGGCGTCGATACGGGCTGGACGATGTACACGCCCTACAGCAGTACTTACAGCAATTCCTACGTTCTTGCAGCTGCTGGGGGCATCTTTATCGCCGGCTTTTCTTCCATACTAACCGGCCTTAACTTTGTGGTCACAATTCACAAGATGCGTGCGCCCGGTATGACGTGGTCGAGGCTCCCGTTGTTTATCTGGTCAAACTACGCCACGGCGCTCATTCAAGTATTAGGAACACCGGTATTGGCAATCACGATCGTACTCCTGGCGTTGGAAAGGATCGCACATGTCGGCATATTTGATCCGAACATCGGGGGCGATCCAATCCTGTTTCAACATCTATTCTGGTTTTACTCCCATCCCGCCGTCTACATTATGATCCTGCCCGGTATGGGCGTCGTTAGCGAACTTATTTCCTGTTTTGCACGAAAGCGTGTCTTTGGCTACACGGCCGTGGCCGCTTCCAGCATGGCGATTGCGGTCCTCAGCTTCGTGGTTTGGGGACACCACATGTTCGTTACCGGAGATAGTGAATACACAAGTCTAGCCTTCTCGCTGCTCAGCTTTGTTGTGGCGATTCCTTCCGCTGTCAAGGTCTTCAACTGGACGGCCACCATGTACAAGGGCTCCATCTCGTTCGAGACGCCCATGCTGTATGCGTTCGGCTTTATTGGCCTGTTTACTATTGGCGGGTTGACCGGTCTCTTCCTAGCGAGCCTGGCGACAGACGTGGCCACGCACGGCACGTACTTCGTTGTCGCTCACTTCCACTACGTCATGGTCGGGGGGATGGTGATGGCCTACCTTGGCGGCCTGCACTTCTGGTGGCCTAAGATGACCGGGCGCCTTTATCCAGAAGGGCTCTCGAAGCTGTCGGCGGTCATCATCTTTGTCGGATTCAATCTCACTTTCTTTCCGCAGTTTATTCTCGGGTATCTTGGAATGCCCCGTCGTTATCACGCCTACCCGCCGGAGTTCCAGATTCTCAACGTGCTCTCTACGGCAGGGGCGTCCATTCTCGGCTTGGGCTACATCATCCCGCTCATCTACTTCCTGTGGTCGCTCAAGTATGGAAAGAAAGCCGGGAACAATCCGTGGAACGCAGCCGGCCTGGAGTGGCAGATTAGCTCGCCTCCCACTACCTTCAACTTCGATGAAACACCGGTCGTGACGGAGGAGGCGTATCATTACGGTCCTGTGGAGGAAGTCGTTGGCTGACACTATTATTGTTCCGAGCCCCCATGGCTCCGCCGATACCACTCATGTTCGGCACCACTTCGCTACTGCCGCTCAGCAGTACGACGCCGCTTCGCTCGGCATGTGGACTTTCCTCATTACCGAGGTGCTCTTTTTCGGAGGACTGTTCACCAGCTACGCCATTTACCGTTCCCTCTACCCCGATGCATTCGCCAGCACCAGTGCCTACATGAACGTCGTCCTAGGAGGCATTAACACCATCCTTCTTGCCACCAGCACCCTAACCATGGCCCTGGCGGTACGCTCCGCTCAGTTAAGCAAGACACGAAGCCTGATTAATTACCTTTCTATTACGTTCCTCCTTGGCGCCGTCTTTCTTTTGATCAAAGCGTACGAATACTACTCGAAGTGGTCCGAGCACCTGATCCCCGGGACGGGCTTCCAGTACGCCAATAGCCAACTGGAGCATCACGTACAGATCTTTTTCTTTTTATATTTCGCGATGACGGGTATGCACGCGCTTCACATGATCGTTGGAATGGGGCTTCTCGTGATGCTGCTGGTGAAGGCAGCCCGTGGAGCTTTCAATGCTGAGTACTTTACGCCCGTTCGGATGATTGGCCTTTACTGGGAGTTCGTAGACATTATCTGGATATTTCTCTTCCCGCTGCTTTACGTGATCGGAGCCCGGTGATGACAGTACCTATAGATTCGGTCCGTTCGTACCTGATCGTTTTCGCTACCTTGGTCGGATTGACGGTGGCCACCGTTGGCGCCGCCTACCTCAATCTCGGTTTTTGGAGATCAATTTTCGTCATTACCGCTGCAGCGGTCAATGCCGCCATGATTGCCTGGGTGTTTATGGGCGTGCGCCATAGCAGCACGCTGGTGAAGCTCTTCGTCGCCGGCTGCCTCGTGTGGCTCAGCATCATGCTAATCGTCACGTTCACCGACTACACGACGCGCCACTGGGACTACCGGCCGGCGCCTTGGTCTCAAAGCAAGGCTGTCGGAGGAAGCCATTGAAATTACTGAGGTGTGTACGGATTCCCGTCTCTGCCGCTTGCCGATGAATTGCCCTAGCAAAGCCTCGTCCGGAATGACCAGAGCCTTACCCGAACAAACGATCAGGCCATTCTTCTGGAGCCGAGTTATGGCCCGGGAGATTACTTCCCGAACCGCTCCGACCGTTTCGCCGATCTCCTGATTTGAGAGATCCAAATGAACGTGAATCCCATCTGGGCACCGGGTTCCGTGGTGCTGAGCATAATCCAAAAGAAAGTGCGCCAAACGCTGGGCCACATCCAGCAAAGACAGAGATCGCACGAGGTCCAGAGCACCGCGGAGCTGCGCCGCAATCAATTGAAGCGCGTCTGCAGCCGGGTGGAGGGAATCGCTGAACTTCTGCCGGATCTGCGCAGCCCGGAGGCATAAAACCACCGATTCTTCGCAGGCCGATATAGAAAATGGCTGAAGTCCCCCATCGAACAGAACCAGTTCATTGAACGTAGCCACCGCTTGCACCAGGCTAATCACCTGTTCTCGCCCATCGTATCCTTCGAAGTAGAGGCGTACAGAGCCCTTCATCAGGACGAAGAGACTTTTCGATTCTTGTCCCTCGTACACCAACGTCTCATGGCGGCCAAGCCTTCTAAGGATCGCCCCTTGAGAGAATTCCGCGAGTTCGCCATCGCCAAAGTGGCGGAACAGTGTGGTTTGGCGTAATAAACCGATGTGGTTCATGGATGCCGTCCCTTTTGCTTCCTAAGAGCATATCGTAAAAACACCGGGTTGGATGGAATGGATGGTTGTTCAACCAAGCGAGGTAGTTATCGGCCTAAGAGCCATGGAGTGTAGCGGATCTCGCCGAACTCGATATTTTCTCGATTACAGTTTGATATATTCATCACCCATGCAGCCAAAGGGCTGGCGAGGAGGTGCAGCTTGGGGATAACCTCGGCATTGGATAAAGGTCAGCAAGCGCCCCGTGACTCGAATGTGGGCAATTTTGGAATCCGGAATATCGCGCTGATCGGGCACGGGCACGCGGGCAAGACTTCGCTGGCGTCGGCTCTTTTGTATACAGCCGGAGCCACGGATCGCCACCTGAAAGTAGAGGATGGCGCAGCTATCACCGACTACGACGAAGAAGAGCTTTATCGCAAGCTGAGCATCACCTCAGCGGTGGCGGCGTTCCGGTGGCAACAGAACAAAATCAATCTGATTGATACGCCGGGCTACAACATGTTTTTGAGCGAGACCCGATCCGTGCTGATTGCAGCCGATGCCGCGCTGCTCCTGTTGGATGGCGTGGCAGGCGTGGAAGTATGTACCGAAAAGGTTTGGGAGTTCGCGAAAGAATTCTCCCTTCCGTGCGTACTGGCCGTGAACAAGCTGGATCGTGAACGCTCCTCTTTCGATCAGGTAGTGGACAACGTCCATGAAGTGTTCGGTCGCGGAGCCGTACCGGTCCAATTGCCGATAGGCGAAGAAAAGAATTTCACCGGCATCATCGACCTGATACGGATGTGCGCCTATACATACAAGCCCGGCGGAGACGGTAAGGGGCAGCCAGGAGAGATCCCGGCGAGCTACATGGAAGCCGCGACTAAGGCTCACGAATCGCTCGTCGAGATGATCGCCGAGGGAAATGATGAACTCCTGGAAGAATTCTTCGCCACGGGGACACTCCCGGTGGAGCACATTGTCAGCGGCTTGCAATTGGCAATGCAGGAACGCCGTATTTTCCCCATTCTTTGCTGCTCGGCCACACTCAACATTGGCTCCGACTGCCTCCTGAACTTTATCAGTGAACTCTGCCCGGCTGCGGAGGACTCTGCGCTTGTGAAACAGGCTGCGCAGGCCAATGGGCTACCCACCGCATTCGCATTCAAGACAGCCTCAGATCCCTTTGCCGGCCGCATATCCTACTTGAAGGTCTTGTCAGGCGTGCTCAAGGATAATGCACACTTATTGAACATGCGCTCTCAAGTGAATGAAAAGCTCGGACATATCGCCACGCCTTTCGGCAAGGCGATGCACACGGTATCAGAGCTGCGAGCCGGCGATATCGGAGTGGTAGCAAAGCTGAAGGACACGCTGACGGGCGACCTGCTTTGCGAAAAGGCCAATGGGTTCCAGATACCGCGCATGCAAACTCCGGAGCCGTCCCTGGCATACGGAATTGCGGCAAAAAGCAGAAACGACGAGGACCGCCTGAGCACAGCACTGGGGAAAATGCTGGAAGAAGATCTCGCACTGCGATTTTATCGCGATCCGCTTACCAAGGAGTTTCTGCTGGCCGGCAACGGACAGCAGCATGTCGAAATCGCAGTCAGCCGATTGAAGCGGCGCTACGGCGTGGAGGTGGAACTGCACGCCCCGAAGATCCCCTATCGCGAGACCGTTCGGGGCACCGCCAACGTACAAGGGCGGCATAAAAAGCAGACTGGTGGCCATGGTCAATTTGGTGATTGCTGGATCAAGCTGGAGCCGCTGGCGCGTGGCGAGGGTTTCCAATTCGCCAACGAAATTTTCGGCGGAGCTATTCCGAAGCAGTTCATCCCAGCGGTGGAGAAGGGCATTTTAGAAGCCGCGGAACAGGGCATTTTAGCCGGATACCCTGTTACCGATTTCAAGGTGACCCTGAATGACGGTTCGTATCACGATGTCGATTCATCCGAGATGGCCTTTAAGCTAGCCGGACGAAAGGCCTTTCGAGCGGCAATGCAACAGGCAAAACCTGTGCTGCTCGAGCCCGTGATGAGGGTGGACGTGGAAACTCCCAGCGAGTTTGCAGGAGAGCTGATGAGCGATTTCAGCAGCCGGCGCGGGCGCAATTCCGGCATGGACCTGAAGGGGAATACGCAGATTCTGCACGCGTTGGTCCCTATGGCCGAAATGCTCACGTATGGCAATGACCTTACGTCAAAAACGCAAGGCCGCGCCTCGTTCCACATGGAATTCGACCATTACGACGTGGTCCCATCAGCACAAGCAGAAAAGATTATCGCTGCAGCGAAAGCGCATGGGACACATGCTGAGGACGAAGAATAACATCCCGCTCTCCGGAATCTATTCTCCGTACAATATGGTCAGGTGGGAAACCACGCATGACCACGCGAAAACTCCTGTTTCTGTCCGTATGTGCCCTCGCCTCATTTGGAACTCTGTGGGCCGTACAGCGGCAGACGCCCAGGCCGTTCCGAGAGTATCCCGGTGTCGAATATCAGATCGGTGAAATTCCTATACCGGCAGACGCGCAACAAACGACTGAGTGGACGTTTGCGCGCCTGATGTACCCGCCCGGCGAAAACGATGGTTACCGGGGCCGTTTTGATGGCGATTGGAGGTTAGGCTTGTCTCTTTGGACCCAGGACTACCCCCGCGCCGATCGCCATATGTCGCTTGCGGTCCAGCGCCTTACCCGCGTTCAGGCGCGCGAGGCTGAACAGGCCGTCAGCCTGGACGAGGGAGACGACATCTACAACTGGCCGTGGCTGTACGCCGTTCAAGTCGGCGAATGGGGTCTAACCAGCACGGAAGCAAAAAAACTGCGCGACTATTTACTGCGCGGGGGCTTCTTTATGGCCGATGATTTTCACGGTACTGAAGAATGGGAGGTATTTAAGAAAGCGATGGACATGGTGTTTCCTGACCGCCCCATCGTCGATATTCCAGATACGGATCCAATTTTTCACACGGTCTACGACCTTGACGACCGGTTTCAAATTCCAGGCGCAGAGCATTTGGCCGCAGGCCATAAGAAGGACGGTTACGTTGCCCGCTGGCGTGGAATTTACGACGACAAGGGTCGCATCATGGTGGCCGTTTCTTTTAATTCGGACTTGGGTGACTCCTGGGAATGGTCGGACGATCCGCGCTACCCCGAAAAGCTTTCTGATCTCGGTCTTCGCATCGGCGTAAACGACGTGGTTTACGCCATGACTCATTAGATTTCAAATCCTACTGGCTAAGTTTGCGAAAGTATCTGGCCACGGCTTCGCGATACTGCTCAGGAGCTGTCTCCGATGCTGTCGTTCGAGGCGATTCCGTCGCATTGCCCAAACGCTGGCTTAGCTCGGCTTCCAGACGTTCCAAGCCCGGCAAGATTTCGCGATTGAGCCGTGCTTCCATCTCACCCGCCCGCGAATCATCCAAGTGGCGAAGCGCTCCGACCGTGCCACTCAGCTGTCTGGATAGATCCCTATCTCTTGGTCCAAGCTGTTGCCGCAAGCCGGACATGGCGCTCGCGGCTTCTTGAATGCTGCTGTAAGGAATTGCGGGTCCTTTCGTACCTGAGGACATCTGCTGCGAGTCCGGCTGTCCCTGAGACTGGTTACTCAGCTGCTGGCGAAGCTTTCGGACCTGCAGCAAGGCCTCAAGCGTCTTTTGATCCTCAGCCCCTCCCTTCCCATCGCCTCCCGCATTTAAGGCCTGCTGCGCTGACTGCAGGTCCCGGCTTAACTGCTCCACGCCTTTCGTCACGCTATCCTCAAGGCCAGACGTGTGTGAGCCGAAGCCATTACGCATCCACTCGGCCCCCTTCTTCATCCGAAGCGCAAGCTCCTCTCCCTCGGCATCAGACAACGCCTTTCGTAGCTTTGAAGACACCCCTGGTTGCTGGGCTTGCAGATTTTGGGCCTGCTGCTGCATTTGCTGCTGGAGATCTTGCAATTCTTGGCCTACCCTCTCTTTGTCATTCGCCAAAGCCTTTTCTTGTGGGGTTGCGGATCGCCGAGGCTGCATTGCCAACTGCCTCCAGTACCAACTGCGAAATCCATATTGGGGATCACGCATTTCCGGCATGGAGCCGTTAGAGACTTCTGCGGATGCGTCGTTCGACGAAGACGAGCCGCCGTACATACGCTTTGATTGCGCCTTGATCTCCCGCTGTTCATTCGCGATCCGCTGGGCTCGCGAAGCCATCTCTGAAACGGAACTGCCCGCCTGACTCTGCTGTCTGTTCTTGAGAAAAGCTGCGGCCTCGGCCAGTTGTTCAGCTGCCTTTCGTCGCGAGGAAGGGTCCTGCGTGTTGGTGGCTTTACGCATCTCCTCTTCCGCCCGAGCCAATGCGTCGGACGCCTGGCGAACGCTATCCGATCGGCTTTGGGCCTGTGCATCTGCTGACGAGGATGCCTGCTGTTGCTGAGAACTCGAGCTATTCTTTGAAAGCTGTTGTATTTGCTGCCGAAGCTGCTCTGCCTCGCGGCGCAACTGCTCTTCTTGCCAGCGCTGCTGCGATACCTGGTCCGGTTGACGCTGGGCGGCTAGTTCCTGTTGACGTTGGGCAAGCATCTTCAGTCGTTCCAGAGCCTCGTCGAGACCTTTCTGCTGTTCGGCCGCAGACGAGGCACCTGCAGACTGGCCCGTCTCATACTGATTCTTGTTCTTATCGAGCTCCAGATCCAGCATCCGCGCAAGATCCCGCTCGGCGCCTCCTCCATTCATTCCTTGTGACCCACTGTTGCCGTAAGCCACCTGAATGTTGCGGAACATCGCTTCCGCCCGTAACAACGCCTGGAGAGCGCGCTGCTCTGAGGGAAGCGCGTCTTGCCATTTCCCGTTCTTCAAGGGTCCGACAGAGCCATTCATCTCCTGTGATGCCTGGTTCATCGCCTCCGAGAAGCCCTTAAATTCAGGGCTCTCTGCAATCAACTCGCGACTCCCCATGCGCACCGAGAGCGTTTTGGCCTGCTCCCCCAGCTTTTCTTCCAACTGCGACAAAAAGTGGGCGTTCTCCGCAGCCGCATTGTGCTCCGTCGGTCCATTCTTGACCTGGTTCCAGGTGGCCGCGATGATCTCCTTCTGGCGTTCTGAAATCTGCTCGCTGTCGCCGCCCGCTCCGGACATTCCGCCTCCCCCTGCCTGCTGCGATTGCCGGAAGCGGTAATCGAACGGTTCCGCTTGGGCAAAGACGATGTCCGTTCGCGATGTAGTCTTCGCGTCGCGTGCGGTCGCATACAGACTGACCAAATCGCCCGGCTCAACTTTGAAGTTCTCGAAATACAGCGTCGTCTTCCCCGAAGCCTGCTTGACGCCTCTTCTCGGCATCAAAGGCACCGTCTGCTCAGGTCCGCCATTTACCGAGTAGTGCAGATCAAGCCCATTCACTCCGTAGTCGTCGCTGGCCTCAACTTTCACGGGGAGTTCTTCAATTGGACTGACATGGGGATCCCGGCCGGGGCTTACAATCTTTACCAAAGCAGGTTCATCCGTTTTGGCTTCGATGAAATAGTCCTCGCTGATGCGTACCGTGTCCCGGCCATCAAGTGCTGCCACATGGTAGGAGCCGTCTTTGCGCACCTGCAGGGTAGCCTTCAGCCAGTTGCCCTCAGCCGGAGTAAGCGCGATCTTTGATCCGTTGTCTAACACCAGCTCACCGCGCTCTAAGCGCCGGTCGGTCAAAACTGAGATTGCTGCTTCGGTGCCCTGCACCGCTCGCACATCGCCGCCGGGGTCGTTCACCACATCCTGCAGACCCAGCCCTGTCGGGAAATGCAAGGCAACTCGCACTCGCTTTACTGTCGGCAAATCCTTCACGCCGAGGCTATAGTGCTTTGAACGGCTCGATCCCGCCTCGACGTAATACTCGACTCCATCGGAAAGCCCTGCAAACAAGAACTGATAACCGTTTCCGTTTGGCTCTGGCTGCATCGGCGTCTGGTCCCATTTCAAGGCACCGTGATACTTAGCGTGCAAAAGCACCTTGGGGGCCGAAAAATTCAATAGCTCCGCCGTGATTATTTGATTGGATTTCCGCCGGACCACCTTGTCTCCGGGCTGCACCACAATCGCGTAGAGTGGCCGCGACCCGGCGTCGGCTCGTCCTGTCCAAAGCAGGGAAGCTCCATAGCCCCAGTAGCCCGGGCCGGCGGCAATCATCCAAACTAAAACTGCGATTGATACAATTGCGCAACCAGTTAAGGCCCAAAGCCACTTGCCCGGCGCGAATTCCTGGCTGGGCACCGCACGAAGGATACGTAAAGCATCTTCGGCCAACAGTTCCGTAAACGGAGTAGGAGGTGATGTTTGTTCCGAGACGGTGAGTAGCCGTTGTTCCAGTCCCTCCACATGGCGTTCCGTCAGGCGGGTCACCCACCGCTTATTGATCCTTAAGAGCGGCGTCGCCAGCGCTAGCGCAAGCACGGTGCCCACGCCGGCAAACAATACAAGCCGTAGTGGAAGGACCACATGTCCAGCGAACTGAAAGCGATTGCTGATCCAGACGAGCAATATGGTGAGTATGCACGCGGTAGCGCCCACAATTGCAATTCCGCGGGCAGCGGCAAAGATGCGCAGACGAAGCTCCAGCCGCCGCAGATAAAGGGTCAACTCGGTAAGCGAAGTCATCCAGGTTGCCGTCCTTTCAGTAAGTATCGGTTAGCAATAATCGATTCGGCCAGGGCTGCCGCAAGCGCGAGCAGGAGCGCGTACCGCCACATATTCCAGGGTTGCACTGGCTGCTCGACGACTCTCTTCCCAGAAGCGGGCACGGGCTCTCCCATGTTCCGCCACAAGGCGAGCGTCTGCTCTGGAATCGGCGTCAGATCGGACTCTCGCCGGTCAGCGTGTACTGCCACAAGCTCCCTCCGCCCGTGTGCGCGCTGTACTTCATAGAAGCCGTTGCGCTCTAAAGGGAAGCTTACCGCTTTCGCCGCCTCGTTGAGCGTCAGTTCGCTTTTTCCATCTGGTCCGATGACGCTTGCCGCCGCCCCGTTATCTCCTCCAGCACGCAATTCCACTTGGCTCCCCACGACCAGGGTCCGTGCCGATTCGTCGTTGCCACCCAGATAGCGCCCGGTCTGGGCTACAAACGGCACGAAGGATGTATGTAGGGGAAAATCGTTGGAGACGTTGTCCAGGCCTGAGCCAAACGTCAGCACTCGCCCTTCGCCGATGCGCTCTTCTATAAGGAGCGGAGATCCATCCGCAAGCTTCACAAGCACGCGTGCATCCGGCTTCGGATCTAGCCGAGCGACTTCAAAAAATCGAACATTCGCCAGGTTGCCGACGCCCCGGAGAGCCGCCGCCTGTCCATCTATGAAATCCGCTTCCTGTACTTGATGCGCCGTACCGTAGCGGTCTGCCGTAACCGGCGCCCGAGCCGCTCCTGCGCTCGCTGGCCCTAGAGCGACAAACAGCGAACCTCCGTTTTGAACATACTCCCTGATGTGTTGCTCCGTTGACGGGGGGAGTGCGCCCACGTCATTCAACACAATAAACGCGTACTGGGCAAGGTCCTCGCTGGCGGCCTGCTCTAACGATGCTGGCCGGATAACCAAGCCGGTATCTGGGGCAGATTCCATTGCCGCGCGGTAGTAAACAGGATCTCGAATACGCCCCGCGGCAGATAAAAACAGAACTTTACGAGGGTCGGAGCGTTCGATAGAAAACGGAAACGCATCATCCTCCGCCAGTTCGTCGCCCCCCTCTACCTGGACCTGCGCGCGATGCATTCCATACGGCACATTGAAGCCCAGGAATTCCACCTCCGCCCGCCCGCTCGGTGGTACTCGGATATCTTTTGACGCGATGCGTGTCCCGTCCATCAGAAGTGACGCTCTCTTCGTCGAAGCGTCTGTTTGCCAGCCCGAAATCGTCGCCGTCACCTGTGTGCTTCGCGGATCGTACACATGCGGAGAAGCATTTACGGCCTCCACTGCCCAATTCGGCGCACGGCTCCCCGCAACTGAAATCAGATGAAGCGCCGTATGCGGACCCATTTGCAAATCCTTGAAGCTGCGCGGCATGCTTGTTTGCTGCATGTCGCTGACAAATCGTACGTCCAACCACATGCCAGTCGTTTGCTCACGCACTCTCATGGCCCGAACAAACTGGCCAAACGAACTTGCCAGATCGGTCGGTTCAATCGATTCGATTGCTGACAGTAAAGGCCTGCGGTCCATCAAGGGCGGAGTGAGTGCCTCCACCCGCGAATCCACCGCCACGATTTCAGCAAGTGTGTTTCCCCGTAGCGCGCTGAGCTCCTGCGCGGCTCTAAGCTTCGCCTGGCGCATCCGATTCCCGTAGCGCATGCTAAACGAATGGTCGACCGCAATTACCGTCAGCGTCCGAGCCGTGGCGGCGACTACTTTTCGATTGACGAAGGGACTGGCGAACGCGAGCGCCAGGAATAACAGCACCAGAACCCGCATGGCGAGCAGCAGGAGATAGCGCAGCCGCCGCTGCTGAATCGAGCTTTGGACCCTGCGCTCGAAGAACATCACCGAGCTGAATGACATCGGTGTCCGCCGATGCTGCCGCAGGAGGTGCAGCCAGATCGGCAACCCGATCGCTACAGCGCCCAACAGGAACCAAGGCGAAAGAAAACCCATTTACGCCCTCCGCGTGCGAATTGTGAAGTACTCGCGCAGCGCCAGATCCAGCGGACAATCCGTTCGCACGAAGAAATAGTCAATCCCGGCCGCCTGCGACTTTGTCCGGAAATCATCCATATGGGCCCTGATCTTTTCGCGATATCCGGTGCGCGCATAATCAGGAGTCGTCTCCAGAGGCTCGTCCGTCTCCATGTCCAGAAGAAGTACCGGACCCTCCAGGCGCGGTTCTACTTCCATCGGGTCCAGCACGTGAAACAGTATTAACTCATTCCCGCGAAACCGAAGCGGCTCCATGACCCGGATGATCCTGTTTGGATCTTCGAAAAAGTCCGAGATCACGATCGTGATGCCCCGCCGTTTAAGAAACTGTTGAAGTTCGACAAACGGCTGCTCAAAATTCGTGCGCTTACCTAATTGCGCCTGATCAATGGCATGCAGAAGGCGCATCAACTGGCCCTGCCGCCCCGAAGGGCGAACAAATTGCTCCACATGGTCGTCGAACGTGATGAGCCCCGCGCTGTCCCGCTGCAGATGCGCCAGGTAGATCAGGGAGGCGGCCAGGAACTTAGCGAACTGGATCTTCTTAACGGTCCCGGAGCCGTATCCCATGCTCGCGCTTGTGTCCAACAGAACGGTTAGCTGTGTGTTGGTTTCGCCGCGGTAACGCTTCAAGTACATGCGTTCCGTGCGTGCAAACACATTCCAATCCACGTGTCGCAGATCATCGCCCGGCGTGTAAGCACGATACTCGGCGAACTCCTGGCTAAACCCAAAGTCCGGTGAACGGTGGAGGCCTACCACGAATCCCTCCACCACCGTCTTCGCAATGAGATCGAGGCGGGAGATCTCCGTCAGAACGGCTGGATCAAGAAGGCGGCTTGTGAATTGCGCCGGCATACATCGTGCCTCTACTGGCGGGGAACGGTTTTCCAATCGAGAAGTTGTTTTAAGAGCTCATCGGAGTTCAGTCGATCTGACTCCGCGTGAAAATTTAGTAGGACTCGATGGCGCAGGATCGGAATGGCGAGTGACCGCAGATCCTCGTAGGTCACGTGCAAGCGTCCGTGCATCAACGCCCGCGCCTTGCTGGCCAGCACCAGAAACTGCATAGCTCGGACACTTGCGCCAAAGTTCACGTACTTCTTCACGAAGTCCGGGCTCTCCGCATTCTGTCCCGGCCGCGTCGCCCGGACCAGATCCACTGCATACCGGGCAACGCTCTCGGCGATCGGCGTCATCCTCACCAGATTCTGAAATCCCAGAATCTCCGCTCCGTTTGTGACTGGCTTTACTTCCGCGGTGTGCGTCGTAGTAGTGAACTCGAGGACCTTCAGCTCATCTTCCGCCGGCAGATAATCAATGACAACATTGAACAAAAAGCGATCGAGCTGAGCCTCAGGCAGCGGGTATGTCCCCTCGAGTTCGATCGGGTTTTGCGTAGCAAGGACAAAAAAGGGGGGGTCAATCCGGTACTGCCGTCCGCGCACCGTACAGGATAACTCCTGCATGGCCTCGAGCAGCGCCGACTGCGTTTTCGGAGGTGTACGGTTTACCTCGTCGGCTAATAAGACATTTGAAAAAATTGGCCCAGGTGAGAACGTCCAGGTGCGGTGATGGGTTCCCTGCTCTTCATCAATGATGTCCGTTCCGGTAATATCCGAGGGCATCAAATCGGGCGTAAATTGAATGCGGTTGAAGTTCAGGCCCAACGTCTGCGAAACGGTGCGCACCAGCAGTGTTTTCGCTGTGCCCGGTAGGCCAGTAAGCAGGCAATGACCACCCACAAACAGCGAGATGAGCACGTTCTCGATGACCTCTTCCTGCCCGACAATCACCTTGTGTACCTCTCGCCTGATTGCCGCCTGGACTTCCTGAAAACGCGCGATCCGGTTCTTGAGATCACTCGTCAGGTCGATCTCGAAATCATTCGAAGGTGCACTTTGTATGGACATTGGTTACCGATTCAATTGCAGGAGAAGTTGCTGCGCTGGTTTGAAATCCGGTGCAGCTTCCAGCGCAAGCAGTACCTGGTCTTTCGCCTCGTTAGTTCGATGAGCTGCATTGAGCGCTCTTGCTA
Source organism: Bryobacteraceae bacterium (assembly GCA_035475295.1). Taxonomy (GTDB): domain Bacteria; phylum Acidobacteriota; class Terriglobia; order Bryobacterales; family Bryobacteraceae; genus Bog-105. Next base: position 29,908 of record DATIMM010000245.1, read on the forward strand.
GTTGGTAGTGTGAAGCCGCCACATCGGCCGGATGCAGCGCGAGCACCGCCTCCCCCTCCTGAATAGCGCCGGTCGAATCTCCATCTGCGAGAAGCAGATCACCCAGCCTGCGATGAATCTCGGCATCCTCCGGATAGATCTTATTTAGCTTCCGCAGCGTTGCCTCCGCCTGCTTGGCCTGCCCGGATAATTGTTCCAGGGCAGCTAGCTTCTTCAGAGTCTCGACGCTCGTCCCGCCTTCATCGCGATAACACTGAAGCTCATGAACAGCAGAGCCCTTGTTTCCCTGAGACTCGTAAATTTCCGCCAGCAACTCGTAAGCGCTTCCGTCCCCGGTGTACTCCGGATACAGATCCCGTACCCTGGTGGCTTCACGAAGTGCCTGATCAGACTTTCGCTGCTTCCAGGCTGTTTGCGCGGCCTGCATTCCTTGCTTCCATTCGTCAAAGTGGCGAACGGTACTGCCGGTCTTTTGGTCCAGCCAGGCTAAAAACTCCTTATCGAAGGTATCCGGGGTTTCGTGTAAATTCTGTTGAATTGCTTCGGCTGTATTCTTCCGTGCCGCATAAGATTGAATCATTCCGAGAATCGCGGCGTTTCCATACTTTTCCGCGATGTAGTCGCAAATCTTACCGGCTTCAAAGTACGACACGAGCACCTGCCCCGGATATTCGGGACGCACAAAACCGCGATCGAGTTCCGCTACAGGCATAAGCCGCTTCTGCTGAAGAGCCATCACGATCGATGGAGTCATCCGGTCACCCCAGTCCGGTGAGGCAGCACCCTCCTCGTGCACGGCCAACCCCTCGGTAAACCAGCGGGGGACCAGTGAATGCGTCGCCGTGACAACATAAACATGACTTAGCTCGTGCCACATCGTGCTAGCCCAGTTCATTTCGCCGGGCGGCCTCGCCGAAGGACTGTCCATGGCCACGGTGCGGTCAAACGTCACCCCAAGCAATCCACCCTGCCCAGGAAGGCCAAGCGTCCTGACTACAAAATCGTCGTGGTTTGGGTAAACCTCTAACCGCACAGGTCCAGCCAGCGTCATGTTGTACTTTTGCTGATATTTCGCAATCGCTCGCTGCAGTTCAGGCTCCATATAACGCTTCAGCAACGCGGCTTCCCCTTTTGGCAGCATCAATGCCGTCGTGCTCGTTTTGAACGTTTGGTAGTCGCCCAGGGTGTCCAACAACCGCAAGGAATTGACCGTCTCGGCGTCCCGGTAACGAGCCGCATAACATCTTTGGAGTTGCTGCTTCGCTTCATCATCGAGCCCGAGACGCATCAGGTTTATTCCTAATTGCGACCGCGCGCCCCACAGCTGATTATTCAGTGCAAGCGCCTTGCGGTAAAAATCGATAGCCTCGCTATAGCGGTAATTGATCTCCAGGAAGTGCGCGCCCGTCGCGTAAGCCTCGCCGTAAACCGGGTTCACTTTCAGCACACGATCCATCCAGGGAGAACGTGTATCGCCATTCAGCCGATCTATGGAGGCCAGGACCGCCATGGCATCCATAGCTTCATCCGACAGCGCTAACGCCTTCTGTGCTTCCTCATTCGCCGCCTTCGTGTCGTGATCTTCGAGAGCCAAAAAGGCCATCAATTCGTGCCCTTCGACCAATTTCGGATCGCGCGCGATCGACATCCGCGCATAATCGACCGCTCTTTTGTCGAAGGAGGCGGCACTTACTCGCCCCAGTTCCAGGTAGGCAGGTGCATAATTCGCATCGAGTGCTATGGCTTCCTGAAAAAGCTTCGCCGCTTCACCCGGATTGAAGCGCTCCAGCAAAAGTTTGCCCCATTCGGTGCGCACGACCGGACTGTTCGGTTGCTGGCGGTAGGCCACGCGAAAGCGTTCGTTAGCACTCTGGTAATCCCCCACCCCCCAGTAACCCTCTGCCTGCATGAAACTATCCGAAGAGAGCGTTAGCCCGTTGAAGCAGGAACGTGACTCCGCAAGCTTTCCGTGATGCCTCAGGGCACGGCATTGTTCCAAATCAGCGCTTTGGCAGGGCGAAGGTGCGGCTATTGCCCACAGAAGACTCAAAAAAACCAGAACGGGCTTCATCTGTCGATCTCCGCCTGTGTTCGCGCCAGATCCAGCAGCAGAGCCGTCAGTTGCTGCTTGTACTGCTCTTCAGGCATGGCGGCCTTTTGGTACTTCAATCGGTCAATTCGCGCTTCTAATTGCTGTTTTTTTTGCAGCAGCCTCTGTTTATCCGGGCTTGTATCCTGGGCCAGTTCCGAAGGAGGCCGAAGGAGGGGGAACGTCGCTGCTAAGAGCCCCTGCCCGTTCTCGGGCTTCGGATCGCGGACGCCGGCCGCCGTGCCCGTGTCGCTGAGCAGGGCGTGCTCAGTCGCCAACAGCTTTTCCTGTTGAAAATAAGCGGCGGTCTTGCTCTCGGCGTATCGGAAGGCCTCCAAAGCCGAAACTGTCCCGTTCTTATCGGTGTCGGCACCAGGATCGCTTAGAGCATCGATCCAATATCTTGCAAATACCGTAACGTTTTTTTCAGTTCCTGATTTCGTTGCTGTAATGACAATGCGTCCCTTTTTAGCGAGAGCTGCCAGTGATGCGCCGCTGGCGCTCGTCATGTTCACCACCAACTGCTCCTCAGCTGGTATGCGGTTCAGCATCGCTGCCAGATCGCTCGCGGTTAGATCCGGGCCTGGAATATTAAACTTGTAATCGGTGCCATCAAATGTTCCATGCCCAATAAGGAGCAACGCAAAAGAATCATCAGAATGGATCTGATCCGCTAAACGCCGAAAAATGCGCTCCAAATTCTGCCGTGTTGCTGAGGCCCCCGCCACAGTTTCTACCGTTACGCCCGGCCCATTCTTCTTCAAGAGATCGCCGAGTTGTGCGTTCCACTTGGCGAACTGTGCTTCGTATTCCGGCGTGCCCCCCAACCCAGCTACCGACACGTAATAGGTCGATGCGTTCGCCAGGGCGGTTGTCACCATAAATGCCAATGCCGCGAGGACTTTCAAATTGCCCCCCATTTCCTCCGCAAGAGCCACTGCGAACCAAGCAGGACGAGTAACGTAATGAACACGGCAGGCATGTCCCACAGGTCCTTTATCTCGCGCGCACTAATTCCCGCATCGGAGTAGGAGATTTCATCGGCCAGCGAGTTCGCATCCTCGGGCGCATAGTACCGGCCGCCGGTTGCGCTGGCTAACCTCTCCAGCAAATCCCGGTTCTGCTCCGTATGGAAATTCTCGGCCACTCCATTCTCCCGCGCAAAGCTCAGCACATCTCGTCCTAACTCCTGGCCGCCTCGCGTCGCGACCAGATCGGCTACGTAAGATCCGGGCTTCGCGGCGTTCCACTCCGCCGAATAAACGCCGTTCTTCATAGGCTCGGGAGCCAGTGCCACGTCTTCCGCCGATCCGTCCGGAGCAATTACGTGCGCCTTCACTGTGGCGTCGTTTGTGGAAACGTAATCGGCATCTCTCACTTCAGCTTGCAAAACAGTATGTCCGTCGTCCTCCAACACGGAACTCGGCATGGAAGCAACCACTCGCGATGGTGTAGCGCCCACCAGCCACCGCAACAACTGTCGCCAAAACGTCTCTTGACTGGTATCGACAACGGGCTGCTGCATCCGCCACCGCCAACTTCCGCCGGTTGCAAACACTCCCGTGCGCCCACGCCCATAGTTCTCGGTGATCAATAACGGCAATCGCTTGCCGCCTACATCCATGCGCGCCAGTACGACCGCACCGGGTTTAGGCGTCCCCGGGTCCTGATAATCAGCGAGATAGGGCAAAATCTCCCAGTGATCTGCGCTCTTTTGACTGTCGTCCTCGATTCGGCAGATCATGCTCTGCCTTCCGGCATCCGTTAGCTCCGCCGCTACCAGCGTTCGTTGAAAGGTCTTCTTTCGCTTCGGCAAGACCACTGGCAGTAACTCCGCAAACAGATGTGTGTCGTAATCTCCATCGGCCAGCGCAGCTCTTCCGCCCAGAAAAAGTACACCGCCACCTCTCCGGTCGGCAAACTCCCTTATCAACTCTTGTTGAGTTTTTGTGAAGAAGCCGCTTTCTATGCTACCCAGGATCAATCCTTGATACCGGAAGAGGTCCTCGGCTCTGCTCGGAAATCCATCGGCTAGTTCACTTGGCCCTGAAACGCCTTGGCGGTAGATCTTGTTTTGTGTCGTGCGCAACATCGATACCACCTGCAGTGCCGGATCATCCTCTACGGCGCGCCGTAGAAACTTATATTCCCATCGGGGTTCGCCTTCTATATAAAGGATGCGCCGCTTCCCTCCGTCCACTTCTAAATTTCTGTTAAGCCGGTTGTTGTTCTGGTTATTTTCCCCTGGAAGAGGATGGAGCGTCGCGTCCACAAGCTTCACTCCCGCATCCCCGGCGTTGAATTCCAGCGTCTCGGTCTGCTGCGGAGTGTTTTTTAGCACAATCTCTCGAGCTGCTAGAACCTTTCCAGAGCCGGTCAGCGTCAGCGTCGCACGCTGTCCCGTAAACCCGTTTTGTCGAATATTGACACGCGCTTCGAGCCGCGATTGGACTAGAGCTTGCGCCGGAATGTCGAGCGATTCTAGCTCGACATCTTGGGACAACCGCAGGGTTCCAAAGCCAATCGCATTTACGGGCAAGTGCGCCCGCTGTAAGTCCGACAGCGTGTCGCGCGTGATCCCTCCGGTCGTATCGGCTCCGTCCGTAAGCAACACAACTGCACCGATAGGCAATGTCTGTGCCTCTTCGGCCAATTGCTGCAGACCCCTTCCGATCTGGCTCGCGGGTTCGTTGGCTTTCAGCCCTTCAGTACCGCCGATTCGCTGCACGCCGTTTCCCAGTTCGTAAAGCCTCACTTGAAACCGGCTCTGAAGTTTCTTGAGCAAAGTCGCATTCAGCAACCGGATGGCTTGCTGCTGCCGCGACTCAGCCCCATTGGGTATCGACATACTCCGGCTGTTATCGACAACTACGGCGATGATATTCTCATGCGGTTTAAGGGCCGCCACGCTGATGGCTGGTTCCCACAGCAGGAGCAGCAGCAGGACCGCAAGGGCTGACTGAAGGATCCACAGCGTTACCGTTCTCACTCCGCGCAGCGGAACGGGCAGTTGTGATCGCTTCCGTAAAATGGCGAATCCGAGTAGCAAAGCCAAACCTACGATGGAGGCGTACAGAACCCAATGTGGCCATGAGCCTAGCAGTACAAATGTACCTTTCGTAAAGACACGGGGCGGATACTTGAAGAGGAACTCAAACATTTGGTTCTGCACCGCAACCGTTCAATGAGTCATTGCGTAGACGATGTAATTGATGCCGATACGAAAGCCCAGCGCTGAATACTGTTCCGGGTAGTTTGGATTATCGGCATGCTCCCAAGAATCTCCTAAATCCATGTTGTGGCAAATTGCCACAAGCAGCCGGCCTTTATCGTCATAAATCCCCCGCCATCGCGGCTGATATCCGTCCTTCTCATACGTGCGATGCGTCTCTTCGTATTGATCTCCTGGCACTTGATATCGATCGTCAAGGTCGTAGACTGTGTGAAAAATAGGATCGTCATTCGGGATGTCGACGATAGGGCGATTAGGGAAAACCTTCTGCATACTCGCAACAAATGTTTCCCATTCAACCGTGCCATGAAAATCGTCACACATAAAAAAGCCTCCGCGTTCCAGGTAATCGCGGAGCTTTGCCGCCTGCACATCGGTTAAATCCCAATGGCCAACCTCTACCGCATAAAGCCAGGGATAATTGTAAATATCGTCTCCGTCCTCGGCGGCAACCGGCTGTTCAGCCGAGCGCGCCTGGATGCGAGTCAGCCGTCTGACGGCCGCGGAAAGATGCCGGTCGGAACGCGGATAATCGATCGTCCAGTTGCTGAACCGAAATCCTCGCCAACTAGGCACAGCCCGATACATAAAACGTGCAAAGAGCCACTCGCCAGGTACACTCGCATCTGCAGGCACCGGGAAATCGGCGTATTCCACGCCTGGATATTCCCGGAACGGCCTCGGCTGCTGGTCTTTTCTATTGGAGCGTTTGCCTACTTTGCTGAGGTCGCCATAATCCTGTTCAGTTTCGGGCGAACGCGCGGTCGCGTACAATGCGCTAAGCAGGAGCAGTATCGGCAGGGCAGCGAAAACGGCACTACGCAAGTGCATAGAACTACGCTGGCGCCAGAATAGCACGGCATTTTCGAGCCGGTTTCCGGCAAGGACAATCGGAGAATCTATACGCCTCAGGGTCGAATGAAAGCGCACTTTCTTTCGGTCCGAAAGCTTTCCTACATAAAGAATGAGATGAGGTGCGGCTGGATTTCGGTCCACAGGTCGACCAATGATTTAGCCGTGGAAATCACGAGTGGGATGGCATTTAAAACAGCCTTGACTACCGCAGGTTTTCTTTCTCTTGCTGGCCGTTTCGCCTCTTGCGCAATTGTATTTAGAAGGTCGCAGGCGTCTTTCTTCTTTTCGTCTGGCAACAAGCCCTCGTTTGCCACGGCCTGCATCAGTCTTTGGAGGTCTGCGGCAATCAGGTCCAGCGCCGGCCCGGGAACTGCCCCCTGCGAAAATTGCGGGTTCGTCACGGGCCCGTTGAACATAACCGTATAGTGTGTGACGGCTCCTCGTCGCGCGAGCGGCGTCCGCCATAAGGCGCCCCAGAGTTCTCCCAGGCTGTCCTGCACTGTATTCCTCCCGTCACGGCGGCTAGTGAGCGCGATTCTGATCGTCCCGCCCAAGATTCCAACGCAAACCCAAAACAAAAGGTTGGGAAGACCGAGTGGGCGATCAGGCTGGATCGCAGGTACCAGATCCCACAATGTCTTTCCCTGCAGGAATCGAATCACTGGAGAGGCGAACTGCAGCAGTTGAGCTGAAAACCCGGTAGGGTGCTCGCCCAAGGTCTTGAGGCCGCTGACGGCAGCGAGCCCCGAAGTAAAAATAGCCGTGGCACCAGCAAGAAACAAACCCAGGGAGGCAGTCCTGCGTGCGGTTTCATCCTTTTGGCCGGTTCCCATGTTTTCGCCTTTTCTTCACCTACTGAGGAGAATGATGGCACTGTTCTGGTGATTTAGTCAAGAAGAGCGCAAATACAAGAAAATGCAGGCCTATTTTGAAAATTTTTCAGACAAATAGAAAAAGGGCCCCGAAGGGCCCTTTTTTGTTGCTCAAAGTCGGGGAAATACCCTGCAACCTATGCGGATTTTTGAAAATACGCCATGTGCTCCGGCCCACGCTGAACGCGCAAGGCCGCCTTGAGGCATTGGATGAACTCCGTTTGAACGGCCAGCGCTTCTGTGCAATCCTCACAGACCAAGAGGTGCTCCTCCACAGCGCTTGTCCGTCTTTCGCTGAGGATTCCTAAACAGTACTCCTCGAGCGTCTGTTCATCACAATGCAAATAGGGAGATTCATCCTTACGTACAGAACCCGTGGAAACGGCCGCCGGGGCAAGTCTCATATCGCTAAAACCATTCCCTTCGATGGTCCCCGTTGGGCCTTGATCTGATCCTGCATGCGTCCATACACGGCGCATGTTGAATCCAGCCCGCCCAGGCACACCGGACAATCGAGCATGTGATCCATTAATGCATCGCATAACTCATCGGCAGAGTTCATTCCCGAACTATTCGCAACAGGCAGCGATGCGGGAATATGCATAGGATTCAGGCAAGATATGGATTTCAGTTCTGTAAGCATAACTCTACGGCTCACAGTTGTTTAAGCAATCCTGATACCAAAACCCCAAAAGCGCTTTAACGTGAGCAAACTTACACCAAATCAACAACCTAGGCGAGGCTAGCATCCTACCCCTTTCAAAGGAATTAGCGGTGAAGATTTCCGAGTTGTAATTCTTGCTAGGTAATTGCGCCCATCCATTCCGCCTTATCCCGTACGGAAGTTTAGAACTATTTTTGGCTCATATCGGCCAAAAATATCCTATTGTGGTGGATTTGAGGCAGGGCGGCTAGAACCTAAACCCGTTCCCAAATGGAACCCGCTACTGCTGGCTTGAGATCCATTAGCTGCCGTAGGGGAGACGGTTGGGCCTGCGACTTGCGCCCCGGGCTGCTGCGGCGCACTCCGCTGGCCGTTTGCGGGCAATCCAGGCTGCAAATCCTTCGTAGGATCGTAGTAAAACTCCCAAAGCGAGTAGTCATCCTGGTCATCTATGGTCTTTATGCTATGGCCAACTGCCCGGCTGGCCACCCCTGCCATCCCACCGCCGCCCTGCATGACTCCGAACCCTGACGAAGTACCATTTTGGGACCGAGGAGATTGCGCTTGGTTATTGAATAATCCCTGCACCATTTGCATGGTATTCGAGCCAGGCTGCTGGCCACTCGTCGGCGTCGGCGCCGACGGACTCGGGGAACCGCTTTCCGCTTGGCTTGTGGCCGCCTGGGGAGGCCCGAACGATTCCGAAGGGAGCGGCAGGGAGGACTGGCCCGGCAAAGAGTCTGCCGTCAAATTCGAGGAATTATCTGTTCCTACGCTACTTCCTCCGGGAGCCGCTGGCCCGCGTTGACGTAATTCAGGGACCTTCACTGCCGAGCCGCTATCCGAATCAGAGTTCGACAGCCCGGTGAATCCACCCGTGTTGGCTCCGAAAGTGGAGGAGCTGTTGCCACTGGCGCCGAAGCTGGAGGGACCGCCCGGGGTGGAATTCCCGCCCAAGCTGGACCGGTCTCCAGAGCCGCTCGCGCCCGCTCCGCCCTTTCCCTTGTTCATTATGGGATTCAATTTGGAATCGAGGAGTCGATTTCCGGGACCCATGTGCAATAGTCGCCAGTTATCTTTGTCAGTAAAAGGGTCTTTGTATCGATGCCGCAAAAACCTTAGCCGATTCGTGTTCTCCAGCTGGTCGATCGAAGCCGGGTAACCGCCCACCTTCCGGTAATACAGCTTGACGGCGCGCTTATATTCATTTCCACGATCTATCAGCAACTGTTCGGTTTGGCGCCGCGCTTCGAAGGAATACACGGGCATCTCCCGATACAGCGTGATGGCTAGAACTGCGGCAAACAGGAATACGATCAGCAGAGCAGAGCCCCGCTCGCCACGCCGATGGGAGTGCTTAGAATTCATTGCGCGCTTCCGGAACCAGAGGGAGCGTCTGCCCTTTCTTCAACTGCGTATCTTCCAGTTTGGCACTGCTCGGGGTCAGCTCTACAACCAGGTATCGCTGTTTCAGCAATTCACCTTCAGAGGCCACCAGGACGTTATCTCCGTCCAGGAAAAAGCCCCGATTGCTACCGGTCTTGTCCTTGGGCCTGATAAACCCGTAGAATTTCAGCGGAATGTTGACGACCGGTTCGGCAGCAGGGGTAGGATTCGTTCCTGGTCCGGGCAGCGGCTTGGGAATGACCTGGACGGGGGGAGGAAGCTTGGGCGTGGTTACCGGTGCAGGTCCCATCTCGAAAAGGCTACGTCCTCCTTCCAGCGGTTGAACTGAGTGGAGCCGGGTTAACAGATCTAGCCTTAGGGTCGGATCGACGTCTCCGTTGCGCGGATCAACCGTCTGGATGCGCAGTGTTTCCCGCTCTCGGGCGTTGACAGTGCGGCGAGTCGCATGCGGGCGAGCGCGAGATGTGCCGATAGGCGCAGTTGATGGGGCAGGAGGCGCAGTATGTACCTGGTCCGGGGAGGGGCTTTCGCCTCCGCCTGATTGAGAGTTATAGATAAACATGCCTATACCTCCCGCCAGGAGCGCCACCAGGATCGCGACCTTTTTGGGCTCTGCGCCCAACTTCATTCCGCCAATTTTGGTTTCAGAAGCTGCGCTCACCGCTTCCCTCCCGTAACTTCCATGGCGGGCGTAACATCCTGGATAATTGCTTGAAACCGCAAATCCGCAGTTATATGTCCCGAATTCTGTTGTGGAGTCGCACCCAAACTGTCCAGCATCAGCAGCATCGGCGACCTATCCACCTCGTACAAAAACTTGACGAACTGGGCGTAAGTTCCGTCGAAACGCGCCGCCACATTGAGCAACGACAAACTATCCGATCCTTCAATCGGCTCTTCAGTATTGACGCTGTCCCGGGCCTGCAGTCCCGACGCTTGGGCCAGGCGCTGCAACTCAGCCAGCACACGCTGGTAGGCGGTCCTGCGCGGTAGAAAATACTGCGATTCAAACGTCACAGCCTGCCCGTGGCCAAGCTGCACTTTCGCCGCTACGTTCTTGACCCGAGCCGCGTTGCTCCGCATCGCCGCCATCTCATCGTGGATGCGCAGCATTTCCTCGGACAACTCCCGCCGTGTGCCGCCGGGAGGGTCGAGGCACCAAAATAGCCCCACCGCATTGCATAACAATAGCAACACTCCTCCAACGCGCAACCAAAAACCAGGCCCACGTCGTGCGAGCAACAAAACGGTCGGGGACGATTCAAAGCTGCTGGGCATAATTCACCGTCACCCGGTACTTATAAAGTGGGTCGTTCTGCGTAGGCGGTTGTTGCGATACCACCGAGGCCGCGCCAAAAAGACTTGAAGCTTCCAAGCGCTTCAACAGCTGAATGACGACGTCGGGACTGCTCGCACCAACCACCATATCGAGCTGGACGGTGTCTTTCCCCGACTTGTCGTCGGAGGGCAACTGCGGTAACCGTACCGCGATCAGCCGCATCTGGGAAGGCATCGTTGATTCTAAATCTTTAAAGACATGTGTCCAACTGATTGCGCGGCGCGCAATCAGTTGATTGAGAAAAACGCTGGTGGAGAAGACATCTTCATTCTCCGGCTTAGCCAGGACATTTGCAAAATGCAGTTGCTCCTGCTTCACACGCTGAAGCTGGGCTTGTTCCTGCGCGATGCCCCGGTGGAGGTCGGAAGCAAGAGCGCGCTCACGAAGAATAATCACTACCATCACGAGCAATGAGCAGAGCAGCGCTGCGCACGCCAGCGCCCATATCGCGTTCTGCGCCCTTTCCCGCCGGAAGGGTTGTGATGCCAAATTGATCATCATGCCGCGTACTGCTCCAATAATCCCAGCAGTCCCGCATTCTCTTGCGATGTTGCGCCAAAGCGGGATCGCAAGTTGCCGTACGGAATATTAAAGTCTTTCTGGGCCAGTTTCCCCAGCAGATCAGTTTCGGGTCCAAATCCGCACAGCAGCAGCCGCTTCACCGAGGCCCCGAGCTGATCTTCGGCGTAGGCCAACGTCTGTTGCACCAAGTCCAGAACCGTTAGCTCACCCGAGTTCACTTCCGGCTCCTCGTCGACCGTCGCGAGGCTGAGACAGCGTACCAGGCGAATGGAGGTCCCTTCCAGCAGCAAAACAGACAGAGTGGCGCCGGCCGCCTTAGCCACGATCGTGAACCCTGGTTCGCCAGTTCGACAAAGCGGCAGAGCCGCAATAATCGAAGGCGTCACTAGCCCCACGTGGTAACCGGAGTCCGTGAAAAGGGTCTCGTATTCGTTTAGAATCGGTTTCGCCATCGCAACCGCCAGCACTTCCACTCGTTTCGGCTTCTGAAGCTGGATGGTGTAGGAAATCTGCGCTTCTTCAATGTGAAACGGCACACTTTTCCTCAGGCGGAAGCGAATAAGGGCGTTCCGCTCCGGCTCACCAGGGGGAAACTCCTCAAAATCGAGCACCGTCATGCGCACCGCATAATCCGGTATCACTATTGCCGCTCCCATGCGCCGCAAATTATTGATGGGAGCAAGCTGAGAAAACGCGTTTCGATAAAACTCTGGCCTAACTAAATTGGGAGCGCTAGGGGAGACGGCCAGAGCGCGTTCAGGGAACACCTGTTCCCTCGGCTGGCTCGGAGTGCGCGAAGACACCAAGCTTAGAGAGGCCTCGGTGATTTCGAATAGATAGTCAGGGGGCGGCTCCGCCACCCAACGTTGAACTGTATCAAAAAATGACAAGCGCTCTGTTTATCCTTCGATGAACGTGACTTTGTTTACTTCACGCAGGGTAGTGATTCCCTGCCGCACCCGGTCGAGAGCGGAGTCGCGCAGGAACGTCATACCTTCCTCCCGGGCGACACGTTTGATTTCCGATGTAGGGCGACGCTCCAGGATCATCTCGCGAATGCGTTCGCTCAGGTCCAACAGCTCGTGTATGGCGCTCCTGCCGCGAAAACCCGTTCCGCTACACTCCATGCAGCCTTTCCCCTCATAGAAGCGAACCGATAGCCAGTCGGCCGGACTGAGTCCACTCTCGCGGAGATAGTCATCGTCATACCGAACCTCTTTACGACAGTGCGGGCAAATATTGCGCACTAAGCGCTGGGCCAAAATGCAGTTCAGTGCCGAGACAAAATTATAGGCTTCCACGCCCATGTTCAAGAAGCGTCCCAATACATCCAGCACGTTGTTTGCGTGGACTGTAGTGAATACCAAATGGCCGGTGAGCGCTGCATTGATGGCGATTTGTGCTGTTTCCTGATCGCGGATCTCGCCGACGAGAATCTTGTCAGGGTCATGGCGAAGAATTGAGCGCAGACCACGCGCAAACGTCAGCCCCTTTTTTTCGTTTACCGGAATCTGTGTAACGCCCTTAACTTGATACTCGACTGGATCCTCAATGGTAATGATCTTATCTTCGTCGTTCTTGATCTCGCTTAGCGCAGCATAGAGTGTCGTGGTTTTCCCCGACCCGGTAGGTCCGGTGACCAGAACCATGCCGTAGGGCTCCTTGATGTACCGGCGGAATTTGACGATATCGTGTTCCGCGAAACCGACCACGTCGAGAGTGAGATTACTAAATTTCTCGCTCATCGATTCCTTGTCGAGCACGCGAAGCACCGCGTCCTCGCCGTGGATCGTCGGCATGATCGAAACACGAAAGTCGATTAGCCGTCCTTTGTAACGAACCCGGAAGCGCCCGTCCTGCGGAACTCGGCGCTCGGCGATGTCCAGTTCGCTCATCACCTTGATGCGCGAAATAACAGCCGAATACCACTCCTTCGCAATGGGGCTCATCGCATACTGCAATACGCCGTCGATGCGGTACTTAATCGCGAGTTCCTGGTCGCGGGTTTCGATGTGGATATCGCTGGCCCGCCGTTCGAGGGCATTGAAGATTGTGGTGTCTACCAGCTTAATAACCGGCGCGATGCTCCCCTCGTCCGAAGTCAACCGGTCGATCGAAAGCGTCTCGTCGTTATTCTCTTCATCACCGACTACATCCAACGTGAAGCCTTCGGTGACTTCTTCGAGCACGCGCTGGGACTGCTCAGTCTTCTTCAGAAGATCGGAAATCTGCGAGTAGGTGGCGACCTTGATTTTGAGCTTCTTAGAGATCAGTACTGACAGCTCATCGATATGGACAATTTGCCGCGGATCGGAGAGTGCAATCTCCAAACTTCCGTTCTGTGCCTGAAGAGGAACGAAGTGGTAGCGAAACATGAGGTCGACCGGAACTGTACGAAACAGCTCATGATCAATCTTGGTTTCCTTCAGATCCACAAATTCGCAACGGTAGCGTCGCGCGATGGATTGCGCTTCCTGCACCTCCGTCGTGGAATCTTTTAATTTGAGTACGTCCGTTGCCATTTCCTATACCTTGGTTACCGAATAGAATCTGCCAGGGAGAAGATGGGCAGATAAAGCGCGACGAGCACGAACGCCACAAAGATCCCCATAAAAATCATGATGGCTGGCTCGATGAGCGACAAAATCGCAGTCATACGTGTCGAGACATCCTCTTCGTAGAACTCCGCCACGCTGTTCAGCATCTGAGGCAACGCACCGGTCGACTCACCCACCTCCATCATGTCGATTGCCAAATCCGGAAAGATTCCGGTGGTAGTCAGTGACTGAGATAGCGACTTACCTTCCCGGACCAAAACGGACACTCTGTCCAACGCCTTTTTGATGAGGGCCGTTCCCAGCGATTTTCCAGCCGTCTCCAGGCCTTGGACCAGTGGTATCCCACCGATGAGCAGGGTGCTCAATACCCGTGAAAACTGTGCGACCTGGTACTTCGTCCAGATTTCGCCAAAAAGAGGAACCCGCATTTTGACGCCATCCAGAGTTTCCTGCGAAGACTCGCGGCGCGACCAGAAGTAGAAAGTTACTCCCGCCAAAATGAATGCGCCCAAACCGGCCAGAACATAGGTGCGTGCCGTCGTACCAACAGCGATCAGCATTCGAGTGGCCGCCGGCAGCCTAGCGTCCATGCTGTTATAGAGTTCCGCGAAGTTCGGAACAACATAGGTTACGAGAAAGACAATCAAGCAAATAACGAGAACTATGAGCACGGAAGGGTACAAGAGCGACACCAAGACCTTCTTGCGCACCGCAAGTGTGAGGCGCTGGTACGTGAGATAGCGGTCGAGCACTTCCACCAGCGATCCGCTTTTCTCACCGGCCAGGATGGTGGTGACATAAATGGACGGGAATACCCCTTGGTGGGCGAAGGCGTCGGACAGAACGACCCCGGTTTTCACCTCGTCCCGCACGCCTTTGATGTAGCGGCTCAGCTTTTCGTCCGTCAGCTTATCGGCCAGGAGGTCGAGGCTCTTCAGGATCGGCAAACCAGCGCGAATCAGCGTGACAAATTGTTGATTGAAGATGAGGAACTTTTCAAGGTTAACGGTCCTGCGGCGATGCGTGACCCCGCTGATCCGGGCGCTAAAGTCTTTGGCCTTAACAGAGTAGACTAAGTAGCCCTGGTGCGCCAGGCGCTCGCGCGCTTCGCGTTCACTCGGCGCTTCTGTGGTCTGCTCGTGCATTTGGCCGCGCGGATCGGCATATCGCAAAACGAACTCAGCCACCTGGATTAATTCTCCCCATCTCCAACCGCGAGTGCGTTGACCACTTCCGCTCCGGGAGGCACGGCGAAATGAAAAAAGGCGTCATCTACCGGGGGGTTCAGCCTCTCGTCACTGAATGCAAAGTCCAGCGTGGATTCATCACGGCCCATGACTTTCAATTGGCGAATGGAAGCATCAGGCGCGATTAGCATTTCTACGCTTTTGTAGGGAACGCGGTCGCTTTTAGCGGAAGCGTCCAGCCATGTTCCGCCACTCCCACTGTGGGTCTCGAAGTCGCCGAATTCCTTTTTCATATCCAAGTGCCCCAGGAGAAAGGCCAAGGGGGCCCTCATATCCTCAGTGTCCTTCAGCGGAACTTTCTCTACCCTATTGTCCTCAGAGGTATATAGGAATACGTTCTTTCCATCCGAAATAAACAACTTCCCTTTAGGCTCCGTGTAATCCCAACGCATCTTACCCTGCTTGCGGAGGGTTAGAACTCCCGTCTCTGGCCGCCGTTTATGCCCCTCAATCGCGTAGCTTTCTACGAAACGAACCGAAAGGGTCTTCGCCCCGTTATAGCGTTTTTGGACGTCGCTTATCAGATGATCGGTAGATCGGGGAACTGGATCGGCGAAAATGCGAAACGAACCCAAAAGCAACAGCCCCACTAACCGATACATATTGAACTGACGTCGAGTCCGGCTACTTCGTTTAATCAAGGTGACAGTCGAACGAGAGCCCAAGGGCCTTCTCCTGATTTCTGATAGAGTAAGCGGTCATGAAGGCGGTTAGGTCTCCCCTGCCAAAATTCAAAGCTTCTAGGGAATACACAATAGCCGCCCCAATCACTCAGGACGGGCAGATGCTCGGTTTCGGTATCGGCGTAGCGGACTTCTACGTCCTTCAACTTGCGTTCCAGGTAGTCTCTGCCCCCGCTGACGATACCGCTTTGGTGGGAGACTAGCGCACCCAGTTGGCTACCGCGCGGGCGTCCGTGGGCGTAAGCTACTGATTTTTCACGAGAAACTCGCTCGACCTGACCTTCGACTCGTACTTGTCGTTCCAACTCCGCCCAATAGAAGACCAGGGCAGCGACAGGGTTCAGCTCCAGTTCCTGCCCCTTCCGGCTGGAGTAATTGGTGTAGAAAATAAGGCCCTCGGGACTAATCTCCTTTAAAAGGACAATCCGGGCCGAGGGTTTTCCGTCAAGATCTGCCGTAGCCAAGGTCATCGCGTTCGGCTCTTTCAATCCGGCAGCCTTGGCTTCGCCGAACCATTTTCGAAACTGCGCGATCGGATCGCGGTCGCAATCCTCTTCCAGCAGCCCGCCTTTGGTGTAATTTTCGCGGAGGCTCTCCAACGAAAGGGGCGGTAGTCGTCCCAGGGAATCGGCCATTCCCTTCAGTTTGGCATTAAAGGTGATGTTATACTCAACGTTGCCATGTTGTATTTGGTGACGGCTATCCACGTCATTGTTTGTCTCGTTTTGATTGGTGTTGTGCTGCTACAGAGCGGCAAGGCGGCCGATCTGGCCGGAGCCTTCGGCGGGATGGGTTCTCAAACGGTATTTGGCCCACGTGGGACGGCCACTGTCTTGTCGAAGGTAACTACGGTCGCGGCGGCAGTGTTTATGATTACCGCGCTTACGCTGTTCATCCTGGAGAACCGCGGAACACCGACGTCGGGTAGTGTCCTCCAAGGGATTCAGCGGAATACGCCTCCGGCGCAAAAGGCTGGCGCTCCGAAACGGACGGCACCCGCACCGGCCACCAACGGACCTCATAAGTAGCTTTTTT
>DATIMM010000246.1:0-5622 GCA_035475295.1 Bryobacteraceae bacterium
GTGAGTTACCGTTGTGTAATTTTGCAGCTCGTAGGTATCGAGTGTATTGAACGAGTTTCCGACTTGAGCGCCACCCCCGATGAATGAATTCAAAACATCTAGACGGGGACTTTTGTCCTCAGAGAGGCTGGAAATACTGGCCCGGTAGAACTGGAACCTGGTTTCATTTAAAGCATTCGCGCCCAGAACAACCGTATTGGCAATTTGTGCAGTGTGATCAGTCCCGTGATTGTGGATACCGGTAGGCACCAGATTGAAGCCCCCCACTCCGGAATGCTCGATATCCGCATCAGAAAAGGCATAGCGGATCGAAAGAGTGTCGGCCGGTGTCAATTGGTAATCAACGCGCGGGCTCACTCGAATCCTGCGTTGCGGGATCCGGAACACCTGCGTATACGGATTAATGATCGAGAGCGTATTGGGGTCCAAGGTGGTACCGTTTATGATCGCGCCATTATCAATGGAGGCGCGGTCCACGGTCAGAAAAAAGGATGCAAGCTTGCTGAGCGGACCTTGTAGGCTGCCGCCATATTCCTTCAATAGAAACGGTGCCTTCTGCGCCGCATAGGGATTGCGGGAATTCCAGACGTCATCGCCGAAGTTGTAGTAGCCGGTACCGTGGAATTTATCGGCACCTGGCTTCGTGAGGATCTCAATTCGACCGAGGCCCAGCTTGTCGTACTCCGGTGAAAAAGGATTTTGGTTGATTCTGATTTCGCGAATCGCATCTTTGGAAGGAAGCTGACCGCCGGTGAATCCATCGATAAAGATGGAACTGCCACCCGGTCCTGCAGACGGCCCGGCCAACGCCTGGAGATCCGCGCCGAGATCCTCCGGATCATCGGCTAATGACTCCAGATCCTTCCCTCTGAGAACAAGCGCGGAAGCGTTGTTCGCCGATTCCGTGCTGACGGATGTATTTGCGTTCTCCTGCACCGAGGTCTGCTGCTGCACCGCGGCCACTTTCAATTCGAGCCGCAACGTTTGAGTTCCCGGTTTAAGAACAATTTGAACAGGTTCTTGTTCCAATTTCGGAGCTGCCGCTCGCACGGTGTACTGACCGGGTGTCAAACCTCCAAAGAAGTAAAAACCGCTTTCGGCTGTAGCCGTTTTCCTCACGAGCCCAGATGCAGCGGTCAACGTGACGGCGGCCTTTGGTACGACTGCGCCACTCTGGTCGACGACTTGACCACGCAGGGCAGCCGTCTGTGCCGAAGCGAATGCGGGAACAAACAGCACCACATACAGATTGAGAAGAAAACGATGCAGAAGAACGAGCCCCGGTCGTTTCGACGCAGCGGTGCCTGGGTGCGGGACCGAGCCTAGCATTGCTTCTCCAGAGGTACGTTGATAGAGAAAACGGACCCTTTGCCGGCATCGCTTGCTACAGTGATTGACCCTGCGTGGCTTTCCGCAATCCATTTGGCGATGGATAGACCGAGGCCCGCTCCTCCTTGTGAACGCGAACGAGCCTTATCTGCTCTCCAGAAGCGGTCAAAAATGTGCGGAAGATCAGCCGGTGCGATCCCGATTCCTGTGTCAGTAACGCGGAATTTTGCAATTCCGTCGTTCGTGGATAGATCGAATCGCACCATCCCTCGTTCGGGAGTGTACTTGGCGGCATTATCGATCAGTATCAAAAGCGCGCGACGAAGCGCTTCGGCATCGGCGTGAATCCATATGGGCTCGTCTGGGATGGAGGGGGAAAAGTCGAGTTCCCTGATACGGGCCAGCTTTTCTCCTTGTTCGACCGCGGCGCGGGATATCGAGCAAGCATCCACGGGCCCACGTTCGAGGACCTCCTTGCCTGCATCCGCGCGCGCGAGGAGCATCAGACTGTCTACTACCTGCGATGTTCGCTCGGATTCCTCTAGAATGTCGTCCAATGCCTCTAGATACTCGTTGGCTTCCCGGTTTCTCCTTTGCACCGTGACTTCGGCAGTGGTTCGAATCAGAGCAATAGGCGCACGCAGTTCGTGGGAGGCATCTGCCGTGAACTGTTTCATCCTACGCACTGACCCTTCAAGCCTGGAAAACATCTGATTGAGTGTTTCCGTCAGTCGCTGAAGCTGGTCTCCCGTTTCGGGTACGTGCAGCCGGTCCGCCAAATTCTCAATACTGATCCGCTGTGCAGCCCGAGATATCTCATCTACTGGATCGAGCGCGCGTTTGCTGATCCAATAACCTCCCGCGCTAGCTGCGATCAGGAGCACTGGTACCGCGAGAATCAGAATGAGGCCAAATGCCTCGATGGCTTCAAACGCTTCGTGCATGGGAGCTGCGACTTGCACTGTGTACGGCTGACCGCTCACTAGAATTCGTTCCGAGTAGAAGCGGAGCGGGCGGCCTGCCACTTGAGCCGTCGAAAATGTCGGCCGGTGTAGATCGGACGGCTTGTCAATCGGCACGTTGTTGCTCTCGAGCGGCACGGATCGATATAACCACTGGCCCTGTGCATCACAAACTTGGAAAAGGTCGCCACCGGGCCCGAGAACGGAGTGCTCACGAAACTCATCGCGGATCTCCGGTATCGACAACGCCGAAATCTGCCGATCCATGAATGCCCGAACGCCTTGGACGCGATCCCGAAGCTCATCATCTATCGCGTGATAAACGGTCGCGCGCATGGCGAACCAGATCGCCAGGCTAAAGGCAGCAAGGCCGCCAGCAAATACGACGGCATACCAGGCAGCAAGCCGAAATCCGATGGAATGCCTTTTCAAGCCGGCTCTTCCTCGCGGAGTGTATATCCAATCCCACGGATGGTGTGAATAAGTCTACCCGTCCCAGGCGGCTCCAGTTTCGTCCGGAGCTGGCGAATGAAAACGTCCACAGTGTTGTTTTCGACATCGCGTTCGCTGCCCCATACGGCTTCGATGAGCCGGTTTCTCGTGAGCACGCGCCCGGAATTTCTCAATAGCAGTTCCAGAAACTCAAATTCTCTACGAGTAAGTTGAATCGAAACACCCGCGCGCTTTACCTCGTGCTTGGCGGGATCCAGAGTGAGATCCGCCATGTGCAACTCCGTGCTCGGCTCCACTTGCTTGCGCCTTGAAAGTGCACGGAGCCGTGCCACAAGGACCTTAAAGGAAAATGGTTTCGTTAGATAGTCGTCGGCTCCGGCGTCGAGTCCCATCACAATATCCTCCGCTGTGTCTCGGGCCGTGAGCAGCAGGATGGGCGTAGTCGATCCCACGGCGCGCAGACGGCGGACCAGCGAAAACCCGTCTATCCCGGGCAGCATCACGTCGAGGACGAACACATCGAATGGCTGGCATTGGGCTGCTAATAAACCTTCGTGTCCGTCGAAGGCCAATGCAGCTGCATGACCTTGCTCTGCCAAGCCTTTCTGGAGTTGGCGCGCGAGTTTTTGGTCGTCCTCCACAATCAAAATCCGCATCTGTGTCTTGTAGTATCCGCTTGATTTCTGGGGAATTGATGAGTTTGCCCTCACTCAGCGCATCTTCAGGTCTATTCCCCAGAGTTTTGCTTCAGAACTTAGCGATCAAGATTAGGCCAACGACCATCAATCCGCATCCGGCAATACGCGCCCAGCCCGCTGGGTGTACATCAAAGCTAAGCAACCCGAAGTGATCGAGGACCACGGAGCATATGAGCTGGCCGGTTACAACGAGTGCACTTAACTTCGCTGCGCCCAATTGGCTGGCAAGGACAATTGCTGCCAGCCCGTAAACCGCCCCAAAGATTCCACCGAGCCATCCCCACCAGGGAGTCTGGAATGCCTTCTCGGTGGAAGGGAAAGGCACTTGCCTGAAAAAGATGTAAAGGAAAACGGCGGCCATTCCCAACGCGTAGTTGACAAACAATGCGGGCAGCGGCTGCCCCAGACTCTTCTTCAATTGACTATTGCTGCCGACCTGGCAAGTAATCAGCCCACCGGCGACGAAAGCGAATAGCCAGGCAAGCCATTTCATATGCGAGCCTTCGAGGATGCGGACTCTGAGCACTCCCACTTCAGCCCGCCACATATCTTTGTCATTACCTTGTGGTCCAGTCCGGCCGAGCAATGCCGGGCTGGAATGAATCGAAATTGATGGTATTCTCGTGAAACACAGGAAAGAATTACTGGCACGTCGTACTAATCATATGCAAGCTGGTCACCTGCACATCCGCGTACTCGCCACCTTCCTCTTCCTTGCCCCCTTTCTCGCCTTGACCGGGCGTCCCCGTGATTTTGCCCGTCACGGTCACCTGGTGGCCGAGATGGTCCGCTAACCTTACCTTGGTGCTCTTCAGACCGTATTTCTTGCCGTTCTGAGTGATAGCGAATTCATCCGCCGCTTCACCCTTTTGGACGCAACCTGTAATTGTTACGGTCTGTCCTTTTCTCTCCTTCGTCGACTGAGCCGCCGCTTGGTTAAACCAGGAGCAAATGGCTAAGGCCACAACCGCGGCGAGCGAACTCATAATTTTCGAACGCTTGGGCATACTTACCTCCTCGGGACTTCTATCCAGAAAGAGCTTCAGTCCCAGCCTTAGCCTAGAACCGGATTCTGAGGATTTGCTGAGTGCCACGAGATAATTCTTTGCCTGTAAGAAATCCGGGTTGTTTACTCGACACGAGATGACGAGTTCTTGGGCCTTACTCATCGAATCCTCAGAATCATGCTGCACAGTAGATCAGGAAAGATAATCGAATGCGCCTCCTGCTCCTGCTTATCGCGGTATTGCCAATCAGCGCTGCGCGGTCGGAGACGGTTCGGTTTAATCATTCCGTTCCGGGCAAACTCCCCGCCGATTGGGAAGTTGCCATGACCCATGTGGGAGCTCAGCCCGACTGGGAAATCGTCCGAGACGAATCGGCGCCCAGCCCGCCAAACGTGCTCGCGCAATTATCACGGGACAAAACGGCCGGCAGATTTCCATTGGCCATTTGGGACCGAGCATCGTTGCAGGACGGCGAACTCCTCGTGGCCTTCAAAACCGTGGACGGTTCCATTGACCAGGCCGCCGGAATCGTCTGGCGATACCAGGACTCCAACAATTACTACATCGTCCGTGCGAATGCGCTCGAAAACAACGTTGTGTTCTATAAGGTTGAAAACGGCGTCCGAACCTCGATCGCGCCGAAAGGCCTGCCATCCCGGTCCTATGGAGTCAAGCACCCGATTCCAAGTGGCCGCTGGAACAACCTCAAAGTCAGCTTCGCCGGCGCTAAGATCGCTGTTTTCTTCAATCAGGAGCAGCTATTCGAAGCCGAAGATACAACTTTTTCAAAGCCCGGCAAGGTCGGCCTCTGGACAAAGGCCGATAGTGTCACCTATTTCGACGATTTTACGGTCGCCTCAAAGGATGCCCAACGATGAAATGGATTACCCGCGAGAACGTGAAGGTGGATCGCGTGGCCTGCCCATGGCTCATCAGGCGATTTATCGATCCGAGCGCGGAATTTGTCTTTCTCCCGAAGGATACGGACTGGGGCAAAATTTCGGATGGATTCGTCTACGACGTACCGGGATGCGATCTAGGGCACAAAGGGGAGGACGTTTCGTTCGATTCCATTTTGAAGAAATTTGGACTCGACGATCCGGCTCTTCGGCTCCTTGCGGAAATCGTACGTGCTGCCGATACACATCCATCGAATCCGCACCCCGCTGGCGA
>DATIMM010000247.1:0-19858 GCA_035475295.1 Bryobacteraceae bacterium
TCGCACGTTTGTTCCATGCTTCTTTCAGACCCCGCCTCGCAGCGGTAGCCCTTGCATCATCACTAGTCCTTCACCTCCATCAGGTTGGACAGGGGCTTTCACCCTTAAGCTGCTGAACATGCTCAGCACACAACATAGCCGCTGGCGCGGCGGAAATTAACCGCATCCCTCGCGAACGTCCTCGAAATCACGCACCAGGAGTTTGGTCGCACTTCCGATGCCGTCAGCACTGCTGACGGCCCTGTACCCTCAACAGCCTCATTCAAGGTAGTGAAGGACCATTCAGCGGGAGCTAGTCGGACCGGCCCAGAAAGGGATGCCTGCGCCTCGAACCCCGCCCAACTGACGGAATCCGTTGCCGACGTAATCGAGACGTCCGGAATCGGGTCGGCTCGCATTACGGGCGTAGGAAATAACGGACAGTTTTGAGCGGCCCTTTCGGAGATGACCGGATCATCACGCCGACACGGACAAGAATAAGTTCAAAGCGCCACAATAGAGAGGTGGCGACAATCGCTATGCACGCGCCTGAACGGGCTTCAGTCGCCAGCGTCCGTAAGCAACAAATGCGGCAAGCGCACCGGCTGAGAAGGGGAGCAGGGCAATCGCGCCCATCGGCACCGAAATCACAGTAGCACCGGCCATAATGATCACGAGTCCGCATGCTGCTACAGGGGTCAGTACAGGCCAGATTCGAAGCAGCGCGGGTACGATCATCCCTATTCCCCCCAGTATCTCGGCAACTCCAACGAAAATCAGAAACCAAGCCGGAAGCGAACTCCCCTTAACCATTTCCTGAAGCGGCATTACAAACTTCATTACGCCCGCAAATATGAAAAGGGCGGCCAGGAGCACCTGTGCGCTCCAAAGTGCCACGGACATGCCTCCTCCTTGCGTGCGCATGTGCGACGGGGAGTTCAACGGCGCCCTCCGACCAGCCCCATAGCTCTTTGTTACCTCGTCCTGCATTCTTGACCCCTTTCAAAAGCACGTCTTCGAGACCGCCCTGAATCGACAGGGTCGGTTCAATGTTACTAATTTAAGTTGTTTAGGGCAGCCGCGGGAGAATGGCAGGTGCTTGCAGGCGCTGGGGCAGTTTAAGTCACGCTTCCGGTCCGGGCGGATAGCGGTCTTTTGTGCCGTGAGCCTCGGTCCTAAGATCCGCCCGATCCGTTTAGTTCTCCGACTGCATGGCACCAGCACCAAGCGATCCAATGAGCGTCGTTGAAGGACTTTGCTATTCGATCCTGCTCAATTGAAGGTAGCTCCTGAGGAGGTGCATTGACGCGAACCGCCCGAATGCGGATCATCCCCCAACCCGGCAATGTTCGTTTTGGTCTTGATGTGGCATTTCCGGAAACGGACCAAAAGTCTCTATCGAAGCCTGACTACATCAACACACTTTTAGAACACCACCACCCTATACCAGCGGCCCAGCCCTAGATGTATAATCCACATACCGGTGGGTCTGTGCGCCGAGCCGATTCAAGTAGGGCCCGTTGCAACTGTGGCCCGCAGGTCGGCTATAGAGCAATACTGACCACCATTGCGGCTTTCTATGGCTATGGATAAGAGGCAGTTCTTGAAGACGTCGGGCGTTCTGGTGGCTAGTAGTATCTTGCCCCACCTCGCTACCAGCAAAGACAAGGAAGGGGCTCGAACAAACTGGGCTGGTAACTATCAGTACAGCACGGACAATCTGCACGTTCCAAGCTCAGCGGACGAAGTGCGAAGCATTGTAAAGAACTGCGCCAAAATAAAAGCACTTGGCGCCCGTCACTCGTTCAACGGAATCGCTGATAGCACCGCAAATCAAATCTCGCTGCGACATCTCACTGAGATGTCGTTGGACCGCCGCGCGAATTCGGTATCGATTGGCGCGGGCGTAACCTACAGCCAGCTCTCTCCCTATCTCTACAAGAACGGCTACGCTTTGCATAATCTGGCGTCCCTCCCGCATGTCTCCGTCGCAGGCGCCTGTGTAACTGCAACCCACGGCTCGGGCAGCAAGAACGGGAACTTATCCACGTCTCTTTCCGGCATGGAGCTTGTTACGGCTGACGGTGGAGTCATAACGTTGTCAAGGGAACGCGATGGGGACCGGTTTCACGGGGCCGTTGTTAACCTAGGCGCGCTCGGAGTGCTGACAAAGCTCACCCTCGATGTAGAGCCCTCCTTCGACGTCCGCCAAGTTGTTTATGAAAATCTGCCGTTGGAGCGGCTCCAGGATCACCTCGACGAGATCTTTGCGAGTGGGTATAGCGTGAGCCTTTTCACCGACTGGCAAAATCATCGCGCTACCCAGGTCTGGATAAAGAGCAGAGTCGGACGCAATGATCACTTCAAGGCCGAGCCTGTATTCTTCGGAGCGAAGCTCGCAACGAAACGGCTCCATCCGCTCGCCGGCCACTCAGCCGAGAATTGCACCGAGCAAATGGGCATTCCCGGCCCTTGGTATGATCGGCTGCCGCACTTCCGCATGAACTTCACACCCAGCAGCGGCAATGAACTCCAAACCGAGTATTTTGTTCCACGTGATAAGGGATACGAAGCCATTCTCGCCGTTGAAAAATTGCGGGATCACATCACTCCGCATCTGCAGATTTCGGAGCTGCGTACTATCGAAGCGGATAGCCTTTGGATGAGCCCTTGTTACAAACGCCCTTCGATGACCATTCACTTCACCTGGAAGCCAGAATGGCCCGCCGTGAGAAACGTGTTGCCGATGATTGAAGAGAGTCTCGCGCCGTTTGACGCTCGGCCGCACTGGGCGAAGCTCAATACCATCGGGCCCTCAAAGTTACAGGCTCTCTATGAAAAGCTGCCTGATTTTCGGGCGTTGCTGAAGACACACGACCCCAATGGCAAGTTCCGTAACGAATATCTGGACACAACGATCTACGGAGCCTGACACCGCGGCGTCCACCTCACACTGCTCTTACGGTTCTGAGGCTTGAATCTCCTCGCCCCGAACAAACACCCGTTGTACGTGGAGATCCCGATCGAGAATCAGAAGGTCTGCCCATTTGCCAACGTCCAGGCTGCCGGTTTCGTTCGCAATACCGGTTCGCTCAGCGGGTGTCAGGCTCGCCATCCGGACGACCTGGGGCAAACTCGCGGATGTCTGGCTCGCCATCGTGCGGACCATTACGTCCATTCCCACGACTGAACTTGCTAACCCGTGCCCCGGCTCAAACCCGACCTTGCCGTCACTTTCAATCCAAGGACCATCTTCTTCCGAACCAAAACGGTAGCGTCCGGGCGGCAGATCCATGGCCCGGTTCGAATCCGTGACAAGACAGAGCCGCTCGGCTCCCTTCATTTGGAAGGCAAACTCCAGCAGTTCCGGCGACAGATGTTGGCCGTCAGCAATTACTTCGGTGCTCATCTCGGGGTGCGCGAGCACAAACTGTTCCATGCTGGCCTGCATTGGGGTGCCGAATCGGGATCGGAGGGAAGACACCGAACTCATCGCACACCAGAAATGGTCAACGTGGCGGACACCTGCCTCGAACGCCGCCTTCATCTCCGCCCAGTTGGCGTTGGAATGTCCGCAGGTGACAAGGCAGGCATGCTCCTGTGCGGTCCGGTAGAAGGACTCCGCACCCGGCAACTCAGCGGCGCAAGTAGCTATCCTGATCGCCCGGAGAGAAAAGAAATACTCGTATTCCTCTGCGTCTGGATCTCTTCGTCCCTCAATGGGGTGGCACCCCACTTTTTCTTCCGCGAAGTAGGGTCCATAAAAATGAATACCGCCCACGTATGCCCCGTCGTTCACGGACCACTCGTCGCGAACCTCCATACAAGTGCGAATCATGCGATCCAGTTGAATACGCGAACCGGTTGTAGTCGTCGGGAAAATGGTAGTCGTGCCGTGGCGTAGGTGCGCCAAATTGGCCCTGCGAACGGCTGCCGAGGTTCCGTCCATATAGTCCGCTCCATTACCTCCGTGCACGTGAATATCGACGAATCCAGGCGAAATGTATCCCTCGACTTCAGTTACCGGGCCGGTATAGGAAGCAGGCTTCTGCTGGCCCATGGCAGCGATTTTCCCTTGTTCGACAACAAGAAAAGCTCCCTTATGGATGGCATCAGGACCGATCATATCTCCGTGAAAGCAAAAGCCGCTAGCCATATGCCTGAGTATAAATGGGGGAGTAGCGACATTACAGCGCGACAATACTAAGCGTGACTGGCGTGCCCGTATGGTTTCGCTTCCACGGCGAACTGAACGACTTCCTAACCGCCGGCAGGCGCAATAGCGAGTTTGAGCACGCCGCGGGACCGACAGACACGATAAAACACGTCATCGAATCCCTCGGCGCACCACACACGGAGATCGGGCAGATTCTAGTGAACGGACAGGTCGTGCCCTCCTCGGCACGCGTCGCCGAGGGGGACCATATCGGGGTCTATCCTCATCCGCGGCCGGTGATCCTGAACGAACCTCGATTCGTTCTCGATGGCCACCTCGGCCGTTTGGCCGCCTATCTCCGAATGCTTGGCTTCGATGTATGGTACGACCGCTTTGCCGACGATGCCCGACTCGCGGCCGTCTCGGGCGGCGAAGCACGGACTTTGCTCACTCGCGACGTCGGACTTCTGAAGCGGCGAGAGGTGGAGAGCGGATACTGCGTTCGCCATGACAAGCCGCATGATCAGTTGCGCGAAGTGTCACGCCGGTTTGCCCTGTATTCTCGGTTCCTGCCCTTTACCCGCTGTATGGACTGCAATGGACCTCTCCGCGCGGTGGCGAAGGACGAAGTCGCCGATCTATTACCGCCCCACACCCGTGAGACTAAGAACGAGTTCAGCCGGTGCGGAGTTTGCCGGAAGGTTTTCTGGCGCGGCACACATTATGACCGCTTGCTTACACTGCTCGAGAGTTTGACCGCCAATCCGTGACCGAAGGTACTTCCGTCATCGAAAGACTGCGGCGCCAGTTGACGCCGGCCTCCAAACACCTTATTCTTGATGGACAATGGGAACTTTGCTCCGGGCGTTTTTACGTTGGGTTCGTTTCGCAAATTTCGAGGCTCTTGCACGTCGAATTCGTTTCGCAATTCCGCTCCTTTGCGTCCTTTCCGGGCTCTCTCAATCCCTATCCACCATTACCGGGCAGGTGAAAGACGCCTCCGGTGCCGGGATTGTCGGGGCTAGTGTGACGATCAGAAATGCGGAAACAAATGCCGTCCGTACACTTACCACCGACGGCGACGGCCGGTACAGCGCATCTTCCCTTCCCGCTGCCTCCTACTCGGTCAGTGCCCAAAAGGCTGGATTTGAGACGGCATTCAAGAACGGAATCGCCATCGTGGTGGGCCAAACAGCTATCGAAGATTTGACCCTGCCTCTGGGTAAATTCAGCCAGGTGATCACCGTCACCGAAGAGCCGCCGGTCGTCAGCCTTTCCACCGAACAAACGTCCGGACTGGTCGGAGAGAAGCAAGTGAAAGAATTGCCTCTGAACGGCCGCAGCTATGACGAGTTGATGACTCTGAACCCGGGCATTGTTAACTACACCTCCGAAAAGGCAGGGGGTACCGGCACGTCCAACTCCGCGATTGGAAACATGTTCTCGGCTTCGGGTCGGCGTCCGCAGGAAAGTATCTTTCTCTTGAACGGAATTGAGTACACCGGTGCTTCGGAGATCAATCTGACCCCTGGTGGGACAAGCGGACAGTTGTTGGGGGTGGATGCCGTTCGCGAGTTCAACGTGGTGACCGACACCTATGGGGCGGAATACGGCAAGCGTCCGGGCGCCCAGGTCAACATCGTTACTTCTTCAGGAACCAATCAACTCCACGGGACTATCTATGAATTCCTTCGCAACAGCGCCCTCGACGGGCGGAACTTCTTCGATGGACCATCTATACCTCCTTTTGAGCGCAATGAGTTCGGAGGGGCGCTCGGTGGCCCGGTCCAGAGAAATGCGACGTTCTTTTTCGGCAACTACGAGGGCTTCCGCCAGCGGCTCGGCCTCAGCAACGTGACGCTCGTACCTGACAATGCCGCTCGTTCCGGCTTGCTCGTCGGTCCCAGTGGTAAGCCCGTCGGTCTTGCGCCGGGAGTCTCCGAGTTACTGTCGCTTTGGCCTGTACAAAACGGCCCAGAGCTTGGGGGCGGAATTGCCGAGTCGTTTAACAATCCCTTGCAGCGGACTCAGGAGAACTTTGGCACGGCCCGCATCGATCATGTCTTTTCCTCCAATGACACACTCGCTGCCGTTTACACAGTTGATGACAGCGGAGCACATACACCCACGGTCAATCCGCTGAGCGCCATCACAGAGACTCTCCGCGAGCAGGTCATCAGCCTGAGCGAAACCCATATCTTTTCCCCTCAGGTACTAAACACTGTGCACTTCGGGTTTTCGCGGGGCGCATTCTACTTCGGCAGCCAAGCACCCGACGTCCCATCCTGGGTGGAGGGCGCTCCTATTGGCGCGGTGGTTATCGGCGGAGGAACAGCCTCCAACTCAGCTACCCAGATCAGCAACGCTGGTACCAATGTCGCCAGCAATACCGTGGCTGTCCGAAATCTGTTCACCTATCAAGATCAAGTCGATATCAATATCGGTGTTCATCACCTTCAGGCCGGCGCCTGGGTCCAACGGATCCAATCCAACGACAACTTTGCCCAAGCGCAATACGGGCAGGCGTCGTTTTCCAGTCTGACGAATTTCCTACAAGGCACCGTCTCCACATTTACTGCTGTACCAGTCCCAACGGCCCTGGGCTGGCGCTCAGTGGAAGGAGCGGGATACGTGCAAGACACGTTGAAATTGACTTCGAAGCTGGAAGTGAAGCTCGGGTTCCGGTTCGAATCCACGAATGGATGGAATGAGACTCACGGACGGGCGTCCAACTACCTATTCGGTCCAGGCGGGGTGATTGAGACTGAACCGCGAATTGGAACCTCTGTTTTTACAAAAAACCGAGCCAAGTTTCTGCCCGAACCGCGCGTGGGTCTTGCCTGGAGTCCATTCGGGAACAACAATACGGTCATTCACGCCGGATTCGGCATCTACAACGCCCTACTGGACAATCTCAGTTACCGGCTGGACCAAAATGCCCCTTTCAACACCACCCTATCGCTGAAGAACTTGCCGGTTTCCAGCATCCATATCCTACCCGGCCAGCAGCTTCCATCGGGTGGATCGATTTCACCAGGTGGTGTACAACCCGATATGTACACCCCCTCAGTGGTGACCTACACGCTGAAGATAGAACAAAAGATTGCACCACATACCGCGCTTACGGTCGGCTACATCGGCTCGCACGGCTACCACGAAATATTGTCGCTCGACGCGAACCAGCCACATCCAACCGTTTGTCCCGCAGTTTCCTGCCCCGCCTCACTTCAGCCGGGCACGGTTTATTATGCGCCCGGATCACCGCTGGCGACCCCCCACCTCGCTAATACTACGAGTTGGTTCTCGGAGGGCGTTAGTTCGTACAACGCGCTTCAAGTAGACGTAAACCGCCGTTTTGCAAACGGCCTGCAGGTTCGCGGCGCTTACACGTTTTCGAAAAGTCTGGATGATGGCGGGACGCTGAACAACAGCGTCGGCAACAACACGCCGGCCTTTGTTATGTTTCCGCTGAACCCCAAACTCGACTACGGGCTTTCGCCGTTCGACGTACGGCATCTGGCTGTCATTAATGGCAGCTACGAGCTTCCGGTGGGCCACGGCAAACCCTTTCTGAATGAGGCGCGAGGTTGGATGAATAAACTGGTGAGTGGATGGACCCTGGGCGGCATCGTGACCGTGCAGTCGGGCCTGCCCTTCACCCCGCAACTGGGATTCAATCCCACCAACAACGGTGACACGCGAAATCCGATCAGGCCCTCGTGGAACCCAGCCTTCACCGGCTCAGTAATTCAAGGTGGACTGAATCAATACTTCAATCCGAATGCTTTTGTCGTTCCTCCAAACGGAACTTACGGGAATGTGGGCAGGGATATTCTTACCGGACCGGGTCTCGCGACGCTCGACGCGTCTCTGCTGAAAAACTTCACGTGGGGCGAGCGCTTAAAGCTCCAGTTCCGCTCCGAATTTTTCAACGTTCTCAATCACGCAAACTTCGGAACACCAAACCCGATCGTGTTCACGTCTAGCTCCGGCGGCCCAACTCCGACCGCTGGTCTGATCAACAACACTTCCACGACGTCCCGCCAAATACAGTTCGGCCTGAAGCTGCTGTGGTGAAAAGGGAAAGGCCCGAATCCAAGTAGGACTCGGGCCTTTATAAACAACAGAACAATAACTACTGCTTGGGAGCAGCAGCGCTGTCGGTCGTGGTAGTGGTCGTTGTCTTGCTCTTTTTGTGGTGCTTCTTGCCCTTCTTGCTCACCTTTGTCTGATCAGTCGACTGCGTCTCGGTAGAAGCTGCGGAATTCTGAGCTTTCTTGCCGTGGGGGGCGGCCATCAAGAAAGGAACTGCGACAACCGTCAGCAGGGTGGACGTAAATAGCTTTTTCATTGTTATCTCCTCTGTGCTTGTGGCGGTTGCGTTTTAGATTTTCTTCCGCTCACAACTCTACTTTGCCTGTTTCCCCGTCCAGCCGCCATCACGTGTATCGGCGAATTTTCGTCCCGTATTTCGGGGATAGCCACTTCGAAACTTTAATGAAAAGATTGTGGTAGTGGCAAGCAACTCCATTACACAAGGACATCTCCAGCGCCTATTACTCCTTGGCCTCGGCCTATTCGCGGTGCTGCTGCTCTCCGCTGTCCTGGTTGCCTTCCGCACTGTCCACCAGCTCGACAAGAATACAAAGACGTTTGCTGACCGGCTGGCGATGGCGAAGGCGGCGATAGATGGCATTCAGCACCAGCAGGCCGATCTGAATGCTCAGTGGCTTCAGTTGGCGAAAAAGGACGTAGTAAGCCGCGCCGAGATTCTGGATCAGTTGGAGGAATCTCGGGATGATATGAGCGATGCTCTTAAATCGGCGTATGAACAAGCCGAATTGCTGCGGGAGAGCATATACCAGGAGGGCCACGGGTTGCTACGGCTGACGGTGTGGCTCTTCGCCCTGTGTGTAGGCCTGTCTCTAGTAAGCGCCACTTGGGCGGCCAAGGCTTCTGCCGGGCTTTTTCGCAAACTTGAACAACAGGCTGGCGAGCTATCGCGCATGCAATACCAATTTTTGGAAACACAGGAAAACGTCGCCCGCCGCTTTTCACACGAACTGCATGACGAGTTGGGACAGGCCTTGACCGCCGTTAAGGCGAACCTTTCCGCCCTGCGCCGCGAGGACGGAGAGAAACGCCGGCTGGACGACTGTCTCTTGCTGGTGGACGGAGCCATCAAAGACGTCCGTGAAATGTCACAGTTGCTCCGCCCAACTATCCTCGACGACTTCGGTATCGATGCCGCCCTTGGCTCCCTGACCGAGAGCTTTGCCCAACGTACAGGTATCGACGTAAAGTACCGCAGCAATATTGACGGAGGAAGGTTACGGGACCAGACCGAGACCAATCTGTTCCGGATTGCTCAGGAGGCCCTCACAAACGTCGCTCGGCACGCGGAGGCCACCTCTGTCTTTATTGAACTCCTCACGCGAGGCCCAAAGGAAGTCACTCTCAGTATCCGCGACAATGGCAAGGGTTTTGAATCTGGTTCGCAAAAATCAAGTCCAGGGCTCGGGCTCGCCGGGATGCAGACGCGGGCCAGAGGATGCGATGGTTGGCTGTCCGTTGAAGCTGCCCCGGGGAAGGGCGTAAAAATTCAAGTAAGCTGTCCTAACGGATAGGCGTAAAGACCTCGTCCTTCACACTAGGACCATGTCCTGGCTCACATGGTCTTTGCTTTCTGCCGTTTTCGCAGCGGCCACTGCCATACTGGCGAAACTGGGAGTCGCAGACGTTGATTCCAATTTTGCGACAGCGATCCGCACCAGCGTGGTTGTCGTGTTTACGTGGCTCATTGCCTACGGGACCAGCAAACCCGGTGGCTTTCAAGTCCATTCCAACAAGACCTGGCTATTTCTGGTTCTTTCAGGATTAGCCACCGGCCTTTCGTGGCTGTGTTATTTTCGCGCGCTCCAACTGGGGCCGGCATCTAGAGTCGCCCCTATCGATAAACTAAGTGTCGCGCTGGTGATCGTCTTCGGAATTCTGTTTCTGGGAGAGAAGCTGACCATCGGGAAAGGACTAGGTGGACTGTTGATCGTTGCTGGCGCAATATTTATCGCCCTCGATTAGCGGCTCTATGCCCTGCGAGCTGAAACGGAGTACGACTTTCCAGCTTCCTGTGTCGCGCCCCATCCGGAATCACGGGAAGGATGAGGGCAGACGGGTAGCCTGCCTGGTGGAACACGGTCTGCCGGGCTTTGGGCGTCTTGGTTTCCAGGCCATTCGGCCGGACCGTGTTCAGGCTGCGGTCGAAACGCGGGAAATTACTGCTGGAAATTTCCAACCGGATTCTGTGCCCCCGCTCAAAGACGTAGCTGGTTACGCCCGCATCGATACTGATCTGGTACGGCCGGTTCTTCATCACAAAGACAGGGCGGCTCAAAGAAAGCCGGTAACGAAGCCGCTGTATCCCATCAGTGACCAGCAAAGGTCGTCCATCCGGCTGCACATCGACGAGTTTCGCCGTGAAGTCGGTGTCGTTCACGGATGTTGCAAGATATAGCAGTACGCGGACGGGCCCTGTAACTTCCAGATCCTCCGACAGGGGCGCGGTCGTGTAGACAAGAACGTCCTTTCTTCCTTCCACGGCAGTTTGATCGAGGGGGCCCGGAGGCAACACTTTCGGCTCACAGCAGATAGCTCCGCCAACAGTGGGAACCGGTTTTTTCGGATCATACGTGAACTGATCCGCCGGTCCGTTCCGTCCCGGTCTCCACTCAAGGGCACCGTCTCCGTAACGTGAATTGGCGTGGCCTCCACTGTTCAAATACAGTGGCCGGTAGCGTGTACGCGCCAAAGGCCACTCGTGTTCTTCGCGCCAAACGTTTGGGCCCATCACAAAAAGGTGCAGGATGGGCGGGTTTTGCACGGCATCCTCTCCAGAGGCTGGGTTCAGCAAATGGTCGAACCACGCGAGTTGCTTGGTCCGGATGTAAATCTGCGCCTGCGGTCCGAAATCCTCAGTCGGAAATCGGAGCGCGGGATTGTGGCCCCAGGGACCGATCCAGGTCTCAATGTGTTTGCCCTCTGCGGACAGCCGGGAAAAGGCGTCAAGGTCGCTTTCCGCGTAATTGTCGAACCAGCCGCCGAAGGAAAGAACTGGAATCAGTACGCGACTTAACCGCTCGCGAATGCTGAAGGGTTTCCAGTAAGAGCCATAAGACGGGTGTTCAATAGCCTGCCGCCAACTCGGGATAGCCACGTCTGTGGCCGCCAAGTCCGCGTCAATTAGTGGCAGATAGTAGATGTATGTTCCAAATAAGGGCCTCACCTGCGAGGGCGGAGTGAAATTCTCCGCAAACCAGAGAAGCCGGTGGCCGAGTTTTAACGCGCCACCCGGCGAATAGAACCGATCTAGATACTCGTCGTCGCCAGAACAAATCGGCGAAATTCCAACCAGGTGAGGGTTGTCCTGAACGGCAGCCCACCATTGGGCAATTCCCAGATAAGAACCGCCAGCCATCACCACCCGCCCGTTAGACCAGGGTTGCTCGGATATCCAGTTGATCGTATCGTTTCCGTCGGGCCCTTCCTGCATCACGGGGCCAAAGTTGCCCTGGGAAGCGTACCGCCCACGGACGTCCTCGATCACAAGCGCGAAACCGTGCTCCGCGAAGAAGCGATAGCCTATAGCGCTGGGTGTTTTGCGGTTGTAAGGCGTACGGACGAGTACGGCGGGCCACCGACGGTGTCCCTGGGGCAAAAAAACATCAGCGGCCAAGCGTATGCCGTCGCGCATCGGAATCGTTATTCCGAGCTGCGCCTGTATATCTGCCGTACGCGGGCCATCAACAAACGAGTGCGAAGCCCGGGAACTCTGAGCGAGCAACGTACAGGGAAATAGCAGGAATAGCGACAGCAGCAGCCGAGGCATACTACACGGAAGGAACCGACTCCTTCGGCGGAGGCCTCTTACCGAACAGCGCCGTACCAACGCGAATTATCGTGGCGCCTTCTTCGATGGCAACTTCGAAGTCATTCGACATGCCCATCGAAAGGCTACTCAGGTTATAGCCGCGCGCCAATTCAGCCAGTCGTCGGAAGTATGGTCGCGAATGTTCCGGATCTTCCGACCACGGCGGCATTGTCATCAGTCCCGTCACCTTCAAATTGGCGCATGAATGCGCCGCCTCCAGCAAGCCCGGAATTTCTCGGGCGTCAGCCCCGGTCTTTGCCGGTTCGTCAGACAGTTTTATCTCCAGCAGCACTTCCAGGATTCGGCCAAGTTCGTTGGCGCTGGCGTCGAGGCGCCGCAGAAGTTTTGGACTGTCCGCAGTCTGAATCACGCTGAAGAGTTCGCAAGCCGTCCGGGCCTTATTTGATTGCAGATGGCCGATTAAATGAAAATGAGCGTCGGACAGGTCCGACAGCTTGGGCCATTTCCCGGCAAATTCCTGGACGTAGTTCTCCCCGAACTCCCGAAGTCCGACGTCATAGGCCTGCCTAATCGCCAATGCAGAAAATTTCTTGGAAACCGCCACTAATCTTACTTCGGAGAGCGCGCGGCCGCTTCGATGTAGCGCGGCCGCAATACGCTCCTCAACGGACTTAAGGCGATCTTCGAATGGAGAATTTATAGATGGCAAACCTCCATCATAGAGGCTCGGCGAAGGGTCCCCAGCTAACGGACCCCCACGCGGTACTCGACTCCATACGTGCGTTTCTAAGTTCCTGCCGTGTCCCGGCCGTTCTGGAGCAGGGGGAAGAAGTGGTGCCGCTCACGGAAGGGGAGTTTACGGTCGAAGTCTCTGCCGGCCGGCTCTGTCTCGAATTCCAGTCGGGGCACCGGACGGTATCCCGAAGAGTGCTATCAGTTGAGCGCCATAGGGCAGGCGTTCTCGAATGCACCATCCAGCGTTTCGCCGGCAAAGAGGGGAAGCTTAGCTTTCTCGACCTGCACCGTCCGCAAACCGCGAGTACCACCCTCCGGGGCTCTCGGGAAAGCTTTACCGAACAGTTCCGCCGAATATTGCACCGGCAATTTCCTGGCTGGGAAATCACCGCTTTGACATGTGGGATGGATCTGCAGAGGTCCTTTTCGCCGGTCTTTCCCCGAGCATGCCTAAGGCGTGGTAACCAGACCCTCGCAGCCTTAGCCTGCCCTCATCTCCGCGAGGAAAGTGGCGTGCTGACATTTGCGCTCATCTGGCATCGGCATTTGGTGGAAAGCACTCATGCCGGCATGCCTAGCCAGCTTTGTATTTTTCTTCCGGACAACGCAGGAAGCCTCACTGCACAGAGGCTTCGCTGGCTCACCGGAAGAGATGTTACAGTGCGCCTATTCCGCTTCAACGCGCACGGATCGGCCGGCGAAGTCGACCCACAAGATCTGGGAAACCTCGACACCCGAGTTTCGCTTACGGCCTTTGGAGACACGAATTTGAACCCAGGCGGGCCGACCGCTGGCGTCACTCCGGAGCGGACGTTAGAAATCCAGCTTCGATCGGGGATCCAAACCATTGATGCCTCCTTACGTCCCAGGCCGGTACATGGCCAAGTGCTGACGTTCTCGGCCGGGGATCGTGATCTGATCGATCTGTTAGCCGTTTCCGTCGCGGGAAGCCTCGCCGTTCTGGAACTGAAAGTAACGGAAGACGTTCACTTGCCGCTACAGGCGTTAGACTACTGGATGCGGGTGGCATGGCATGCGCGAAATGGCGAGCTAAATCATTTATTTCCCGGTGTTCCGTTGGACGGCAAGCCGCCGCGATTGCTGCTGATCGCACCCGCCATGTCGTTTCATTCGACCAATGCCACGGTTCTTAGTTACTTTTCTCCCGGCATTGAGGTCGAACGTATTGGTATCAATGAAGGATGGCGGCAAGGTGTCAGGGTTGTCATGCGTCTGAGAGGCGCCGATAGTCCCATCTCTCACGGGAGTTTTGAATGAGCATTCAAGGTCTATTAAACATCAAAAAGGCAGTCAGCAAACTAAATCCGAAGGATGCACGCGATCTGGGCGAGCGTCAGGTACATATCGCGCTCTATGGATCGAATCCCCTCTCCTACGAACGGATGGAGGACTTTTTTCTGCGTGAGCTGAGTCCGGCCCGTCGGCAGCAATCGGCTGCTTCGTTCAGTCGTGATCCGCATCCAGCGACAGGGCTTTCCTATGATCTGTCCATCTACGACGAGAACGCCGCCGCGCCATCGAGAGCCTTGATCTTTGAACCCACCAACCCGGAGCGACTGGTCCAGAAAATTCTAGATACCCATCACGATTTAGGCGTGTCGCTTGCCAAGGCGTTTCCCCCATTCCGCGACCCGTTTGTGAATCGGGTTATCGGCAAAGTTTCTAAAGAGAATACGTTATTTTCCCTCACAACTGCATTGCCTGACGTGATTCCAAACATCTTGGAACTGCCCTGGGCCGTTGCTGAATTTGCATCCGACAGCGCATTCCTGACGATGAACCAGATCCGGATGGCATTTCTTATCGCTGCGGCAAGCGACCGCGAGATTGGCTACCGGGAGCAAAAGTCGGAGGTCGCCGCCATTATCGGAAGCGCCTTTGGCTGGCGGGCGCTGGCGCGGCAAGTGGTCGGAAAGATTCCCTTTGGGGGCGGACTGATCGGCAAAGCGGCGATTGCCTACGCCGGAACGAAAGTTGTGGGTTTATCGCTGGACCGTTTCTATCGGATGGGGTACCACTACACCAAGGCAGAGCGCGAAAGCCTGTATATGGATGCCTTCCGGCAGGGCAAGAATGTGGCTGGACGGATACTGTCGCATCTTCGTCCGGATCTTGCGGCGCGCCAAGCGGAGGAAGAAGAGAAACCCACGATCATTGTTTCTCCCGGTGAACGTGGCGGCTACCCCAATCGCGCGTGACCTGGATGATGCAGGTTCTGGACGCGGAGGAAGTACGCGTATTGGGGTCGCTTATCGAAAAAGAGGCGACCACTCCTGAATACTATCCTCTTTCACTGAACGCGCTCGTTAACGCGTGCAACCAGAAATCCAATCGCGACCCCGTGGTGGAGTATGACGACGAGACCGTGCTAACCGCGCTCGATGGCCTACGAGAAAAGAAGCTGGCGATGGTTATCAGCGGTAGTGGCCGGGTGACCAAATATGCGCAGCGCATCTCCGAGACATTGAACCTTGGGAGGCGCGAAGTTGCCGTGCTGTGCACCTTGTTATTACGAGGACCGCAGACTCTCGGCGAAATTAAAGATCGCAGTGAGCGACTGTTTGCGTTCGCCGACCTCGGAGAAACAGAGCGGGTTCTCCAGAAGCTAGGAGAGATGCCCGAAGGCGCATTGGTCAAGAAGTTGGGACGGCAACCCGGCCAGAAGGAAGCACGCTACACCCATCTGCTAGCAGGCGAGCCGCCGATCGATAGTGGACCGGGCGAAGCGCCGCTTACAGGACAACCATCGCGCCTATCGCTACTTGAACACGAGCTACAGGCGCTACGCTCCGAATTCCAGGAGCTCAGGAAGCGATTCGAGGACCTGGAAGCACAGTTCAAATAATCGTCAGGCATATCATTCTCTAATTGAAGCTATGACGAAACTCCTTCTTCTCGGTCTCCTGGCCAGTAGCGTTGTCTCTGCCCAGCAAGCAGCACGCCTCATATCGCCCGAGGTTCACGACGGCATTGCCACGTTCCGGTTTCGCGATCCCAATGCGCAGAAGGTTACCTTGAACTTGGAAGGCGCGAAGGAGCCTTACGTTATGAAGAAGGACGATGCTGGAGTCTGGAGCGTCACGACTACTCCGCTCGATCCTAACTACTACGGATATTCGTTTGAGGCGGACGGAGTCCGTTTGCTTGATCCTTCGAACTGGCGTATCAATCCGAATTTTTTAAATCCGAGCAGCAGCCTTCAAGTGCCTGGCTCCGCGCCCATGCCGTGGGAGGACACCGACATTTCGCATGGAACGGTACAGCACCTCTTCTACCACTCAGGAATCGTGGGGGACAATCGCGACTTTTACATTTACACGCCTCCCGGGTATGACGCGGCGGCGAAGACGACTTATCCGGTACTCTATCTGCTCCATGGCTATAGTGACGATGCAAGCGGCTGGACGGCGGTAGGGAAAGCCAATTATATCCTCGATTCCTTGATCGCCACGGGAAAGATAAAGCCGATGATTGTCGTGATGCCGCTTGGCTACGGCGCGCCGGAGATCGTGCACCCGACGTCGCAATCGGGCCCTCCTTTTCAGAATCGTGAGCTTCGCGAAAGGAACTTCAACAAGTTCCGTGATTCTTTGGTGGAAGAAGTTATTCCCATGGTGGAAAAGACGTACAAGGTTCAAGCTAACCGTGATTCCCGGGCCATCGCCGGCCTTTCGATGGGCGGTGCTGAATCACTGCTCACCGGGTTGAACCGACTTGACCTGTTCGGCTGGGTGGGATCGTTCAGCGCGGGCGGCTTGAGCGACGATTTCGCGGCTGATTTTCCACAGTTGAACACTCAGTCAGCAGCGCGGCTCCATCTGCTATGGATTGCGTGCGGCACCGATGATCGACTGATCACTCTGAATCGTGAGATTGTGAGGTGGCTGAAATCGAAGAACATCAATCCCACGGCGATTGAAACTCCGGGAATGCACACTTGGCTGGTTTGGCGGAATAACCTAGTCGCGTTCGCTCCGCTCTTGTTTCGCTAAGAACGCAAGCTTGTGCCTCCGAACTACGGCTCGTCAAAGCCGCTGGGAACCTGACGCGGAACGGAATGTCGCGGGCCACAGACGTCGCGTTTTACAGCCCGACAATGCGGTTGAGAACATAATCAACGAGCGTTAGCAGAATTGAACCAAGAATGGCGGGCAGGCATCCATCGACACGAAAGCCGGGTACGAAGGCTGATGCGAGCTTTAACATGAAGCCGTTAATGAGGAAGTAGACCACACCCAGCGTAAGGACAATAAACGGAAGCAGAATAATTTTGAGGACCAACCCGATGGTTGCGCTTACTAGACCGACAATCAATGCGGCGATAAGGGCCGCACCAAAATTGTCCACCTGAATGCCAGGGAGAATCCTCGCTACGATCAACAGAGCAACACCGCTGAGGAGCCAATGGACGATCCAGTAACTCACTGTTCGATCATACTGCCTTCTCAATTTCCTGATCCAGTGCCGGTCGCGCGATTCGGCTCGCGCACCGACCGTCAACACGAAGGAGGGCAGATCGTCCGGTATTTACAGGCAAGTTTGTGTCGGATTTAGCGAGGGTGCTCGGGAGCGATTTTCCTCCACTGTGCGATTACGGTTGGCGGTGCCTGCTTCAATGCGTCCTGCAAAGTCTTCCATATCGACTGATTCGCGGGATCGAGCTCGAGCGCTTTTTGTAGCTCTGTCAAGCCATCCGTCCATTGCCCCAGGCGAAGCAGAACTACTGCGTAATTTACGCGCATGCCGACGTGCTCCGGGTACAATTCGACTGCTTTTCGGTACCGCTCAAGAGCACCCGGCAAGTCTCCAGCCTTCTCCAGGCTCGCACCTTCGTTGTTGAGCTTCACGGCTCGCACGGCGTTCTGGCTGGCTTGATCTTTCTCTCGCAACAGGTGACGCAGCTTCTGCTTTACCGCAGCGGCCTCGTCATCCTTGCCTTCTCGTCGAAGCGCACTTTGTAAGGCGTTCAAAGTCGACTGGTCGTGGGAGTTGATCCGGAACGCCTCCTGCAAATGCCCGACCGCGGCCGCCGGTTCTCCCTGCCGTAGATATTCCGCCCCGAGCCGATACTGCGCAACCGCGTCCCGAGGGTTCAGTTCGACGGCTTTTTTTTCGGCCGCCAGCGCGCCGCGATCGTCCAGCAAAAGCTTACGCGCTTGTCCCAGATCCGACCACGCTTCGGGATAATCCGGCCGTAGTGCCAACGCCGCTTCCAATTGTGTAACGGCGCTCCGAGGATTATTGTCGGCGCTATAGGCCTTTGCGCGCAGATAGTGCGCGTAGGCGGCATCGCCATCCCTCCCCAGCAGCTTCAATGCCAAGTCCAGGTGCTCGGCCGCAGATGCATATTCGCCTGTCTCGATCAGAACCGCTCCGAGGTTCACTTGAGCAATCGCGAATCGAGGATTGACCTTTACTGCCGTCTCAAAAGGTGCGCGCGCCAGCTGCGCATTCCCTGCTGCCATGTACGCCTCGCCCAGCGCATTCTGTGCATCCGCTGATTGCGGACGCAACCGCACAGCTTCCGTCAACTCCGCTATAGCCTCCGGCGCATTCCCGCCATCGCTGAGCAGACTCCCGAGCAGCAGCCGCGCATCTGCGTTGCTGGCATTGTCAGCAATTGTTTTATGGAGAATTTCGATCGCGGCTTCCCGCTGCCCTTTCGCCGCCAGATCCCACGCCTGGTCGACGGGAGAGCGCTGCGCAAAGAGCAACGATCCCCACACGAAGCCGGTAAGCAACAGACCCACTCGCACCGATCTCACCCCAGTTTCTGCAGCCGTGTGATACCGCGGCCCTCCGTTACATGAATCAGTTGATCCACCGCAATCCCCGTCAGTCGTTCCATTTCGCCAAGCGGCCACCTGATCTCAAGATCAACCGTCACGACCGAGCCTACGCCGAAATGTAATCGCCGGTCGTTTACTGACAGATACGAGGACTGCGCCAGTACCTCCTTGGCCTGAACTTTGCCCCCGTAATGGACCGAAACCTTCGATCCAATGGCGCTCCGGTTGGACTTAGTTCCGGTCAGCATTACTTTGATCCAGTGATTCTTCCCCTGCAAATCGTTCCGCAGCAGAGAAGGCGGCTCGTTCAAATTTACGATCAGAATATCCAGGTCACCATCATTATCAAAATCTCCGAATGCGCAACCCCGGCTGCAATGCAGCGCCTCCACGCCAGGACCACCCTGGCGGCTTAGCTCCTCAAACTTGCCGTTGCCCAGATTGCGAAAGAGGATGCGGGGTGTTTTAAAAGGTTGATCCGGTTTATTCCGCATTTCCGGATAAATACCGCCTGTCACCCAGAAGATTTCGGGGCAGCCATCGTTGTCCAGATCCTCAATTCCGATGCCCCAGCTGATGAACCGCGTCTCGATTCCCAGACCCGAATGCAGGGTATCGTCTTGAAACTCCCCTTTGCCATCGTTGCTGTACACGGCGGGGGTGTCAGCCGCGAAGTGGGTTTTAACAATGTCGAGCGTGCCGCGTGAGCGAAGGTCTCCAATCGCAATTCCCATCCCGGCTTGCTCCATCCCGTCCTCGCTCAGAGCCACTCCGCGTTCCATCGCTTGTTCGGAAAATGTCCCATTGTGCTGATTGATGAAGAGCAGACTCGGCGTCGAATCGCAAGCGACGTAAATGTCGGGCCAACCGTCGTTGTCGAAGTCGGCTGCGACGGCGGTTAAGCCATAGCCGCCATCCGGCTTGCTGATTCCCGCGGCATTCGTCACATCGGTAAACGTGCCATCTCCGTTGTTCCGATACAGTGAGTGATGGCCGTAGGGTAGGCCGCGCGGCCCGCAAAAGACTCCTTCGCCATTGCAGTTCGATGAACGGCTGGCCCTCGGGACTGTTTTCTCGTCAAAAAGCACGTAATTCGATACGAACAGATCCAGTCTGCCGTCGCGGTCGTAATCGACGAATGTGCATCCTGTGCCAAAACGGGGCTCTTCATTCCACAACCCGGCTTCTTTGGTGACATTAGTAAAGGTGCCGTCTCCATTGTTGCGGTACAGCAGATTCTGCGGCCAGCCCGTTATAAATAAATCTTCGAAGCCGTCGTTGTTGTAGTCGCCA
>DATIMM010000248.1:0-6025 GCA_035475295.1 Bryobacteraceae bacterium
ACGTTACCAGCCGGCATTTTGCAGCGCTCAAATTTAAGTACTAGGGCGGTCGCGTAAAGTTTCGGTGGTTGGCATTCTTACGGCGAAGATTTACCAAGCGTTCCGATGCTCCACGCCACCTTGTCAATCCGTAATACTTCGGCCCCACATTCCTTTCTTTCGCGCCCGGACAGCGGATCGGCTAATTATCTTAAAAAGTATTAATACAAGGTAATTAAACGCTAATTACAAACAAAAATGGAATAACATGACAGAAATAACTCACCAATAATCGGGCAACCTACTGGATGATATCCACTTGCATCGAAGTGGCAGCAAAGCTAAACCCACGCTGGCCGTCTGGCCGCGGCCCGGCTTCGCTCGTGAGGGTTCCCGAGCTCGGCTCCCGCTTGACCGTCAGAACAACTGCCGCTCCCGGTGACAGCCGAAGTATTTCGCAGGCCTTGAAAAGGAGATCAGAATTGGGGCAATCGCCCGGTGAGGAAAGCGAAGCATGAATCCACAAACGAATGTAACGGGCACCGCAGTGCCGAATACCCTGCTACCGGAACAAAACGGAATGAGCAGAGAACTGCTCCAGTTATTGGTGGACACGGTTCGGGATTATGCCATCATTTTTCTCGATCCTGCGGGGCATGTGCTCACCTGGAACGCCGCCGCGCAACGGCTTAAAGGATGGACAGCCGACGAAATTATCGGACAGCACTTCTCCCGCTTTTACCCGCCGGAGGATCTCCAACGGGGCAAGACTGAGATTGAGCTTAGAGGAGCTGTTGAGGAAGGACGCTTTGAAGATGAAGGCTGGCGTGTACGCAAAGACGGTACGCGCTTCTGGGCAAACGTAATCATCACGGCCTTACGCGACAAAGACGGCACGTTGCGCGGATTCGGCAAAGTGACGCGCGACCTGACGGAGCGTAGGCTGTCTGAGGAGAGAATCAAAAAGCAGGCCCAGGAAATCTTCGAGATGGCCGTGGTGCCGGTTGTCCAGGTATGGGAGGGGATCGTACTGGTGCCCTTGATTGGCACCCTCGACAGCCAGCGCACGAATCAACTCATGGAGCGGCTCCTGCGACGCGTCGCCGAGACCGGTTCGTCCATCGCTCTGGTCGACATCACAGGCGTCCCCACGATCGATACGCAGACTGCTCAGCATCTCATCGAGACCATCTCCGCAGTGCGTCTGATGGGGGCTGAAGTCGTCTTGACAGGTGTGCGCCCCGCCATCGCTCAGGCGCTCGTGCATCTTGGGATCGATCTTGCCAACGTAACCACGCGCCCGTCGCTTGCCGGCGGCCTGAGTATGGCGCTCACTATGCTCAACCTCCGCGTGTTGCCGATGACACCAGGGCAGTGAAAGAATCTACATGGACCCAAGTTCCGCCAACCGCAATATTTCAGTAATTCGTATGCGCGATTTTCTTTTCGTCGGAATGCCCGCTGATCCGGATGATTCCCTGATAGCGGCTCTCCAGGACGATGTTCTAAAAGCGATGGAGCGCCACGGATCGAGAGCGGTGCTGCTGGATATCTCGTTGGTCGAAACCTTCGATTCCTTCTTTGCGCGCACCGTCTCGGAAACCGCTCAGATGGTAAACCTCATGGGCGGCCGCACGATCATCGTGGGCATGCGGCCCGCCGTGGCCATCACGGCAACCCAGATCGGCCTTACGTTAGGCAAAATCGAGACCGCCCTGGACGTAGACCGCGCTCTTAGTCTCGCTGCCACGGAACCAGTTCCAAAGCTGCGACGTTAAAGGCGACTATGGCTCCTACCGGCTCCTGTGACCTTTGCATAGAAAGCGAGAGCGACATCGTAGGTGCTCGCCGCGCCGTGCGCGAAGCGGCCATTCAACTGGGGTTCGGTCAAACCGACGTAACGCGCATCGTGACCGCGGCTTCGGAATTGGCCCGAAACACCTTCAAGTATGCGGGTGGAGGTGTGATGCGCTG
Source organism: Bryobacteraceae bacterium (assembly GCA_035475295.1). Classification (GTDB taxonomy): domain Bacteria; phylum Acidobacteriota; class Terriglobia; order Bryobacterales; family Bryobacteraceae; genus Bog-105. Next base: position 1,954 of record DATIMM010000248.1, read on the forward strand.
TCATCCCGTTGAAATCGGAACTCGCACCGGCATCGAACTCCAGTTTGTGGATCACGGGCCGGGAATTCTCGACGTCTCACTCGCCATGCAGAACGGCTTTTCTACCAGCGCTGGCCTTGGTCTCGGGCTTCCCGGCGCTAAGCGGCTCATGGATGAAATGGAGATCGAGTCTCAACCAGGAAGACTTACCGTCGTCACAGTGAGAAAATGGCTGCGGAACTAGGGGACACCAAAGTGATGGAGCCTGTTCTCTTGGGCGTCTACACATCCGCTGACGTGCTCCTGGCCGCGAAGTCGGCCAGCCGTTTCGCGGATTCTCTCGGTTTCAGCCCCGCCGAGTGCGAAGAACTCGCTCTAGTACTCACCGAACTCTCCACCAATCTCCTCAAGCATGCCCCCGGGGGCGCCCTGCGCCTCAGCCGGATCGAAGCTCCAGGACGCGTCGGCATACAGATCGAGTCGGACGATACGGGTCCCGGTATCCCCGATCTGGAACAAGCGATCGTCGATGGGTATTCCACTGCGGGGAGCCTCGGCACAGGGCTGGGCACCGTCAATCGGCTGGTGGACGAACTGGCCGCCTGCTCACGGCCGCAACCCGGTGGTCTACGCCTCATCTGTCAACGTTGGATACGCCCCAGAACCAATGGCCTTCGCATGGTTGACCTGGCTTGCGGAGTCGCCACGCGGTCCTATCGCCTCCTGCCCGAGAACGGAGATGCCTTCATCGTTAAGCAATGGGAGCGGCACGCTCTCGTGGGTGTGATCGATGGCCTCGGTCACGGGCAATTCGCCCAACGCGCTGCCCAAACCGCGCGCCAATACATTGAGCACCATTACGATCAGCCTTTGGAAAGTCTTTTCCGCGGCGCCGGACGTGCTTGTCGCGCCACGCGCGGCGTCGTCATGGCCCTTGGCCATCTCGATTTGGATCGGCACAAACTGACTCTGGCTAGCGTCGGCGACATAGAAGTTCGCCTGATCGGAAATCCCGAGCGGTTCAACTTCATCGTCAAACGCGGTATCGTCGGTCTCAACACGCCAAACCCCGTTTCGAGCGAGCATTCCTGGACGTCCGACAGCCTGCTCATCATGCACTCCGACGGTCTGCGCACGAAGTGGACCTGGGATGAATTCAGCGATGTCGCGGGCGCTGCCCCTCAAGTCATCGCCAAGCGCTTGCTCGAGGGCTTGGGCAGGTTGGACGATGATGCAACCGTCCTGGTGGTAAGAAACTCGCTTCCATGAGCTCAGCACGGGTGAACCGTTCCGTCGAAGATCTGCGGGAAGCCCTGTCCCTGCTGCAAGAGGAGCTAGCCAAAACCAATCAGGAAGTCCTGGTGCTGACACTGGAATTGGAACACCGTGTCGAAAGCCGCACGGCGGAACTGCGCCTCACCCAGGAACAGTTACAAAACACCAACGCCGAGCTGCGCCGCCTGACGGCCGAATTGGAAGACCGCGTCGTCCAGCGAACCCGCGAACTCGAAGAAGCCAATCGAGCGTTGATCGAGGAAATCAAAGATCGTAAGGAGGCGGAAGCCAAACTCCAGGTAGCCAACAAATCGCTTCGTCTCGCCAATGCCGACTTGGAACAGTTCGCCTACTCTGCATCTCACGACCTGCAGGAGCCGCTTCGCATGGTGTCCATCTACAGCCAGATGCTGAATAAGAAGTATGGCGCGAGGCTCGACACGCAGGCCGACCGGTATCTTGCATATATGGTGGAAGGAGCCACTCGCATGGAGCAGCTGATCTCAGACTTGCTCGCCTACACGCAGTTGACTGGCGCGCCCGAAGCCTCCACCGGGGTCGCGGACGCCAACGAGGTATTGCTGTCTGCCATCGCCAGCCTGCAGCTCGCCGTCGAGCAGAATCAGGCTGTGATCACAAACAGTGCTCTCCCGCGAGTGAGGATGCAAGCCGTGCATCTCCAGCAAGTCTTTCAGAACCTGCTGGGGAACGCTATCAAATATCGCGGAAAGGAACCACCGAAGATCCAGATCGACGCGCGACGCGACGGTGACGATTGGGTCTTCACGTTTAAAGACAACGGCATCGGAATCGATGAACGCTATGCCAGCGCCATTTTTGGCATTTTCAAGCGTCTGCATAGCGCAACAGAATACTCTGGAACTGGCATGGGACTTGCCATTTGCAAGCGCATTATCCAGCGCTACGGTGGCCGGATCTGGGTCGAATCCAAGCTTGGCAGCGGATCGATTTTTGTTTTTACAATTCGTGACGGAGGATCTTACGAACCAGCCCAACAGTGACTATCCATCCGCTTCCATCTTGCTTGTCGAAGATAATCCTGCGGATGCGCTTCTTGTCGAAGAGGCTCTCAACGAGCATCAGGTAAAAGCGGAGCTTCTCGTCTTGGGTGATGGCGAGAAGGCCATTCGGTTTGTTGAACAGTTCGATGCGGTCAGTAAGCCCCGTCCGAAACTCGTGATTCTGGATCTGAATCTGCCCAAGCGGAGCGGAAAAGATGTGCTGCGCTGCATCCGCGCCATCGCCCAATGGAACCACGTTCCGGTCGTGATCCTCAGTTCCTCGAACGCCCCCGACGACCGCGAACAGACCGCCCTGCTCGGAGCCAATCAGTACATTCGGAAACCCTCCCAGCTCGAAGAGTTCCTGAGCATCGGCGCCGTGTTCAAAAAATTTTTGGATGCCTCCTGCTGATCGGCCGAAGTACAGTTACTCCCACGTACGCGCCATATCTAGTACTTTTCGGGGTGACGGCTACTTCTCTTCGGGCCTAGCCATGTATATACTTCGTTTCCAGGAGGAATTACTACTACGTGTCTACGAAACTAGGGTTCTGCCAGGTGCTTACCTGTCAGGTGGCTCTTTTGCTCTCTGCGGCGGCTATTACTTCAGCTGCATCGGTCCCAAGTGGCTGGGTCTGCAACGGTAATTGCGGCAGTATGGGGGCGGATGGGGTTGTCACGCTTTCGCCCACCGGCAATAGCCAATACCAATGGGTGTCGACTTTTAACGGGCCGAGTGGGGTCGGAGCCCTTCCCGGAGTTGGCGGGTTAGGCAGTCCCACAAACGGTTCCACGCTCACCACATCGTCGTTTTCGGCTTCGGCTGGAGATCCTTTGAACTTTTATTTTAATTACGTAACTTCCGACGGATCCGGATTCGCCGACTATGCGTGGGTACAACTGCTCAACTCTTCGGGCACTTCGGCAGCGCTCCTTTTCACGGCACGAACGGCGCCCACCGGGAGCATCGTTCCCGGCTTCAGTATGCCGGCGCCAGCAGCAACGCTCGACCCCTCGTCCGTGCTTATCAAAGACGGGGCTCCGACGTGGTCACCGCTCGGTCCTTCGTCCGGGACTTGCTTTGACGCTGGCTGCGGCTACACCGGCTGGATCAAGTCCTCCTTCACAATTTCGGCTGCAGGGAACTACACGCTGCAGGCTGGGGTTGTAAATTGGAACGACGAAGAATTCGATTCCGGACTTGCCTTGGACGGCGTTACCGTTGCCGGCACGCCGATCACGCCCGTTACTCCAGTCTCTGGCGTTCCAGAGCCAGCCACAATGCTCCTCGTCTCTCTCGGTGCCTCCGGGCTCCTCCTACGACGCTTCCGCTCATAGCCAGTGATTTGCCATCGCCGGGCTGAATAGATGCGATGCCACGTTCGGCTCCACGCCGGCGTAGCACCGCCCTCCACCACAAGAACCTTCCATAAAAAAAACATTCAGCGTGTGCATGAGCGCGTTCAGCGATTTGCCTCTCTCGGGCTCGCGACTTGCTCGACGGCCCGCACCATAGGTCCCGCCCCAGCCGACATATCACGACTAATCTCTTTCCTCAAACCCTGTTCTGTCCCAATGGCAGAAACCGGACCAGGCCGAGGAGGGAGTGTGAAGTCTCAGTGCAGATCGACTCCAGCAAGGTACGGTCGCTTACCAGCCGAAGGCATTCCATCGAACCTATCTAAAGGTTGACGAGAAGTTCCATCTTTCAACTCAATACGAAGGCCCTAGTTCCCTGGTATCGTAAGACTCGCTCAGGATCTTTCTTGCCTACGTTTAAAGCCTTCGGCCTGGCT
>DATIMM010000249.1:0-6862 GCA_035475295.1 Bryobacteraceae bacterium
AGCCTGCTTGTAAAACAAAGCACCTGTTTCCGTGCACTCCGGGGTGATGCCTCCAACAACCTTGGGAATGTTCGCAGTCTGAAACTTCGGGTTGCCGGGATCGACTCGTTCCGGCGAAAAACAGAGGAAAAAGTCGCGTCCGACTTTGAGGCCGCTGGTTTCCAGCTTGGGCAATACGAGTTCGTCCGTAGTGCCGGGATAGGTCGTCGATTCCAGCATCACGAGCAGGCCCGGATGAATATGTTCGGCGATGGCTTCAGTTGCGGCCACGACGTAGCTCATATCGGGATCCTTGGTTTTCCGCAAAGGGGTTGGAACGCAGATATCGATGGTGTCCAATTCCTTGATGACGGAATAATCGGCCGTTGCGCGCAGTTTGCCGCTTTTTACCAGAGGCGCGAAAACGTCGTTTTTCACGTCTTTCACATAGGAATCACCGCGATTAAACTGATCGACTTTGCTTTGCTGCACATCGATACCGACGACCTCAAACCCGGCTCGCGCAAACTCAACCGCGAGCGGCAGGCCAACATAGCCGAGCCCCAGCACACCCACGCGTGCTGTCTTCTTGGCTATCTTCTCGCGCAATGCGACTGCAGCGGACGACGGCTGCTGTGAGGGATGTTCAACTGTTTCGGAGATCAAGAAAGAATTTTCCTTCGCCAACGACTTCCGCCGGCCCTGTTAAATAGACACTTTCCGCCCAACGAAGGTGCAGGCTGCCAGCCGGCGTTCGTATCTCAACAGGACTTTCGACTTCACCCCTGAGGATAGCAGCGACGGCAGCTCCCGTCGAGCCCGTACCTGAGCTCTTCGTTTCGCCGGCACCGCGCTCGTAAAAGAGGGCGTTCACAGTGTGGCGGTCCAGAATCTGCACAAATGAAACGTTCGAACGCGCTGGAAATCTCTCGTGGTTTTCCGCCTCGGCGGCAAATTTGCGCCACTCCGGGGGAAACTCATCGACAAAAATAGCGCATTGCGGGTTGCCCACGTTCAAGATCGTCGCATCGAAGTCCTGTCCGCCAAGGTGAAGCGAGGTACGAAGTTCTTCGGCTCTGGGAAAGCCCATATCCATCTCGAACTGGAAAAAATTCCCGCTGCGATCGATCAGACGTAACGTCTTTTCGCCAGCGGCAGTTAGCACCTTCACTACCGGACCAGAAATAGTCCCAGTGATTAATCCAAACGCACCGGCACAGCGGGTTCCATTACCGGATATCTCCGGCTCACTACCATCGGAGTTAAAAAGGCGCGTCTGGAGATGACCGTCCCCCTTGGAGACCAGCATCCAGCCATCCGCCCCGATTCCGGTAGTCCGGGCGCAGATGCGGCGCGCCACTTCCGGAAGGGCGTCAGTAGGCGCCTGGTCACTCCAGGTCAAAAGAAAATCATTCTGTGCGCCGTGCAGCTTCACAAATGGAATTTCAGTCATGGTTCGTTTTTCTGGAGCACCTCACTGCCCCGCTCCCGGCGCTCGTAAACCTCCAGAGGCGGCTCATCTTTCACCTTTACGCGCTCGATCAGTTGATAGTCCGCATGAGGGTCCTGTTTAATTGCATTGGAAACAGCATCTCCCTCCGCCGCAACCGCCCAGCGTTCCGTATGGACCAGATCCGGACGGCGTGTCGCGGCCAGCCACGCAGGACCATTCCCTATATGTAACGTATTGGCCAACGGCAGATGAATCTGGGCGAAGATCTCTGTTAGATCGCCCGATCCGGACGGAGTGAGGATGCCCTGGTCAGCATGATCGTGCTGGCGAAAGAATTTAACACCCGCGGCGATCCAAGCCCGCCTGCCGACAGAATTCACTTGCGATTCCTTCCAACAGATCCAGCTATAGGGGCCAGGATGCAGCAACCAGCCACTTACGGCTATCGCTGGGATAACAATCGCCCACGCTCTCCGGCGCGGGGACAACACGAGAACAATGGCGCCCGCGGCGAACGCCATGACGGGCACCAGCGCAATCCCATACCGCGTGTTGTAGTAGGTGAACGGCGGCAGATCCGGCACATGGATGGGAGTCTTCGAAGAATGAATGCTCCACACATAGAACAGGGGCGTCAGCAGAAGGAACCAAACCGGCGCAAGAGCGTTCCGCTGCGCGGCGCAGAAAAGTCCGGCAATGCCAAGCAATGCCAGCGGCCATCCGGTGCAGAGTTGTGCGGCCTTGAAGTAATACAGAAATGCCAATTTCCAGTCGTGAAAACCCGGATAGGGACGTGCGCCCTGGATGGCAGCCGCCGAATAGGGACCTCGGAAGAAATCAAGGGCATCCCCTGTTTCCCAGAAGTTATGCGCAAGCCAGTAGAGAGGCCCGAGGCTCGCGATCAGAACGAAAACCAGAAATATAGACATACGCTGCCTTTTACCGAACATGGCAAACGCAAGACCTGCGAAGGGAATGAGAAACCACCCGTCGTAACGCGTAAGGCTCATGGCGCAGGAAGCGGCGGCGCCCAACAGGATCAGCAGCCTGTTCTGTCTTTCTCGAAAACAAAAGAGAGCGAACAGGAGAACAGAAAGGCCAGCGAAGAAAACCACCTCTGTCATCGGAATTGAGGCCAGGTATAGGACGTTCGGGTTCAGAGCAAAGCAGGCGACCACAATCGAAGCCGCCAGCCCATCTTTGTAGGCGAAGCGGGCGGCCAGATAGAAGCATGTGCCGGCAATTACGAAGCAAAATGCTACGGGCAAGGTTCCCGCGAGGCCGGTGCTCCACAACAAGTCGTTGCCTACGAATGGCAGACATATCACGTGCAGAAGCGGCAGCCATACGGAGCCGAGCTGATCGTAGCCGGGCGTGCGCGAATCGATGATGCTGCGACTGATATTCAGGTGCGCCGCGGCATCCCCGTAGTAAAGAATGTAGCCGTGATGAAGAAACCAGGCAGCGGCGATGCTGATGAGGACAGCCAGGGAGGCGGCGACGAGACCGGCCTCCCGCGCGAGGCGGTCCCTAGAAAGCAGTGAACCGTCGGAATTCGTCAAAGCGCTGATCAATGTCTTTGCGGGTCAGGGTACGAAACCGCTCTACCCCGAACTCTTCGCAACAGAAACTGCCCATAACCGAACCATAAATGACGGCCCGGTGAAGTTCGTGCACGTCGATATTGCCGTTGTTCAAGTCAAAGCCACGTTCCGCAAGATACCCGACGAATCCGCCGGCAAAACAGTCGCCCGCGCCTGTCGGATCGAACACATCTTCCAAAAGATAGCCAGGGACCATGAACAGCGTGTCACGGCGGAATAGCATTGCACCATACTCGCCGCGCTTGATCACCAGGGTTCGCGGGCCAAGGTCGAGGATTTTCTGGGCCGCCTTCCGAAGGTTGTTTTCCTGCGCGAGCATCCGGGCCTCGCCATCGTTGATCAGCAGAAAGTCCCAATCCTTAATCGTCGCGAGCAAGTCCTTTTGATGATCGGCGATCCAATAGTTCATGGTGTCGCCACCCACAAAACGAAGGTTCTTCATCTGCTGGTAGACGTCACGCTGCAGCGTGGGCTGAATGTTCCCGAGAAAGAGGTACGGCGCAGTCACATAGGCGGCCGGCAGCTTCGGTTGAAAATCCGCAAATACATTCAGATCGGTTTGTAGTGTGGTCCGATCGTTCATGTCGTCCGAATACACGCCCGACCAGAAAAACGTTTTACCCGGAACCTGCTCCAGGCCCTCTAAATCAACGCCTTTCGATGCGAGCAGTTCGCGATCTTCCTTGGCAAAATCCTCGCCGACAACACCGACTATCGAGGGCTTAGTGAAATAGCTGGCGCTTAATGAAATATAGGTGCAAGCTCCGCCCAGCGCCCGTTCTCTTTTCCCGTGGGGAGTTTCGATCGCGTCGTAGGCGACCGATCCGATGACAACCAATGACATTCGTATTGCATTGTACTGAACTGGCAACCTTTCCCTTTGTCCTGTAGCTCTGAGGAGGTTCTGCCGATACTAGAAGTGTGAGCCACGATAAAGTGATCGGAGACGGTCCAATACTGCTCGGCTGCTTGCTCGGCGTTGCGTCAGAGATTCTGATCGGACGGCGTCTCCGCATTCCGGCCAAGCTTAATTACGCCCTAGCGTTTGGCCTGTTTGCGGTGTATTTACTGACAGATGGCGAGAAACTGCCGTTCATTTACGATATTCTTCCGTCTACGTTCGTAGGAATTGTTCATTCCTCTATATTTTTATGGTTTTTTTGCGCCGTAGCGACCGGCGCTTTGCTGCTGCTGAGAGATCGCGTGCCTCCGTTCCGCTCAGACCGGCGCGAAATGTTGCGCAGGTCAACAGCGGTGCTCTGTGCAGCTCCGGCCGCAGTGCTCGCTTTTGGCATCATTACCCGTAAAGAGTTCCAGGTCAAGGAAGTGGATGTAAAAGTTCCGAATCTTCCACAGGACCTGAATGGCCTCAAGATCCTGCAATTGAGCGATATCCATCTCGGCACCTTTTTCGGCGCAAAGGACCTGGCGCGCGTTGTCGAGGAGAGCAATAATCTGGGGCACGATCTCGCATTTGTTACAGGGGACCTCATTACAACGAAGTGGGACCCTCTCGAAAAATGCCTGGCGGAGCTAAAGAGACTGCGTTCTCCGAACGGCGTCTGGGGATGCATGGGAAATCACGAGCTTTACGCAAAGGTGCAAAATTACACAGAGATTCGCGCCAGACAGCTTGGAATGAAGTTCCTGCGGCACGAATCCGCCGAGCTGAAGTTTGGAAGCAGCCGCCTGAATCTGGTCGGTGTGGATTACCAGCGGCGTCACGCCCCGTATCTGGTCGGAGTGGAGCACTTCGTTCAGCCGGGCGCCTTCAATCTGTTACTCTCACACAATCCGGATGTTTTTCCGGTCGCCGCGAAGCAGGGCTTCGGTTTGACCTTAGCGGGCCATACGCATGGGGGCCAGATCAATATCGAGATACTGGGTGAGAACTTGAATCCTGCCGAGTTCGTTACGCCCTATACGAAAGGACTGTATACAAGTCCGGACTCTGCCATCTACGTCACCGCCGGACTGGGGACGATTGGCATGCCGGTAAGGCTGGGAGCTCCCCCGGAAATCACGCTTATACGCCTGTGCAAATCTTAATTCTCAGCGATATTCACGCGAACTGGCATGCCCTTCAGGCGGTTTTAGACCAGGCCGCTGGCAGCTACGAACAGATCGTCTGTTGCGGTGACATTGTGGGCTACAATCCTCAACCGGCCCGCGTTCTGGAATGGGTGAAAGCCAATTGCGCAGCGGTGATTCGAGGGAATCACGACAAAGTAGTAGCGGGGATCGATAACCTTGAGTGGTTCAATCCCGTTGCACAAGCGGCGGCCCGCTGGACGATTTCGCAATTGGACACGGATGCGATGGCGTACCTTCGAGAACTGCCGCAAGGGCCGTTGCCGCTGGAGCACTTTGCCATCTGCCATGGCTCACCCCGTGACGAAGACGAGTACGTCACGAGCCCAAGCGAAGCGGCCGACGTTTTTCCGCATCTCGACCTTCCATTGACATTTTTCGGACATACTCACCTGCAGGGCGGCTTCTTTCTGCAGCACCGCCGGATAGGCCCTCTACCCACCGTGCCCAGCAGCCACGAAGAGGCCGTCATCGAGATTAGCCCCGATACGCTTTATCTGGTGAATCCCGGCTCCGTGGGCCAGCCCCGAGATGCGGATCCCCGGGCTGCTTATGCGCTCTTCGATTCCGTTCAAAGGACCGTTACGCTGCGACGCGTAAGCTACCCGATACAAAGTACCGCGTTAGAGATTCAAAAAGCAGGCTTACCCGACGTGCTCGCGCTTCGGCTTTTCCAGGGCCGATAGCTCTGGGGATGGAGCAGGGATCGTTCCGTTGATCTGGACTAAATCCGCAGCTGGGCGATTCGAGTCTCCATTGAAAAACGTTCGCAAGCGAGCGGCCGCTGCTTTGCCCACGCTCTTAGCCAGTTCCTCGTCAGAGGTCTGCTTCACCCGCTCCAGGCTCCCGAAGGTTCGCAGCAGTTTCTCCACTGTCTTCTGGCCAATGCCCGGAACCTCATGCAGCTCGGAAGTGAGCCGCTTGGCGTTCCGCCGCGTCCGGTGAAAGGTAACGGCAAAGCGGTGCGCTTCATCCCGGATTTGCTGAACCAGGTGCAGGATCGGCGAGAACTTGTCGAGAATGATGGGCTCGTCTTCCTGCCCATACACATAGATCCACTCCTCCCGTTTTGCGATAGAGGCGAGGGGCTGATCGGTCACGCCGATCTCCTCGAGCGCCCCCGCTGCGGCGTGTAGCTGACCGAGGCCGCCGTCGATCAGAACCAGCCCCGGAAAGGGTTGCTTTTCCTCCTGCAATCGCCCATACCGGCGCGTAACTACTTCGCGCATCGAAGCAAAATCGTCGTTGCCCACCACAGTGCGGATGATGAATTTGCGGTAGTCCGACTTCTTCATTTTGCCGTCTTCCCAGACCACCATGCTCGCCACCTTGTCCGTTCCTTGAATGTGGGAAATATCAAAGCATTCGATTCGGCGCGGCGCTTCCGGCAGGTTAAGCGCCTCCTGCAAAGCTTCTTTGATGGCGGTGGAGGATGGCTTCATCACTCTGAACCGCTGTTCGAAGCTATGCTTGGCGTTGGTTTCCACCAGAGCCAGCAGTGCTTTCTTGCTGCCGCGCTGAGGAGTGGCGATCTCCACCTTTTTGCCCCGGCGTTCCGAGAGGTACTCTTCGAGTTCATCGCGGTCCTCAAAATCCGCCGGAACGTGAATGTGGCCGGGAATGAAGGGCTCATTCAGATACACCTGTTTCAGGAGAGCCTGAAAGAACTCGCCGGGAGCAAAATCCATCTGGTCTTCCCAGAAAAACTCGCGGCGGTCCACGATCTTGCCGTTTC
>DATIMM010000250.1:0-3688 GCA_035475295.1 Bryobacteraceae bacterium
CTTCTAACCCGGGCTGATGCCCGATTATCCTCCCGTCCAAAATAGTTGATTGACCCTGTCGATTTCCCTCTCCCTCGTTCGACGCGTCAATAGAGTGGGGCTCACGCGGTCGAAACCACCCGAATGTCACACTCATTCGCAAAAGAGGAAACAATGAAATTCATGGTCATGGTCAAGGCCGACAAGAACACGGCAGCAGGCGCGTTGCCGAGTGAGGAACTGCTTACCAAAATGGGAAAGTACAACGAAGAACTGGTGAAAGCCGGAGTGATGCTCGCAGGCGAGGGCCTCCAGCCAAGCTCAAAGGGCGCGCGCGTGAGATTCTCTGGAGAAAAGCGCACCGTAATTGACGGTCCCTTTACCGAGGCGAAGGAGCTCATCGCCGGCTTCTGGATCTTTCAGGTGAAGTCGAAGGAAGAGGCGATCGAGTGGGTCAAGCGCTGCCCCAACCCTCTGGAAGGGGAATCCGAAATCGAGATTCGTCAGGTGTACGAAGCATCGGATTTCGGTCCTGAGTTCACTCCCGAGCCCCGGGAAGCCGAGGAACGCATGCGCGAACAAATCGCGGCCAAGAAATAGTTCGGCCGTCCGGGCCCGGGCGGCAAAAGCAATTAGGGGAGCTGCTAAAAGGATCGTCTCGGATGTCGATTTTGCTCCCCTCGTTCGACATAATGATGGAGCTTGTTCAGCCGGTCAAAGCCGTCGACAGTCCGGCTCCAGGCTACAGACCAGACGGAGTGCGTTATGCAATTGAATCCTTACCTTATTTTCAACGGCCAATGCGAGGCAGCTTTTAAGTTCTACGAACAGTCTCTCGGCGGCAAGATCACGGCAACGTTCGCTAACGAAGGATCGCCCATGGCAGAACATGTCCCTGCTGAATGGCGCAACAAAATCCTTCACGCCAGGATGACAGTGGGCGACCAGATACTGATGGGATCCGACGGCCGTCCGGGCGTTTATCAGGAACCAAAGGGCTTTTCGTTATCGCTCAGCGTCAACGATCCCGCCGAAGCGGAATGCTTGTTCCACTCACTCGCCGACGGCGGACAAGTGCAGATGCCGATGCAGAAGACCTTCTGGGCGGAACGCTTTGGCATGCTTACCGATCGATTCGGCATGCCGTGGATGGTCAACTGCGAGCAGCAGACTGCCTGACAGCGGCCTTCTGGATAACGCCTGAATCCGATAGGAACACGGGGGCACGCAGGCCCGAGCAAACGACACGGAGGAACGCCGCTCGGCAATACTCGCCGCTCCTCCGGCTTGCGCTGCCAGGTGCAAAGATGATGTGATCGGTACGAGTGGAGCTTACCGATACACATCGCACAATCGACGCGGTCTGGAGGATGGAATCGGCCAGGCTCATCGCTGGTCTCACTCGCATTGTGCGCGACGTCGGCCTCGCCGAGGATCTCGCGCAGGAAGCACTCGTTGCCGCGCTTCAGCAGTGGCCGGATTCGGGCATCCCGCGCAACCCCGGCGCTTGGCTCATGGCCGCCGCGAAGAACCGCGCCATCAATGTCTTACGCCGGAACAAGCGGCTGGAGCGCAAGCATGAAGAGCTCGGCCGCAACCTCGAATCCCAACAGGAAGTAGCCCTCGCGCAGTTTGGTAACGACCTCGACGATCACGTCGGCGACGACCTCCTGCGCCTTATGTTCATCTCCTGTCATCCGGTTCTCTCCACCGAGGCGCGCGTCGCGCTCACGCTTCGCTTGCTCGGAGGTTTAGCCACTGAGGAAATCGCGCGCGCATTTCTCGTGACCGAGGCCACCGTCGCCCAGCGCATTGTCCGCGCCAAACGGACCCTCGCCGACGCACACGTTCCCTTTGAGATGCCCGGCCGGGACGAGCTCGCGTCGCGTCTTTCCTCCGTGGTCGAGATAATTTATCTCGTCTTCAACGAAGGCTACTCCGCCACTGCCGGGACGATTGGCTGCGGCCTGCACTCTGCGAAGACGCGCTCCGCCTGGGACGTATTCTGGCTGAGCTTGCGCCAAAGGAGCCCGAGGTTCACGGCCTCGTAGCCTTGATGGAATCCAGGCTTCCCGGTCCAGGGCCCGCGTCGGTCCTTCAGGAGAACCCATCCTGCTCTTCGATCAGAATCGGGCGCTCTGGGATCAACTCCTGATCGGGCGTGGCCTTACCGCTCTGCAGCATGCGGAAGAAATCAGCAACAAGCTCGACCGCGCTCCCGGCCCCTATACCTTGCAAGCGTCCATCGCGGCCTGTCATGCGCGGGCCCGTACGCCGGCGGAAACGGACTGGAAACGCATCGCAGCGCTATACGATTCCCTGTCTCAACTCGCGCCATCGCCCGTTGTGGAGCTGAACCGCGCCGTCGCCCTCGCCATGGCGTTCGGTCCGGCAAAGGGCCTTGAACTTGTCGACGCACTCACGCCGGAGCCCGCCTTCAAGTCGTACCACCTTCTACCTAGCGTCCGCGGATATCTCCTTAAGAAACTTGGCCGCTTCGACGAGGCGCGTGCCGAGTTTGAACGCGCCGCATCGCTCACCCGGAACGCGCGTGAGCGCGACCTTCTCCTGGACCGCGCCCGGACGTGCCGGACCGCCGCTGCCCTGCGCGAGACCAAGTCAGAAGCCGCGCTTTAGTGCCCGCCCATGCCGCTCGGCTGTCGGGCCGGCGGGCGTCGCATCACAAAGGGAAACGGCACCAGGCAAAGGATTGTGACCGACATAATCCAAAAAGCATTTTCAAATCCCAGCACGCTCGCTTGCGCCTGCGCCATTCCATACGCCTGCGCCAATGCTTTCTTCGCAGCCGTCATGGCGTCGTATCCCTGCGCGGTAAAGGCGCCGGTCAGCCTGTCGAGGAGGCTCTGAAAATTCAAATCCCCGTGGCCTGTATGCGCCGCAAATGTATTCTGGTGAACCTGCGCCTGACGCGCTAAAAACGTACTCAGCAGCGCAGTCCCGATACTGCCACCGATGTTTCTCGCGAAATTCGATATGCCCGACACCTGATTGTTTTTCTCGCGCGGCACGCCGATGTAATTCAACGTACTGATCGGCACAAATATCAGAGGCAAGCCGATCACCTGCAGCATGCGCAGCAAGACAATGGTCTGGAAGTCGATTCCCTGATAGATAACGGTCATCACATGCAGCGTGATCGACGTGATCAGGAACCCCAGGGACACCAGCAGCCGCGGATCGATTCGCGTGCTCAGCAGCTTCCCCGCAACCGGCATCATCACCATCAACGCCAGGCCTCCCGGTGAAAGGGCCATTCCCGCCCGTTCTGCGGTATAGCCCATGCTGTTCTGCAAAAACTGGGGAATCAGAACGGTGGAGCCGAACAGCACCATTCCCAGCACGAACGAAAACGCCACCGCCGTTCCGAAGTTGCGATTCTTCAGCAGCCGGACATCGACAATCGGGTCCTCGTGATACCACTCCCATAAGAAGAACGCAATCAGAACCGGCAGTCCGATGCCGAACATTGCGACAATAAACGGCGAACCGAACCAGTCCAATTGCTGCCCCTTATCCAGCACCACCTGAAAGCAGCCCACACCGATGACAATCAGTGCAAACCCGATATAGTCGATCTTCAGGCCCGCGCGTTTCTCTTCTTTCAGCCATGGCGGATCTTCCACCAGCCGCTGGGTGAGAAACAACGAGAGTGCGCCAATCGGTATGTTGATGAAGAAGATCCAATGCC